>JBDTMB010000096.1:0-14769 GCA_039934485.1 Vicinamibacterales bacterium
TCGATCCGGCCATCAAGGAAGACCAGGTGCGCGTCGTCGTGACATTGAAGGACGGCCGGAGGCTGGAGAAGTTCGTCGAACATGCGGTCGGCAGCCTCGAGCGGCCGATGAGTGATCGCGATCTCGAGGCCAAGTTCATGGGCCTGGCCGACGGCGTGTTGCCGGCGGCGCAGGCGCGCAGCCTCATGGACCTGTGCTGGACGATCGACTCACTCCCGGCCGCCGGAGCGGTGGCCGCGGCGGCGCGCGTGCTCTTATGACTCTTCACTTCACATGACGCCCGCCTGGCGCATGACCGCTTCCGCTTTCCTGCGAATCTCGGTGGCCACGTCGAACGGATCGCCGTCACGGAATTTCGGCAGGAACAGTTCCACCGACAGCGGCCCGGCATAGCCCTTCTCGGCGAGCTTCTTCAGCATCAGGTTCAAGGGCGACACGCCGTCGCCGGGGATGAACCGGCTGTTGTTGTCGAGCAACTCGCGCGGCAGGTCGGGGACATCCTGGAAGTGGACGTGCTGGATCTCCCCGGGCCGAATCAGATCCAGGTCCTCGAGCTTATTGTTGCCCGACCAGAAATGGTAGAAGTCGAACATCGGGCCCAGGTTCGGGTGCGCGGCCTCGCGAATGGTCTTCAGGGCGGTGGGCAACGTCGCCATGTACGATGATGAGCGCACGAATTCGACCATCGCCATCATGTTGAATTGCCTGGCCGTCTCGCCGAACCGCCGCATGTTGTCCGCGACGGTCTTGTAATCGTCGACCGCGAGCTTTGGCGTGCCGGTGGTGGTCGTGTAGATCTTCTTTAGCCCGAGGGTCGCGAGCATCTCGAGACGCCGCTTCAAGTTGTCGAGCGCTGCGGCCTGATCGGGATTGGGCTCGATCAGGCCAGGCACCCCGACCGCGCACGACACCGGCGTGAGCCCGTTGTCGGTGAGCACGCGCCGCGCGCCGTCCAGGGTGTCGGTCTTGATGAACTCGTCCACCGGCGCCGCGTTCAACTCGACGTTCGTGATGCCGGCCTTGGCCCAGCCTTCCATCGCGCGGCGATAGCCCGCGCCGGCGGAGGTGTTCATGTGAATCGCCAGCGTCATCTTGCCCGACTGCGCGCCACCGACGCGCGCGGCCAGGAGCGCCAGGGGCGTCGCACACATCGCTCTTCTTGACAGCATGGGACCTGCCCTTTGGTTAGGCTTTCTGTTTCCTGGCTTTGGGCTTTTCACTTTTCCCTTTGCGCTTGTCACTTTTCCCTTTGCCCTTTTCACTTTTCATCGAGAGTGCCTGTTGGATGATTCGCTGGAACAGTTTTCCGGTATCGCCGGTCTTGGCCGGCGGGTTGCTGTGCCAGATGTCCGGCGTGCCTTCGCCGAGGATCTCGGCGAAATCCGCATCGGGCGTCTTGACGCTGAGCGGGGCAAACTCGGTGATGTTGATCGGTCCCGCCCAGTCGTCGCGGTGCTTGATCAGCAGCCAACTGTTGGGCGCTCCGGCGAAGCCATGCGTCTTCACGAGGACCCACGAGCCCTTGAGCTTGTAGCCGTTCAGTCGAAACTTGAGGTCGCCTTTGCGCAGGGCCGCGTCCACATCCTCTGACTCCGGTTCCCACGTGCCGCGGTCCCAGAGCATCACGATGCCGGCGCCGTAGCCTTCGGGGATCACGCCCTCGAACATCCCGTAGTCAATCGGATGGTCCTCGACGTGCATCGCCAGCCGCTTGTCAGCCGGATCGATCGATGGTCCCTTCGGCACGGCCCACGACATCAGCACGCCGTTCCATTCCAGCCGGAGGTCGTAATGCAGGTGTGTGGCGAGGTGTTTCTGGACGCAGAAAAAGAGCGGCGCGCCGGCCTTCTTCCTGGCCGGTGTGTCGCCGGTTGGTTCGGGGGACCTGGTGAAGTCCCGCTTCTTGCGATAGTCGTCGAGGGCCATCCTGACCGAAGGATACAATACGCCTCGACTATGGCCACCAGCTCAGCTCAGGACCGCGCCTTCTTCGGCCACCCGCGCGGCCTGTCGACCTTGTTCTTCACCGAGATGTGGGAGCGCTTCAGCTACTACGGCATGCGCGCGCTGCTGCTGCTGTACATGACCGCGCCGCTGGCGGCCGGCGGCCTGGCCTTCGACGCCGCCACCGGCGGCGCAATCTACGGCCTCTACACCTCGATGGTCTACATGGCGACGCTGCCCGGCGGCTGGATCGCGGATCGGCTGATCGGGCCGCGCCGCGCCGTCCTCTACGGCGGGATGCTGATCGCGAGCGGCCATTTCAGCATGGCGTTTTCCAGCCTCGCGACGTTTTACCTGGGCCTCTTCCTGATCGTCATCGGCACGGGCCTCCTCAAAGGCAACGTCAGCGTAATCGTCGGCAAGTTATACGGCAAGGACGATCAGCGCCGGGACGCCGGATTCTCGGTCTTCTACATGGGCATCAACCTCGGCGCCTTTATCGCGCCCCTGATTTGTGGATACCTGGGACAGCAGATCAACTGGCACCTTGGCTTCGCGTGCGCCGGTGTCGGCATGACATTCGGCGTCATTCAATACGTGCTCGGCGCCAAGCACCTCGGTGACGCGGGCATGCACCGCGCGCCGGCGACCCCGGAGCAGGCAGCGGCCTGGAAACGGCAGGCGCAACTGGGGGGCGGCCTGATCGCGCTGTTGGCGATCGTGATTGGCGGCGGCGGCTACACGGGACTGGTGCCGGTCACGCCGACCCAGGTCGCCGACGCCGCCGGCGTGTTCCTGCTGCTGCTGATCGTCGGCTTCTTCGGCTGGCTGTTTCTCTCGGGCGGGTGGACGGCCGATGAGCGCAAGCGCCTGTATGTGATCGCCGTGTTGTTCCTGGCGGCGGCGCTCTTCTGGTCGGTGTTCGAGCAGGCTGGCTCCACGCTAAATCTCTTCGCCGATCGCAGCACCCGCAACGAGGTGTTCGGCTACGCCTATCCGAGCACCTGGTTCCAGTCGATGAACTCGCTCTTCCTGATCATCTTTGCGCCCATCCTGGGCTGGGTGTGGCTGAAGCTGGCCGCCGCCGGAAAAGAGCCGCTGTCCCCGACCAAGTTTGCCGCCGGCCTGGTGCTCGTCGGGCTCGGCTTTGCCGTGCTCATTCCTCCGGCGCAATCGGGCGGGCTCGTCAGTCCGCTGTGGCTCATACTCACGTACTTCCTTCATACCATCGGCGAACTCGTCCTGAGCCCGGTTGGGCTGAGCGCGATGACCCGGCTGGCGCCGGTGCGCATCGGCGGCCTGATGATGGGCGTGTGGTTCCTGGCCACCTCGGTCGGCAATTTCATCGGTGGCCGCGTCTCCGGCCTCTACGAGTCCCTCGCTTTGCCGTCGCTCTTTGGCGCCGTGGCGGGGTTTGCGATCGTCGCCGGCCTTCTCCTGTTCGCCTTCGTGCCGTCGATGCGGAAACTGATGCCGAAGTAAGATCAATGGGTGAGCGTCGTTCTCCTGAGCACCTACGACCTCGGCCGCCAGCCGTTTGGGCTGGCGTCTCCCGCGGCCTGGCTGCGCCGGGCGGGACACGACGTGACGGCCGTCGATCTTTCCCGCGACACCCTCACGCCTGAGATCCTGGGCGGGGCCACGCTCGTGGCGTTCTACCTCCCGATGCACACGGCCACGCGGCTGGCGCTGCCGGTGATCGACCGCGTCAAGGCGCTCAACCCGGCGGCGACGATTTGCGCGTATGGGCTATACGCTCCGCTCAACGAAGAGCTCCTTCGCGAACGCGGCGTGTCGGTGGTACTTGGGCCAGAGTTCGAAGCCGATTTGCTTGAGGTGGTCCGCTGTCGCGGGCTCGAACCACCCCCTGCTTCGGCGAGACCAACGCGCCCCGGCGCAGTGGCGCGTTTGGCTTTCATTCAGCCGGATCGATCCGGTCTGCCGCCGTTGACCCGTTACGCCTCCTTGCAAATGCCCGACGGCTCGACCAGGGTCGCCGGGGCGACCGACGCCACGCGTGGATGCCAGCATCGTTGCCGGCATTGTCCAATCGTTCCGGTGTACGACGGCCAGTTCCGTGTCGTGCCCATGGATGTCGTTCTCGCCGACATTCGGGCGCAGGTCGACGCCGGGGCGACGCATATCTCGTTCGGCGATCCGGACTTCTTCAACGGCCCCACCCACGCCCGCCGCATCGTCGAGGCGCTGCACGCGGAATTCCCGTCGCTGACCTATGATGCGATCATCAAGGTGGAACACCTGATCGATCACCAGGTGCTGTTGCCCACGTTGGTCCGCACGGGGTGCCTGTTTGTCACCAGCGCAGTGGAGGCCGTGGACGACGAGGTCCTGGCGAAGCTGGCGAAGGGCCACACCCGCGCCGATTTCATCCGCGCGGCCGGGCTGTGCCGCGCCGCGGGGCTGACGCTCGTGCCGACGTTTGTCGCCTTCACGCCGTGGACCACCCTGGACGGCTACCGCGACTTGCGCCAGGTCGTCGACGACCTGGGTCTCACCGCCCACGTCTCGCCGGTGCAGTGGGCGATCCGCCTGCTCGTCACCTGGCAGTCGCGCCTGCTCGAACTGGACGACATCAAGCAGGTCATCGGCCCCTTCGACCGAAACACGCTGACCTTCCCGTGGCAACACCGCGACCCGCGGGTGGACGAGCTGCAGCAACACATGATGGCATTGGCGTCGGCGCCACGCCCCCGCACCGAGGTGCCGTATCTGGACGAGCCCTGGTACTGTTGAGCGGAACCCAACGCAGAGCAGGTGGCTCTGTTATGAAACGTGTCCTGTTGCTCGCCACGACCACGGGCTATCAGACGCGCATGTTCGAAGAGGCCGCCCAACGGATGGGCGTGGAACTGGTCTACGCGACCGATCGCTGCGACCAGCTTGACGATCCGTGGCGCGATGGCGCGATTGCCGTCCGCTTCCACGAAGAGTGGCGCTCGGTGGACACCCTGCTCAAGGCGCTCGAGAAAACGCCTGTCGACGGCGCGATCGCGGTGGGTGATCGCCCCACGGTATTGGGCGCCCAGGTGGCGCAATTGCTCGGGCTGCGGTGGCATCCGCCCGATGCGGCGGCGGTGGCGCGCGACAAGCGCAGGATGCGCGAGCGGCTCCGCGCCGCAGGGCTGGCAGTACCGTCGTTCTTCGCGGTACCCGTCACGGCGGATCCTGCGCGCCTGGTGAGCCGCGTGGAATGGCCGGCCGTGATCAAGCCGACGGTGCTGTCTGGCAGTCGAGGTGTGATCCGCGTCGACGACGAGCTCAGCTTTCTGACGGCGTACGCTCGCCTCTCGCATTTGCTCGATTCGCCGGAGGTCCGTGAGCTTCGCGACCCTGAGGCGGACGTGATCCAAATCGAACGCTACATTGATGGCGTCGAGTTCGCGATCGAAGCGGTCATGGATCACGGCAGGTTCCAGGTGCTGGCGATCTTCGACAAGCCCGATCCGCTCGAAGGGCCGTTCTTCGAAGAGACGACCTACGTCACCCCGTCGCGCGCCAGTGGCGCCACCTTGGACGCGATCACCCGCGCGGTGACGGCGGCGGCGACGGCGATCGGCCTCCACCATGGCTCCGTGCACGCCGAGTGCCGGGTGGCGGCGGATGGCGTCTATGTTTTGGAAGTGGCGGCGCGTCCCATCGGCGGGCTGTGCGCCAAGGCGCTCCGCTTCGTGAACCGCGCCGGCGATCGATGCGGTCTTGAAGAATTGTTGCTGCGCCAGGCCCTCGGCGAACCCGTCGACGGCTGGTCGCGCGAGGCGGGCGCCTCCGCGGTGATGATGATTCCGATCCCGAGAGGCGGGATCTACCGCCGCGTCGCCGGGATCGAGGAGGCCCGCGCCGTCGCCGACGTCGACGACGTGCTGGTGACGGCCAAGCCCGATCAACGCCTGGTGCCGCTCCCTGAAGGCGCCAGTTACCTCGGCTTCATCTTTGCGCGGGCATCAACGCCCGAGGCGGCGGAAGCTGCGGTCAAGAGCGCGCACGCCAAGCTCCGCTTCACCATCGACCCGCTGATCGAACTGGCCGCGACCTGACTATTTGCTTTGTTGAGGAACGAAGTCTGGCGGCAGGGCAGACCCTTCACCGAAGAAGAAGTCTTCCATGTGCTTGAGGATCAACTCCTGGCCTTCTTTCTGCCACGGCATCAGTCGATACTCGTTGAGGATCATCTTCTGGCGATCTTCCCAAAGCTTCCAGGCCTGGGCCGACACCTTGTCGAAGATCCGCTGGCCCACCTCTCCCGGCCACGGTGGCGAATCGAGCCCCGGCAGCTCTTTCTGGAACTTCACGCAGAAGACCATGCGTCCGCTCGTGTTGCCGACCTGATTGTCTTGAGGTCCACTCGGACCGCCGCACATTGCCATGGGGGTCATTGTAACTCTTGACGGGAGGGGATACCTGCCGGGAGGAGATACTCGTCGGGAGGGCACTCCTCGTCGGGAGGGGATACTCGTCGGGAGGGGACACTCGTCGGGAGGGAAATTCCCGACGGGAATTGCGTCCCGACAAGGATCGCCCTCCCGACAAGAAGTGCCCTCCCGACAAGAATCACTTCCCGGCTATGATCCCCACGTGGACGCGACGGACCGACATCGCTGCTGTTGGTACGGGCGCCGGACCGATCAGATTCCCGAAGATCTCGGCTCCCACACCATCGTCGACGGCCAGCTGGTCTACTGCGCCCATCCCATGTATTGGCCAGTTGTTCACTACGAGTTCGACGTCCGAAATTGTGAGGACTGCGACGTTTTTCGCGCGCTGAAGCCCGAACGGCCGACGTATTAAATAATCACGGTCGCGAAGCCCATCTGTAGCGAAATCATGCACTTCGACGCAGATCCGCTCTCTTGTCTTTCTTTGTCTCTCTGTAAGTGCCTGCTTTTATAGGCACTTACCACACGCCTTTGAAGCTCAGCTGGCACGCGATTCGCTATACCTCTTGATAACAACGGCGGCCGCGGACCAAATCGCGGACGGCCAACAGGGGAGGTTGATAGTGCTCGAAACGCGAAAGGCACGCAGGGGCTTTGCCTCGATGTCGTCGGAGAAACAGCGAGAGATTGCCAGCAAGGGAGGCCGCGCCGCTCATGCGAAGGGCACCGCTCATGAATGGTCGGCCGACGAAGCTCGGACGGCTGGTCGTAAAGGCGGACAGATGAGCCGCGGTGGACGCGGCAAGCTCTCAGTCGCCTAGTGATGAGAGGACCAACCCCCTTGGTCCTCTCTTCTCTTTTCGGCTCAGGCCCGAGGCCCAGGTCCTAAGCCTTCATTTTTTCTACTTGAACCCGCGCGTCGTTGAAGCACGCGCCACCGCCGAGGTCCGAGAGCGCATCGGGCACCAGGGCGTTCGAGGTGAAGCCGTTGGCGGTATGCCGGCGCCACACACCCTTGGGCATCGCCACGGTGCCTGGGCGCACCAGCGGCGAGAGCTTCGCCTTGACGCGAGTCTCACCAAGCGCGTTGAAAATCCGAATCGGATCGCCGTCTTCGATGTCTCGCGCCTCGGCGTCGTCCGGGTTCATCTCCAGCGTCACGGCGGGCCGCGGCAATTCGCCCAGCGTCGAGCTGATCGTCCGATCGCTCGAGGGTGAAATCAGCGCCAGGGGAAATTCCTTCGTCGCCGGATCCGGCTGGTAGGCGTAGAGCCCGTGTCGCGCCTGCTTGTTCAGCGCCTCCGGAAACAGGTCGACCTTCTGGTCCGGCGTTCTCGGAAAGACGTCCACGAACTGGATGGGCCGGCCGCCGTGCTCCGGCGTGGCCCGCCAATTGTCCCGCAGGTCGCGGCCGACTTGTTCCGGCAGGCGATTGAGCACGGCCAGCATGGCCTCGAGGTCGTCTTCGGGGTCGCCGTCCCGTGTCAGGTCGAGCCGGCGCGACAGGTCCATGAAGACGTCGGTGTTGGAGCGCGATTCGCCGACCGCATCGATCACCGGCTTGCCCAGTTGCAGGGTGATCGGTCCGTAGCCCTTCGCAAAATCGTAGTGCTCGAGGAACGTCGTGGCGGGCAGCACCACGTCGGCATACATCGCCGTGTCGGTGAGCACCTGGTCGAACACCACCGTGAAGAGATCCTCACGCTCGAGCCCGCGGATGACGCGGTTCTGATCCGGGAGAATCGCCACGGGATTGCAGTTGTAGACGAACAGCACGTTGACCGGCGCGCCTTCGGGCTCGGTGAGCACGCGCCCGACCTTGTTCATGTTGATGGCGCGGGTCTGCGGCTCGGTGTCGGCGAGCCAGGTGCGATCGATGTTCCACGAGGCGGAGTTGCTCATCGAATAGCCGCCGCCGCGCACGCCGAACTTTCCCGCCACCGCCGGCAGGGCGAGGACGGCCGCCGCCGCGCTCCCGCCGTTGCGATTGCGTTCGAGGCCCCAACCGCACTTGATGAGGGCGGGCGCGGCCTTCACGTAGCGTGCCGCCAGGTCCTTCAGTTGAGACTCGGCGACGCCGCTGACTTCCGCCGCCTTGGCGAAGGTCCACGGCCTGGCGCGCTCGCGCAGGTCCTCGGCGCCCCTGGTGTGGGCCGCGAGAAACGCCTGGTCGGCGAAGCCTTCTTCAAAGAGATGGCGATGGATCGCCAGCGCGACGGGGAGGTCCGTGCCGGGCCGCACCGCCAGGTGCACGTCGGCCTGCCGCGCCACCGTCGTCGCGCGCGGATCGAGCACGACGACGAACGCACCGTTGTCGCGCGCTTCTTTCAGGAACGGCATCAAGTGGATGCCCGACACGCCGGGGTTGACGCCCCAGATGATGATCAGTTTCGCCGACGGATAGTCTTCATAGCTGACGCCGGCCATCTTGCCGTAGAGGCCCATGTTAGCGGCGCCGGTGGGCGCGGCACACACCGTTCGCAGCAGGCGGGACGCCCCCAGCCGGCGGAACAGGATCGCGTCGGCGTAGTCCTGCGTCAGCATGCCGTTCGAGCCGCCGTAACACAGCGGCAGGATGGTCTCGGCGGCGGACGCGTCGCGCGCCGCCTGCATCTTCGAGGCGACGAGGTCGAGCGCCTCGTCCCAGGTCGCGCGTTTGAAGCGGCCCTCGCCCTTCTTCCCCGTGCGCACGGCCGGAAAGAGCAGCCGGTCGTCGCCGTAGACGCGCTTGTCGAACTGGCGCACCTTGGCGCAGATGTAGCCTTGCGTGATGTGGTTGGCGTTGGAGCCGTCGATCTTGCTGATGCGGCCGCTCTTGAGCGTCACCTCGAGCGTGCACGCATCCGGGCAGTCCAGCGGACAAGCGGTTTCGACGGTGGATTCGGTTGGGGCAACAGCGGGCTTTGCCATGTCCAATAGCTTACTGCGTCGCTGTGGCGCGCGCGCGCACGCGGTCCCCGTCCTTGAGTTCCCGCAGCACCTGGAACGGGCCGGCGACGATCGCGGCGCCTTCGGCCACGCCTTCCACTTCGATGGACAGCCCGCCGATGACGCCAGTGGTCACCGGCGTGAACCTGGCGGCGCCGTCCCGGACCGTGAAGACGCCGGACACCCCGCCTCGTTGCACGACCGCCTGTAGCGGAACCGTCAGGACATTTTTGCGCTCGGCGACGAGGATCTCCGCGTCGCAGGTCAGGCCCGGCCGCAGGTTCTCCAGCGCGCCCTTGAGGCGCACCTTGACGCGGAACTCTCGCGCCGACGCCTGTACGCCCGTCTGCGGCAGCGCGCTCGCGCCGATCTCGACCACCTCGCCCTCGTAGCGCCGGCCGGGCACCGCTTCGAGCGTGACGGTGGCCGGGTTGGCGAGTCTCAAGCGCAGCACGTCCGCCTCGGCGACCTTCACTTCGGCGTTGATGGCGCTCAGGTCCGACACCGTCATGAGAATCGTGCCCGGTTGGTTCTGGATACCGATGACCACCATTTCGCCTTCTTCCACTTCGAGGCGCGTGATCACGCCGTCGATGGGTGCGGTGATGGCGGTCTTGGATAGCTGATCCTGCGCGCGCGCGCCTTCGGCGCGGCCCTGCGCGACGCGGCGTTCCGAGGCGTCGCGGGCCTGCTCCGCGCGCCGCAGCGCGGCCTGAGCCGACGCCAGCTGCGCGTTGGCCGCATCATTGGCGGCCTGGGCGCTGTCGAAGTCCGATGGAGGCAGCAGCCCCGCCTGGCGCAAGTCCTTGGCGCGGGCCAAGGCCTTGGCGGCTTCGGTCGCTCGCGCCCGCGCGGTCTCCACGTCGGCTTGCGCGGCAGTGACCTGGTTGGCGGCGCCGCGCGATTCGGATTCGAGCGCTCGCACCGACGCCATCGCCGCGTCCGCGCTGCTCGACGCCTGCACGGCATCGACCCGCGCGAGGATCTGCCCGGCCTTGACGCGATCGCCTTCCTTCACGCTGAGCGACACCAGCCGGCCCATGGCCGCCGATCCGATGTCGGCAAAGCGGGTCGCGACGATTTCACCGGACGCGGTGACAAAGGACTGGAGGACTGGAGTACGGCTCAACGTGACGACATCTGCGGCGGTGCCGTCCGGCGCGGCCCGGCGCGCCAGGACCACGCCAACGGCAATGACCACGAGAAGCGCGAGAATGACCCACGAACGTGTTTTCATCAAGTCGGTATGACGCCTTTTTGGGGTCCACAGGTCCGGGACCTGCGTCTAAGCTTATCGGATGATGCGCGAAGCCGTTCGCCAGGGGGCTGCCACGCTGGCGGGTAATCCCCTGCGCGCCGGCCTTGGCGCCCTCGCGATTGCCGTGGCGGTGGCGACGATGGTGCTGGTGGCCTCGGCGCTGGATGGCGTGGCGCTCTACGCCAGCCGGACCACGGCGAGGACGTTTGGCGCCGACACCTTTCTCATTGCGCAAGTCGCGTCTCCAGGGCGCGTGTCGCGCCGCGAGCTCCAGGAACAGCTCCAGCGCAACCCCGTGATCCGACGGAGCGAGTTGAAGTTTCTCGACCGATACGCCGGCGGTCTCGTCAGCTACGCACCCAATGCGCAGGCGCGAGCCGACGTGTCGGCGGGCGGACGCAAGGTGGAGGGCGCCTCGATCACCGGTACCACGTCGGCGCTGGAATCCATGCGCGACCTCGGCATCGCGCACGGCCGGTTCCTGCGCCCCGACGAAGATGCCGGCGGCGCGCAGGTGGCGGTGATCGGCGCCGACATCGTCGACGCGCTCTTTCCCAACATCGACCCCGTCGGTCAATCGGTTCGCCTGTCGGGCCGCCGGTTCGAAGTGATCGGCACGCAGCAGCGCCTGGGCTCTTCAAGCGGCACCTCGCTCGACAAGTACGTCTGGATTCCGCTGCTGGCGTTCGAACGCGTCTTTGGGGCGCCGCGCAGCCTGCAGTTCTTTGCCAAGGCGGCCGACGGCGTGCCGTCGGTCGAGGGCGAAGACCGCGCCCGCATCTCCCTCCGGGCCAAGCGGGCCTTGCGGCCGGGCAAGCCCGACACGTTTGATCTGCTGACGCCGGACGCGGCGCGCGGGTTCGTGGCCAGCCTCTCGACCCGGATCGGCGCGGCGGCGGGACCAATCTCGTTGATGGCGCTGCTCGCCGCGATCGTCGTCGTCACCAACACCGTGCTGGTGTCGGTGACGCAGCGCACGCGCGAGATCGGCGTCCGCCGCGCGTTGGGCGCGACGCGCCGGCAGATCATCCGCGAAGTGCTGGCCGAGTCGGCGTTGATGTCGCTGGCTGGCGGCGCCGCCGGGACGCTGGCCGCCGCCACGCTGGTGGCGCTGCTGGCGCGGGTGCTCGAGATGCCGCTCGGCGTGGCCCCCACGACGGTGGCCTGGAGTGTGGCGGCGTCGGCGATGAGCGGACTCGTCGCCGGCTGGTATCCGGCCCGCCGCGCAACCCGAACCGAAGTCATCACCGCGATGCGGGCGGAATGAAGGCGCCACAACAATCGTTCACGAGCGCGGTCCAGGAAGCGGGCGCCCTGGCCGTGGAGTCCCTCTGGGCCAACCCGGCCCGATCGATCCTCGCGATCGTCGGCGTCGTCATCGGCATCGTGACCGTCGTCCTGGTCGCCTCAACGCTCGTCGGCCTGCGCAACAGCGTGGCGCTGCTGTTCCGCGAGCTCGGCTCGGAGAACCTCTTCGCCTATCACTTCAACGGCGACCCGTATTCGGCGCCGACGGAGTTCGACGTCGAGCGGCCCCAGCTCCGCGCCGAGTACGTGCCGGTGCTCGAGCGCCTGGGGCCGTCGATCCGCGACGTCGGCCTCGAGCTGATTGTCCCCGCCGTGACCAGCACCCGTACCATCACCGCCCGCGCCGGCGTCAACGAATCCGACACCGTGCTGGTCGAAGGCGTGTCGCCGAATTTTCATGACGTGGTGGGCGCCGATTTCGCGAGCGGCCGCCCGATCACCGACACCGAAGATCGCGTGCGCGCACAGGTGGCGGTGCTCGGCGCGAGCGTGGCCCGCGCGTTGTTCGGCGCCGAGTCCGCCGTCGGCCAGTCATTCCTGCTCGGCGGCGACCGCTACTACGTCGTCGGCCAGTTGACGCCGCGCAAGGGCACCTTCTTCGGCGAGAACCGCAACGACACGGTGGTCGCGATCCCGGTGAGCACGGCCCGGCAGAAGTTTCCGGAAGCGCGCAACCTGGTGCTGTACATCCGCGCCCGGCCCGGCCTGCGCGAGCAGGCACGAGCGGAGGCAGAGACGATCTTCCGGCTCGTTCGCCACCTGCCGAGCGAGGCGCCGAACAACTTCTCGATGAATAGCGCCGACCAGATCATCGCGCAGTTCGACCGCATCGGGTTCCAGATCTTCCTGGCCACGATCGCGCTGAGCGCGGTGAGCCTCGTGATTGGCGGCATCGGGATCGCGAACGTGATGATCATCAGCGTCACCGAGCGCACCCGTGAAATCGGCGTCCGCCTCGCCATCGGGGCGCGCCGCGGCGAGGTGCGCCGGCAGTTCCTGTTCGAGGCGGCGCTATTGGCCGGCCTGGGCGGGCTGGCGGGGGTGATGCTGGCCACCGCCATCGGGGTGCTGGTGGCCTCGTTTGCCCCGACCTTCCCGGCCGCGCCTCCGATGTGGGCGGTCGCGTCGGGCCTGGCGACCTCGGTGGGCGTCGGCATTGTCGCCGGCTACTGGCCGGCACGCCGCGCGGCGGCACTTGATCCCGTCGAAGCCCTTCGGTACGAATAGTGTCCGTGTCTGAGCGGCCTCGGGTGGTGATCATCGGCGGCGGTTTCGCGGGCCTGGCGGCGGCGCGCGGCCTGGCTCGCGTCGACTGCGACGTCACCCTGATCGACCGTCACAACCATCACGTCTTCCAGCCCTTGCTCTACCAGGTGGCCACCGCGGGCCTGTCGCCGGGCGACATCGCGTCGCCGATTCGCTGGATTCTGCGCAACCAGCCGCGCCTGCGCGTGCTGCTCGGCAACGTCGAGCGAATCGATCCTGCGGCCAAACAAGTGTGGATGGACGGCCGCGACGCCGTGGCGTACGACTACCTGGTTGCCGCGCCCGGCGTGACGCACTCGTATTTCGGCCACGACGCGTGGAGTCACACCGCGCCCGGGTTGAAGACCCTGGACGACGCACTCGGGATCCGCCGCCGGCTGCTGATGGCCTTCGAGGAAGCGGAACGCGAACACGATGCCGCGCGGCAGCGGTTCCTGATGACCTTCGTGATCATCGGCGGCGGGCCAACCGGGGTGGAGCTGGCGGGCGCGCTGGCCGAGATTGCCCGGCAGGCACTGCGATCCGAATTTGACGCCATCGATCCGTCGTCCGCGCGGATTCTCCTGATCGAAGCCGGCCCGTCGATCATGCCGACGTTTCCCGAGAGCCTTCGCCGGTCGGCGCGCCGCGCGCTCGAGCGGCTGGGGGTCGAGGTTCGCGAGGGCACGCCGGTGACCCAGGTCGAGGAAGGCCGCGTGATGGTCGGCATTGAAGCCGTGGAGGCCCATACGATCCTCTGGGCCGCGGGCGTGGCGGCATCACCCATTGGCCGCGATCTGGGCCCTGCCCTCGACCGCGCGGGCCGCGTGATCGTCGAGCCCGATCTCGCCGCGCCCGGCCACGAGGGCGTGTTTGTGATCGGCGACCTGGCCTGCTTCACGCATCAAACCGGCAAGCCGCTGCCCGGCGTGGCGCAGGTGGCCAAGCAAATGGGGGCGCACGCCGCGAAGAATATCGCGCGGCTGATGCGGGGGGAGGCCACCCGGCCGTTTCACTATTTCGATCCCGGCAACATGGCGACGATCGGCCGCGCCGCGGCAATTGCCGACTTTGGCTGGATGCGCCTGTCGGGCTCCCTTGGCTGGTTGATGTGGCTCTTCGTGCACATCCTCTTCCTGATTGGCTTCAGGAACCGCCTGTCGGTGATGCTGCAATGGGCGGCGGCGTATTTCACGTACCAGCGAAGTGTCCGGTTGATCACCAGAAACCCCGAAGGGTAGGAGAAGGCTCATGAAGAAACTCTCGATCGGTGTCCTGTTCCTTGTCGTCACGGCCTTCGCGGTCGATGCGCAAAATGTCCCGACCGCGACCTGCAAGGGCTGCCCGGCCACCTACATCGCCAACGACGAACTGCAGGCCTACCTGAAGCGCGCGATCGCCAGGAACCTGATCGATCAGCAGGTGCGGTCCGTGGATGTCGGCAAGAGCGGCGTGGCGATCGGCATGGTCTACCGCGGCAAGCTCGCGGCGCCGCCGGCCAACGCCGTGGCCGAGCACGATCACGTCAGCGAGGTGTACCACATCATCGACGGCTCGGCGACCCTGGTCACCGGCCCGTACCTGGTCGGCGCCGAGCGGCGTCCGGCGACCAACGAGAACGTCAGGCTGCTGAACGGGCCGGGCAGCAATGCCGCGTCGATCCAGAACGGCGTCACCCATCAGCTCAAGGCC
>JBDTMB010000097.1:0-14665 GCA_039934485.1 Vicinamibacterales bacterium
GGAACCGAATACCGTAGGGCACCCTTTTAAGGGTGCCGTGTTCCACTTGGAGCGCGATCCGAACGGCTTCTTTACCTCGCATAACCACGACGGCCGGTTCGTGTCGTACTACGGCGACAACCATCCCCGCTACAACGGCAACGTCGTCAAGGCGATGGCCTCGGCGAAAGACGGCTACCCGCACGTGGTGGCGCTCTTCGCCGACGAAATCAACGCGCTGGATCCGGCCGCGCAGCCGCAGCGAGAAGCGAAGTGGCAATCGCTGGTGGCGACGCTGGACGATCAGCTGCTCGCGCGCGTCGAGCGCGTGGTGCGGTTGACGCCGACGATCGTCGAGGTCATCGTCCGGGCCCCGGCGGCGGCGCGCCACTTCCATCCCGGGCAGTTCTATCGCCTGCAGAACTTCGAGCGCTTGAGCCCGCACGTGCGGCTCGACGGTCACGTGGCGTCGATGTTGATGGAAGGCATCGCGCTCACGGGGGCGTGGGTGGACGCCGAACAGGGCCTGCTCTCGCTGATTACGCTCGAGATGGGCGTCTCGAGCCGGTTGTGCGCGTATCTCAAGCCCGGCGAACCGGTGGTGGTGATGGGCCCCACGGGCACGCCGACGGAAATTCCGGAAAAATCAGCGGTTTTGCTGGCTGGCGGCGGGCTGGGCAACGCCGTGCTGTTCTCGATCGCGAAGGCGCTGAAGGCACGCGGCAACCGCGTGATCTATTTCGCCGGGTACAAGAACGGCGCCGACGTCTTCAAGCGCGAGGAAATCGAGGGCGCCACCGACCAGGTGATCTGGTCGAGCGACGCCGGCGACGCCATCACCCCGGCGCGGCCGCAGGACGCGCACTTCCGCGGCAACATCGTCCAGGCCATGGTTGCCTACGCCGAAGGCAAGCTGGGCACGCAACTCGTCGATCTCAAGGACGTCAGCCGCATCATCGCGATCGGATCCGATCGGATGATGAACGGCGTCCGCATCGCCCGTCACGGCGTGCTGGCCCCCTATCTCGACCCCAGCCACATCGGGATCGGCAGCATCAACTCGCCGATGCAGTGCATGATGAAGGAAGTGTGCGCCCAGTGCCTGCAGCGCCACGTCGATCCGGTCACCGGCCGCGAGGAGTTCATCTTCTCCTGCTACAACCAGGACCAGGATCTCGATCGCGTCGACTTCGTCAACCTCCAGGCCCGCCTGCGCCAGAACAGCGTGCAGGAAAAGATTTCGAATCTCTGGTTCGAGCACCTGCTCGACCGCGCGGAATCAACACTGACGCACATATAGAATGTCGAAGACACGGGCCTTCTCCCTTTCGCCTTCATGCTGACGCCGGGAACGCGCATCGACGATCGCTACGAAGTGATTGATGCCCTCGGCTCCGGGGGCATGGGTCACGTCTACCGGGCGCGCCGCGTCCGCCTCGGCGACGAAGTGGCCATCAAGGTGATGCAGGCCACGCCGTCGGACGCCCCCGATCTGCACGAGCGCTTCCTCCGCGAGAGCCGCGCCTGCGCCCAGCTGCGCCACCCGAACATCGTCGGCATCCTGGATTTTGGCGTCGACGGGAACAAGCAGCCCTACATGGCGATGGAGCTGCTGAGCGGTCCCAGCCTGCGTGAGGAGATCGAGCTCGAGGCGCCGATGGCGCCGGCGCGCGTCGCCGCGATCCTCGGACCGGTGGCGGCGGCGCTCGACCTCGCGCACGATCGCGGCATCACCCATCGCGACCTCAAGCCCGCCAACATCGTCGTCCACCGCTACGAGTCGGGG
Organism: Vicinamibacterales bacterium; assembly: GCA_039934485.1. Lineage (GTDB taxonomy): Bacteria > Acidobacteriota > Vicinamibacteria > Vicinamibacterales > UBA2999 > 12-FULL-67-14b. The sequence goes on from JBDTMB010000097.1 coordinate 1,766, forward strand.
GAGCGCGTCTACAAGGTGATCGACTTCGGCCTGGCCTCGATGAAGGCGATGGGCGACGAGACGCGGCTCACCGACCCGGCGTTTTTTCTCGGGACGCTGGCCTACGCCGCCCCCGAGCAGATGAGCGGCGGCGAGATTGCCCCGGCCACCGACATCTACGCGCTGGGCGTCATCGCCTACGAGATGCTGACCGGCGCCCGGCCGCACGACGCCGGCAATAAGGCGACCCTGGTCAACCAGGTGATTGGCGCCGCGCCGGTGAGCCTGACGACCCATGTCGGCGGGTTGCCGAGTGCATTGGACCAGGCGGTGATGAAGGCGGTGAGCCGGGACCCCGCCGACCGGTTCGCCAGCGCCACGGACTTCGCGCGAGCGTTCGAAGCGGCACTCGGCGGACCGGATGCTGGTGGATCGAGCGCAGGTGGGGGGACAGGTGGGGGGACAGGTGGGGGCAAACCTTTAGGTTTGCCCGAAACCAGCGTGCTGTCCCGGTACGAACTCGGTCCACTCGTCGGTCGAGGCCGCCTCGGCAGCGTGATCTATCGCGGTACGCACCGTGCCCTCGGGTTGGGCGTGGCCATTCGCATCCTCAAGCGCGACGAACAGCCGCACTGGGAAGCCGTGCGGGCGCGGTTCCTGCTTGAGGCGCGCACGCTGCAGGTGGCGCATCCGGGCCTGCTGCAGGTCCGCGATTTCGCCGAGGACGATCGCCACGTCTACCTGGTCACCGACTTCATCGAAGGGCCCAGCCTTCGCCAGGCCCTGGCCGAGACCGGCGCCTTCCCCTGGGCGCGGGCGAAGGCCCTTCTCGCCCAAGCACTGGACGCGGTGGCCGCGCTCCACCGCAGCGGCGGGTTTATCGCGGGTGTCAATCCGGACATGATTCGCCTCCGCTCGGGCGGCCTCCGCTCGGGTGGGGGCAAACCTTCCGCCTTCGCGCAAGGCGCTACGGCGGACAAGTTAGGTTTGCCCGATGAAGCGATCATCATGTCGAGCGCCGGCATCCGCTCGGTGCAGGATGTGCTGGCCACGATGCGAGAGCAGGAGTTGCGCGGACACGAGGCGAGCGAATTCGAACTTCCGTACGTGGCGCCCGAGATCCTGATGGGCGGTCCGCCCAGTGTGCGGGCGGATGTGTTCACTATTGGTGTAATCGCTTACCAAATGGTAACTGGTCAGGCCGCCTTCCGCGCGCCGTCGTTACCCGAGTTGATCGGACAGATGCTGCAGGTGAAGCCGGCCGCGCCATCCGCGCTCAACGCCGCGGTGCCGCCGGCGGCCGGCGATGCGATCCTCCGCGCGATCGACAGCACGCCCGCGAACCGATTTGCCTCCGCGGATGAATTCTTAAGTGCGCTCAACGCGTGAATTTGTTGTATCGTGAAGTTGATCTGAATGTCTGAGTTGCCATTCGATCCGCCTCAGCATCTTCCGCTCCGCGGTGAGACGGTTGTCTTCAGCGGTAAGCTCTGGTCGTTTGGTCGCAAGGAAGCGCGCGGCCTCGTCGAAGACCTGGGCGGCGCCTCCGACGACGAAGTCACCGTTCGCACCACGCTCCTCGTCGTGGGCGCCGAAAGTTACCCCGATGGCGCGCCGGATCTCTCCGCCCTCCTCGACGACACCAGCACGCAAAGCCAGAAGCTCCGCCGCGTGGCGCAGATCAACGCCGAAACGCCCGGCCGCATTCGCGTCTTGAGCGAGGATGAGTTCTGCCGCCTCGCCGGCCAGCCCGCGGTGGCCGAGCGCCGTACCCAGCATTACGGCCAACGCGACATCCTCGCCATGTATCCGGCGTTGCGGATGGATCACCTGCGCTACCTGGAAAAGTGGGGTTTCATCAAGCCCGCCTTCCGGAACAACGCCGATACGTTTTTTGGCTTCAGCGATCTCACCGCGTTGCGACAGATCTCGGGCGAGTTGCAGCAAGGGGCCTCGTTTCGCGCCCTGCTCCGGGATCTGCAAGCCTCGCGGACGGGCCAGCTGACCTTTGATTTCCGTCTCGAGGCGCACCAGGCGCGCATCATCGAGCTCAAGCCGCGCAGCCAGAGCCGGCCCGGAATATCAGAAGTCCTCGGCCCGCCGAGTGCCGAGGGCGTGACAGAGCTTTCTACCGCCGAACAGTATTTCCTGATGGGTTCGCTCCTCGACGATGGGACGCCGGAGCGGATGGAGGAGGCGGCGAAGGCCTATCGGCGCGCCCTGGAAGACGATCCGGATCTCGTCGCCGCGCTGATCAACCTGGCCAACATCCGCTATTCCCGCGACGAACTGGCCGAGGCGCAGGCCCTCTACGAACGGGCGCTCGCCCTGGACCCGAGCTACTTCGAGTCCCACTTCAACCTTGGCAACATCCACCACGACCACGGCCACTACCCCGAGGCCGAGTCGTCGTACCGGTCCGCCCTCGCCCTCAACAACGGCTACGCCGACGCGCATTTCTACCTGGCCGTGACGCTCGAGAAGATGGGGCGATCCGTCGAAGCCCGCACCCACTGGCGCGCCTACGAGCGCCTGGCCCCGCAGGGCGAATGGGTGGAACTTGCCAAAGAATTCTCGGATTAGGCGGGCGGTCGCGGTTGCCGCGCTGCTCGCCGTCCTCTTGGGCGGCTGGGCGTTCTGGCTCGAACCCGCGAGCCTGACGGTGGTTGAAGATGAGCTCACCCTCCACTGGCCGAGCGGGCAACCCCTGCGCATCGCCGTTCTTGTCGACCTGCACGTCGGATCCCCGTTCAACGGGATGGCCAAGCTCCGCGGCACGGTCGCTCGCACCAACGCGGCGAAGCCCGACCTCGTCTGCATCCTGGGCGACCTCGTCATTCAAGGCGTGCTCGGCGGGACGTTTGTGCCGCCCGAAGACATCGCCGCCGAGTTGTCGCGCCTGCGCGCACCCGCGGGCGTGGTCGCAGTGTTGGGAAATCACGACGGCTGGCTGGATCACGATCGCGTCCAACGGGCGCTCGAGACGAATCGCATTCCCGTCATCGAAGAAACCGCGGTTCGGCTCGCGACGCCGGCGGGACCGGTCTGGGTGGCCGGCATCAGCGATCTGTGGACCGGCAGGCACGACGTGCCCGCGGCGCTGGCCGCTGTGGCCGACGATGGCGCGCCGGTGCTTCTGCTCACGCACAATCCCGATGTGTTTCCGCTGGTCCCGGCGCGGGTCACGCTGACGCTGGCCGGCCACACGCATGGCGGCCAGGTGCGCTTCCCGTTCGTTGGGGCGCCGATCGTGCCGTCGCAATTCGGTCAACGCTTCGTCGCGGGACACGTGGTCGAAGCCGGGCGCCACCTCTTTGTGGCGACGGGGATCGGCACCAGTATCCTGCCCGTGCGCTTCCGGGTGCCTCCGGCGGTGAGCCTTCTCACGCTGCGGCCGGCACGCTAGTCCTGCTTGAGTTTCGACCAGTCGATCGGGCCCGTCACGAACCGCTGACGCAGCTGCGTCAGCAGCTGCGCATTGCCCTTCGACAGGTACTCGTACGCGGCGTCCCATTCCGGGCCGGTCTTCCAACCGGTTTGCACCAGCGTGACCTTCGTCGACCTGGCGCCGAGCGATTCGAATCCCCACGTCGCCACGGTCCGTTCCTTGCGCACGGTCGGAAACTGCTCCGGCGCCATCGCCCGCATCACGATCTGTTGCTTCGGCACGAGCGAGACGATGGTGCCGCCGCCGGTCGCGGTGGGGGTGTAGACGACCGTCCATTCACCGCCGGGCTTGAGGTCAACGCGCGCTTCGCGCCAGATCCACGTCTCCATCCCGGCCTTGGTGCCGATCGCGTCCCACACCTCGTCCACTGACGCCGGCACGACCACTTCGAAGCGCAGCGCCTTCTCCGGGGTTGAGAGTTTTTCCACGCTGACGGGACTGGCCTGCGCGGACATGAGCGAAGCGATGAGGGCGAGCAACGGGAACATTAGCGGCTTCTCCTTGGGGAAATCTTGCGGACGCGCGGGCTGGAGGGCGGAGCCTTCTTCAGCGCGTCGAGATGAATCCGCAGCTGGCGGACGCAGGCGTCGAATGGCGCGATCGAGCGATGGGCGCGGGCTTGCATCACCGCGCCTTCCATGACGGTGAGGACGAAGATGGCCGCTTCGTCAGGGGAGCGGATGCCGGCCTCTCGTAGCGCCGCCGCGACAGCGGCCTTCCAGGCGTCGAAGTTGCCGGCAATCAGGTCGTGCGCCGGCGTGTTCTCGGGATCGAGCTCGAGGGCCAGCCGGCCGATGGGGCAGCCGTACTGGCAGTTGGTGGCCACCAGCCGCGCGCGGTAGGACGCCAGCAGCCCGAACACCTGGTCGAGCGGCTGCCGCGCCGCCTGGCGGACCGGATGCAGCACGTGCGGCTCGAGCAACTCGACGTAGGTCTGGAGCACGGTCCTGAGCAGCGCGTCCTTGCTCTCGAAGAAGTGGTAGAAGCTGCCGCTGTTGGCGCGGGCCCGAGTGAGGATTTCCGCCAGCCCGGTGGCGGCATAGCCCTTTTCCCAGAACAGATGCCGGGCGGCCTCAACGAGGCGCGCCCGGGTGTCGGGCAGTGGTTGGACGGTACCCATGACTTAGTTGAACGATCAAGTAACACGGATGCTCGCCGCAAGTCAAGGACTCGGCCCTCATGGGTGATACTGGTCAAGGGACCCGGGTCCCCGCGTAGTCCACCATGGTCAGATCGCTCAAGATCGCAGGCGTCGGATTCATCGTCATCGCCGTATTGATCGTCCTGTGGCCGATCGTGCTCGCAACCCTTGGAATCATGGCGGCGCTTGTTCTGAGCGCCTGGGTCGCACATCGGTGGCGCCAGTGGCGCGCCGTTGCGGCGTTTCGGACCTCCTGGGGGGTGGGCGGCAGGGACTTGCTGCTGGTGTACTCGAACAGTCCTCATTGGAAGGACTACATCGAACAGAACTGGTTGCCCCGCTTCGCTGACCGGGTGGTCCTGCTCAACTGGTCTGAGCGTGGGGCGTGGAAAGTCGAGCACCCGATTGAAGCCGCGCTCTTTCATGCGTTTGCTGGCGAGCGCGAGTTCAATCCCCTGGCAGTAGTGATTCCAAAGCGGGGTAGCCGCGCGCGCGTCGTTCATTTCTGGCTGGCGTTTCGGGATTTCAAGCATGGCAAAGAGCAGAAGCTTCGAATGGCGGAGAGGGAACTCGACGACGCGTTGAGCCGGAATCGTGGCATGGCTACTACAATGGCGAAAACCCCCGGAGGCGCGTAGCGCCGAGTCCCAGGAGGTCGCGCAACGACCGACTCCCACGCCGAGCGTTAGCGAGGCGTCCCACGCGTGGCCGTGAGGCCACGCGCCCCACAAAGGAGCGAGACATGTCCATCACCAGAGTAGGAATCACCACCGACGACGACGGCTACGCCGTCATGAGCCGCGCCGTCATCCGGCACCACACGGTTTACCTCTGCGGGATCGTTCCCGACGCCCACGACGGCGATATCGTCGTGCAGACCAGGCAGGTGCTCGCCAAGATCGATGCGATGCTGCAGGCCAACGGCACCGACAAGTCGAAACTGCTCACCGCGCAGGTGTGGATCGCCGACATGAAGGACTTCATGGCGATGAACACCGCGTGGAATGCGTGGGTCGACCGGAAGAATCCTCCGGTCCGCGCCTGCGTGCAGGCGGCGCTCTATCATCCGGAGGTATTGGTGGAGATGATGGTGACGGCGGCGCTGTAGGGCACCCCTTTTAGGGGTGCCGGGGAGAGCTAATATCGAAAACGCCAGTCGTCTTGCTGATCGGGCTGGCGCTCTTCGCGCTTCTTCGGCACCCGCTTGGCCTTGTAGAAGGCGCAGTCGGTGCACCAGGCGTCGGGGTTGAAGCCTTCCTTGCCGGCCATCGGCAGCACGTCGCGATGCGTACAGTGATCCGGAATGCCGTCTTCCATTGGCTTGCGCCAGCGGCACGACTCGAACTTCAGGACCGCCGGTGATTTATCGGGCGCTGAATCCAAGCGTGCTCTCCACGACTTTCCAGCCGCGTTGTTCGGTCTGCGACACCAGCGTCACGGCGTGGCCCGACGCGCCCGAGCGGCCGGTGCGGCCGACGCGGTGCACGTAGGTTTCCGGCGAATCCGGCACTTCGAAGTTGATGACGTGCGCGATGCCCTCGATGTCGAGGCCGCGCGCCGCGATGTCGGTGGCCACCAGCACCGGATGCTTGCCGGAGCGGAAGCCTTCCACCGCCGACAGGCGTTCCTGCTGCGAGCGATCCGCGTGCAGCGCCGCGGCGCGAATGCCCTTGGCCACCAGGTGCCGCGCCACCCGATCGGCGCCGATCTTCGTGCGCACGAACACCAGCACCGGACCATCCGCGTCGCGCTTGGCGAACGACGCCAGCCAGTCGATCTTGGCGTTGCCTTCGCATTCCACCATCTGGTGATCGATGGTCCGCGCCGCGCCGCCGACCTTGCCGACCTGCACGTAGCGCGGCGACCGCAGCATCTCCTTGGCCATCCGCTGGATCTCGCCCGGCAGCGTCGCCGAGAAGAGCAGCGTCTGCCGGTCCGGCGGCAGCGCCGACATGATCTTCTGCACGTCGGGCCAGAAGCCCATGTCCATCATCCGGTCCGCCTCGTCGAGCACCAGGAACTGCACCCGCACCAGGTCGGTGGAGCTGTGCCGCATGTGATCCATCAGCCGTCCCGGGGTGGCGACGACGATATCCACGCCGGCCTGCAGCGCGCGTTCCTGCGGTCCCATTTCCACGCCGCCGAACACGGGGGCGGTGGTCACCGGCGTGTGATACGTCAGGCCGACGAGCGAGTCTTCGATTTGCACGGCGAGCTCGCGCGTCGGCGCGAGAATCAGCGCACGCGTGTACATCTCGCGCGCCGGATCGCCATGGCCCGGTTTCTCCTGCAGCAGCTTCTGGAGAATCGGCGCGGCGAACGCCAGCGTCTTGCCGGTGCCGGTCTCGGCGCAGGCGATGACGTCGTGTCCGGCAAGCGCCAGCGGGATCACCGCGCCCTGCACGGGCCGCGTACCTTCAAAGCCAAGCTGGGCCATCCCCATCGCCAGGCGCGGATCGAAGCCAAGCGTGGCAAACGGGAGGGGCGGCGCATCCGCGTCGATCTGTTCCCACGGTAGATCTGGGAGGGGAGTAGCCGGCCGCGCCGAAAACGATCGCGACGGGCCGCGTCGCCCACCACCACCGCCACCACCACCACTACGGCCGCCGCCAGGCCGACGAGGCCGGCGGGCGGTTGGAGAATGTGAATTCAAGATTGTTCTAACCCGCGCTAACGCGCGCGGAACGTGATGATGCCGCGCTGGGGATCGTACGGGGAAATGCCGACCGTCACGCGGTCGCCAGGTACCACCTTGATGCGAAACCGGCGCATCCGTCCGCTCAGCTGGGCGAGAACTTCGTGTCCGGCGTCCACCTGCACGCGGTAAAGGCCACCGCTGTGCACCGCGACGACGGTGCCTTGCATATCGATCAGGTCGTCTTTACTCATTCACATCCAGGGATCAGGGATCAGGGATCAGGGATCGGGGATCAGGGATCAGGGATCAGGGGACCAGGATTCAAAGCCAGAACCATTCCTGAGCCCTGATCCCTGATCCCCGATCCCCGATTGTGTCACGTCCCGGCCGAACTAGGCAAATCTCGTACCGCTTGCTCCACTTGGAGGGCCAAGGCTGCATAGTCGTCACCGGACAGGTGGATGGGCTTGCCGAACGCCACCGTGACCGGCCCCGGCTTCGCCATTTTCCATCTGGCGTGAAGCACTTTGTTCACCCCGCCCAGCCGGACCGGCACCACTGGCAAGTCGAGCCGCGACCCGATCATCCCGATCCCGCCGCGGAACGCCTGGATCTCGCCGGTCTCGGATCGCACGCCTTCGGGGAAGATCAGCACCGAGTAGCCCTCGCCGATCACCTCGCCGATATAGCGCAGCGTCTGCCGCGCCCCGGCCTCGCGTTGCGGCAGCGGGAACGTGTTGAAGAAGAACGCCGCCAGGTAGTAGTTGAGCCGGTTGGTCAGGACCTGGAACGCCGAAAACTGCTCCGGGAAGAAATGCGCCTTGAAGAATTCCTTGGCCATCGCCGGCGCGATGCGGGCGCGGATCGAACCGGGCAGGGCGGCGAGAATCACCGGCACGTCGAAGTGGCTCTGGTGATTGGCCGCGAACACCACCGGACCCTTGAGGTCGCGCAGGTGGTCGAGGCCCGACACGCTCGTCCACGCGAACATGCGCGCCAGCGGCAGGATCCACGTGAACTGGCTCACGCGGCGGATCCAGCGGACCGGCCACGTCCGATTCCACGACGGGAAGTCCACCGGCTCAGTCACGCTCGCTTCTTGGGGCGCGGCGGCGATCACCGCCCGGAGATCGTCCAGCGTCCGGGCGCCGGTGAATTTCGTTTCGTCGATCCGGGTCTGGAATTGATCCTCGAGCGCCACCATCAACTCGACGCGCTCGAGCGAACTGAGCCCGAGGCCCTCGAGCGAGGTGTCGCCGCCAAGCGCACGCGCCCCGGCAAACTTCGCGACCAGCGCCTGCAGCGGGTCACCATCCGCCGTGGTGGTCGCCGGCCGCGCGCCGGTGGCCACCCAGGCCTTGATCGCCGCGCGCTTCAACTTGCGCGTGCCCTCCGTGCGCGGCAGCGCGCCGTCGGTCCACACCGACGCGCTGCGGATGCGCTGATGATCCGCCAGCTTCGCATTGGCCGCGCGCACCACGGCTTCGCTCTCGACACCCGGCGACAGAACCAGCACCGCGTGCACCCGCTCGGTGGCGCCTGCTGTGGCCGCCACCACGGCGGACTCCACGACACCGTCCACCTCGTTGAGCACGCGCTCCACATCGTCCGGGAACACGTTGAGGCCTTCGGGCGTGACGATCATCTCTTTCTTGCGCCCACGAATGAAGAGCCGCCCGTTGGCGTCCTTCTCGCCGATGTCACCGGTGTGCAGCCAGTGCTCAGCGTCGATCATCCTCCCACCGTCGCCAAGGCTGCGGTGGGCAAGTCCCGACGACGATTCACTTCCCGACGGGCGTTTAATTGCTCCCGGCAAGGATTCGACTCCCGGCTGTTCGTAGTACCCCGTCGATACATTCTCTCCGCGGACAAGAATCTCTCCGTCGTCGGCGATCTTGATTTCAACCCCGGCGATGGCGGTGCCGACCGACCCGGTGTTCGTCTTGAACGGGTGATTCAGCGTCACGATCGGCGCCGTCTCGGTGAGGCCATAGCCCTGGATCACGACAAAGCCGAGCCGCTTCCAGAAATCCTCGAGCGCGGGGCCGAGCGGCGCGGCGCCGACGATGAAGGCCCAGAACTTCAGGCCGAAGGCCCGGTGGATCCGGCGATAGCGCCACCAGCGTTTGGGGATCGAGAGCCCGCCCGGTGGCTCCGCCGCCGACGGATCGACGCGGATGGCGTGGTCCTTCAGCACCTCGAGGATCTTCGGGACGCACACGATCACCGAGATCCGCCACTCCTTGACGCGCCGCGTGATGTCGTGCGGGTTGAAGCTCCGCATGAAGACCACGGTGCCGTCGATGAGCGGCGGGATGTTGGTGGCCATCGCCTGGCCGAACATGTGGCTGAGCGGCAGCAGGTTGAGGAACCGGATCGGGCTGAACGGCCTGGCGTACTTCTTGTACTTCGCGATTTCGTCCGCCACCGGCACCAGGTTGGCGAGGATGTTGCGATGGCGGATCACCACGCCCTTGGGCTCGGCGGTGGCGCCCGACGTGAAGACGATCTGCGCCACGTCGTCCCGGTCCACGGTCACGGGCGGCATCGGCCCGCCAGCCGCCCAGTCGACACTGGACAGCGGCTTTATCCCGCCGAAGCTGCTTCCGGTTCCGGCAGCGGAGGCGGAAGCGAAGGCGGATACGTCATCTCCGGAAAAGATCAGCCGGGCGCCGACGATGTCGCGCACGCGCGCGACAAACTCGGGAGACGAGCGGAAGTCGATCGGCACGACGATCACCCCGCTGATGACGGCGCCCCAATAGGCGACCAGCCATTCCGGCCGGTTCTCGCCCCAGATCAGCACCTTGTCGCCCGGCGTGATGCCGGCCGCGGCCAGCTGCGCCGCCAGGCCGCGCGCGGCGCCCGTGACATCCGTGTACGAATACCGCCGCACGCGGTAGCCATCGTCATACACCAGGAACTCACCGCGCCGGGATTCCAGCAAGCGAAATACATCGATCAGCGTTTTCATGTGATCGGAAGCCGTTCTAGTATGATCGGTTTCTCATGCAGATATTTTTGACCGGGGCGACCGGTTACATCGGGTCGGCGGTGCTCGACGCGATGATCAAGGGTGGCCACCGGGTCACAGCGATTGCGCGGGACCCGGAGAAGGCGGAGGGGTTGCTGGCGCGCGGCGCCACGCCCATCATCGGCGAGCTGGGCCTCCCCAAGACCTACCTCGAAGCGGTCCGCAAGGCCGATGCGGTGGTTCACACGGCCTACGAAGCGTCGCCTCGCGGCGTCCAGCTCGATCGCCAGTCCATCGACACGATGCTGCAGGCGCAGGGCGAGGCCAACCGCGCCGACGGCAAGCCGCGCACCTTTATCTACACCTCCGGCATCTGGGTGCTGGGGCGCACGACGAAGGCAGCGGAAGAAGACGCGCCGCTCGATCCGCCGCCGAATGTCGCCTGGCGGCCGGCGCACGAGGACCTGGTGATCGCCGCGTTCTCGAGCGGGCTCCGCACCGTCGTCATCCGGCCCGGCATCGTTTACGGCGGCGGCAAGGGGATTGTCTCGGACCTGATCAAGGACGCGCTGAACGGGCTGATTCGGGTGGTCGGCCCGGGCAAGAACCGCTGGCCGTGCGTCTACGACCACGACCTCGGCGACCTCTACCTGCGCATTCTCGACGCGCCGCTGGCGGCGGGGATCTTCCATGCCACCGACGAAGCCGACGAGCGCGTGATCGACATCGCCGAAGCCATCGCGTCCCAGGTGTCGCAGCGCCCCGACATCCGCCACATGCCGATGGCCGAAGCGCGGAAGAAGCTGGGCCCGTATGCCGATGCGTTGGCGCTCGATCAGAAAGTTCGCAGCCCCAAGGCGCGCGCCCTCGGCTGGGCGCCCACCCAGCAGGGCGTCATCAGCAGCGTGGCGCGATTGCTCGAGGAGTATCGCAACGCGCAGCGTGAGAAATAGGAATAACGAATAACCAATAACCAATAACCAATAACCAATAACGAATGAATAACCCACGGATTCTGATCGCGGCACTGGTTGTTCTTACCACGGCCTGTGCGCCGGCGGCGCCGCCCGCGCCGCCTCCTGGTCCGGCGGAAAGCGAGATCAGCACCACCTCGCTGACGGCGCACCTCAAGACGTTGTCCTCGGACGAATTCGAGGGCCGCGCGCCGGCGACGCCGGGCGGCCAGAAGGCGGTCGAATATCTGGCCGATCAGATGAAGGCGCTCGGGCTCGAGCCCGCCGCCGGCAACGGCTCGTATTTCCAGGACGTGCCGATTGTCGAGTCCACCGTCGAACGCAACTTCGTGTTGAGCGTGCCCGGCAACACCTACAGGTATTTCCGCGATGTCATCGCCGTCGCCGGCGTCGAGCGGCCGCGCATCCAGGTGCAAGGCGACGTGGTGTTTGCCGGCTACGGCATCAACGCGCCGGAGTTGAAGTGGAACGATTACGCCGGCGTCAATGTCCGGGGCAAGTGGGTCGTGATCATGGTGAACGATCCGCCGGCGCCGGCCGACGAGCCGACGCTGTTTGGCGGAGCGGCGCTCACCTACTACGGGCGCTGGACCTACAAGTACGAAGAGGCGGCCCGCCAGGGCGCGGCCGGCGCCTTGCTGATCCACACCGACGAATCGGCGACCTATCCGTGGCAGGTTGTGCAGTCGTCATGGAGCGGCACGCAGTATTCCATTCCGGCGCCGCCGGGGCAGCAGGCCCTCGGCATCAAGGCCTGGATCAGCAACGACGCCGCCAGGGACCTGGTCCGCCGCGGCGGCCGCGACCTCGACAAGCTGCGCGACGCCGCCTCGCGGCGTGGTTTCAAGGCGGTGCCGCTCAACCTCAGGATGGCGGCCACGCTGCTGCAAAAGACGTCGCGCAAGACGGCGCCGAACGTGATCGGCAAGATCACGGGCACCAACGACGCCGAGGCGGTGATCTATACCGCGCATTGGGATCACTTCGGCAAGAAGGACCCGCAGCCCGGCGATCCCAAGGACGCCGACACCATCTACAACGGCGCGTATGACAACGCCTCGGGCTGCGCCGGCCTGCTCGAGATCGCCAGGGCGATGGCGCACGCCAACGCCAAGCCGGCGCGTTCGATCTACTTCGTGTTCGTGACGGCCGAGGAATCGGGGCTGCTCGGATCCGAGTACTTCGCGGCCAACCCGCCGCTGCCGATCGGCAAGGTCGCCGCCAACATCAACGTTGACGGCGTCAACTATCTCGGTCCGACGAAGGACATGATTCAGCTCGGCAGCGATCGCTCGTCGCTCGGGCCGATGGTCGAGACCATCCTGAAGGAACGTGGCCGCGTGCTGGGCCAGGACCGGCATCCGGAACGCGGCTCTTTCTTCCGTTCGGATCACTTCTCGTTCGCCAAGCTCGGTGTGCCGGCGCTCTCGCTCGGCGAACCCAAGGAATTCACCGGGCCGAAGGCGGCCGACCTGCTCAAGAAGCAGGACGCGTACAACGCCACGGATTACCACCAGCCGAGCGACCAGTACGATCCGTCGTGGGACTTCGCGGGCGGCGTCGACGACCTCCGTGTGCTCGCGCAGCTGGGTTGGCGGATCGCCGCGCAGGCCGGGATGCCGACATATAACGCCGGCGATCAATTCGCCGAGGCGAGGAAGAAATAATTGGGCAGCTTCGTATCGCTCCGCGAGATCCGCGCCGCACGCAAGCGCATCAAGGCTGCGGCCCTCTTCACGCCGATTC
>JBDTMB010000098.1:0-14595 GCA_039934485.1 Vicinamibacterales bacterium
CGAAGCGCATGCCGAGCGCAAGGAGCAGATCCGCTTCCTGGATCGCGTTGTTGACCCAGGCCTCGCCGTGCATCCCCATCATGCCGAGGTTGAGCGGGTGGTCGTGCGGGACGCTGCCCAGGCCGAGCAGCGTCATCGCCACCGGGATGTGCGCGCGCTCGGCGAGCTCGAGCACTTCCTTCATCGCGCCGCTCTTGAGGATGCCGTGGCCGGCGAGGATCACCGGGCGCCTGGCTTGCGCGAGGAGATCGGCGGCACGCTGGAGGGCGTCGCCCTCTTTCCGGTGAGCAGGGGGCTTCACGTTGGCGAGCGCCTGCGGAATCCACTCGGTTTCTTCCTGCTGCGCGTTCTTGGTGATGTCGACGAGCACGGGCCCGGGACGCCCCGACTGCGCCAGCCGGAAGGCTTCGCGCAACGTCGGCGCGATGTCGGCGGCGCGCGTCACCATGTAGTTGTGCTTGGTGATCGGCATCGTGATGCCGGTGATGTCGGTTTCCTGGAACGCATCCGAGCCGAGCAGGAAGGCCGGGACCTGGCCGGTGATGCAGACCAGCGGAATCGAATCCATCATCGCGGTGGCGATGCCGGTGACCATATTGGTGGCGCCGGGGCCCGAGGTGGCCACCGCCACGCCGACCCGGCCGCTGGCGCGCGCGTAGCCGTCGGCCATGTGCACGGCGCCCTGTTCGTGGCGCACGAGGACGTGGCGAATCGGGTGGTCGAGCAGCGCGTCGTAGGCCGGAAGAATGGCGCCGCCGGGGTAGCCGAACACCGTGTCCACGCCTTGCTCCACCAGACACGACCAGATGATGTGCGCACCAGTTCTTTTCATATTCGTTTCTCGAATGCGGCAATGTCGGATTCGTGCGCGAGGATGAGGTCGATTTCGTCGAGGCCGTCGAGCAGGCGCTGCCGCGACGCCGGGTCGAACGAAAACCGTTCCACGAAGCCCTGGTCGTCGGCGACCTCGCGGCGTTCGAGGTCCACTTCCAGCGTGTAGCCGTCAGCGGCCTCGGCCCGATCGAGGATCGTGTTGACCGCGCCCTCGGGCAGCGCCACCGGCAACATGCCGTTGCCGATCGCGTTGGCGCGGAAAATGTCGGCGAACGACGGTGCGATGACGATGCGGAACCCGGCATCCTGCAGCGCCCACGCCGCGTGCTCGCGCGAGGAGCCGCAGCCGAAGTTGGGTCCGGCCACGAGAATCGACGCGCCGGCGTATTCGGGCCGGTTGGTGACGAACGCCGGATCGAGCCGGCCGTCGGCCGTGCGGCGCCAGTCGTAGAAGAGGAACGGGCCAAAGCCGCTCCGCTCGATCCGCTTCAGGAACTGTTTCGGGATGATCTGATCGGTATCCACGTGGTTGCGCCGCAGGGGCGCCACCAGGCCGCGATGCCGGCGAAGGGGTTCGCGGGAGGCGGACATCAGCGGTACTCCCAGTGGCGGACGTCGGTGAAGTGCCCCTCGATCGCGGCGGCTGCCGCCATCGCCGGACTCACCAGGTGCGTGCGCCCGCCGCGGCCCTGCCGGCCTTCGAAATTGCGGTTGCTCGTCGAGGCGCAGCGCTCGCCTTCGCCGAGGATGTCGTCGTTCATGCCCAGGCACATCGAGCAACCCGGCTCGCGCCATTCGAAGCCGGCGTCGGCAAACACGCGGTCGAGCCCTTCGCGTTCCGCATCGGCCTTGACCTGCTGCGACCCGGGGACGACCATCGCGCGGACGCTGGCGTGCACGTGATGGCCGCGCGCGACGTCGGCGGCGGCGCGCAGATCCGACAGGCGCGCGTTGGTGCAGGAACCGATGAACACGCGATTGACCGGCATCGCGTCGATCGACGTGCCGGCCGCCAGGCCCATGTAGGCCAGCGCGCGTTCGATCGCGCGCGCGTCGCCGTCGGAGGCGGCGCCCTTCGGGTCCGGCACCTGGCCGGTGATCGGCTGCACCATGTCGGGACGCGTGCCCCAGGTGACCAGCGGCGCCAGCGTCGTGACGTCGATGGTGAGGTTCTCGTCGAACTTCGCGCCGGGATCGCTCTTGAGCTCGGACCAGCGTGCGACGGCGGCATCCCAGTCCGCACCCTTCGGTGCGTGCGGGCGGCCCTTCAAATAGTCGAACGTGGTCTGGTCGGGCGCGACCAACGCCATGCGGGCGCCCGCCTCGATGCTCATGTTGCAGAGCGTCATCCGCTCATCCATCGAGAAGTGCGCCACCAGCGGTCCCGCGATTTCGAGCGCAAAGCCGGCGCCCCCGCTCACGCCGAGGCGCGAAATGATGGCGAGCGCCACGTCCTTGGCCGTCACGCCAGGCGTCAGCGCGCCGGTGAGCTCGACCCGCATCGCCTTGGCCTTTTGCTGGACCAGGCACTGCGTGGCGAGGACGTGTTCCACTTCACTCGTGCCGATGCCAAACGCCAGCGCGCCAAACGCGCCGTGCGTGCTGGTGTGGCTGTCGCCGCAGACGATCGTCGTGCCGGGCAGCGTGAGCCCGAGCTCCGGCCCGATGACGTGGACGATGCCCTGGCGGCCGCTGTCGAAGTCGAAGAGAGGAATGCCGAACGCCACGGCGTTGCTGCGAAGCGCTTCGACCTGAGCGCGCGCCAGCGGATCGGCGATCGGCAGGTGCCGCGCCGCCGTCGGCACGTTGTGATCGACGGTGGCGAAGGTGAGGTCGGGACGCCGCACCGGGCGGTGCGTCATCCGCAGGCCCTCGAACGCCTGCGGCGAGGTCACCTCGTGCACGAGATGCCGATCGACATAGATCAGGCTCCGCCCATCGTCGAGGACGCGAACCACGTGCGCGTCCCACACCTTGTCGAAGAGGGTGCGAGCCGCCGGCTGCGTATCAAACGGCATGGTAGGAATGCCGCCGTTCGCGTGATTCGATCAGGGCCTCGTCGATGGCCTGGCCCATTTCCTGCGTGGACAGCACCCGTTCGCCAGGACCGGCCAGGTCCTTGGTGCGCGCGCCCGAGGAGAGCGCCTCCTCAATCGCGTGCTCGATGTCCGCGGCTTCGCGGTCCATGCCGAACGTGAACCGCAGCATCATCGCCGCGCTGGCGATGGCGCCAATCGGATTGGCGAGACCCTTGCCGGCGATGTCGGGCGCCGAGCCGTGCACGGGTTCGTAGAGGCCGACCTTGCCGCCGATGGTGGCCGAGGGCAGCAGGCCCAGGGAGCCGGCGATCGACGCCGCCTGATCGCTCAGGATGTCGCCGAACAGGTTGTCGGCCAGGATGACGTCGAAGCTGGCCGGCGTCATGGCCAGGCGCATCGCGCAGGTATCGATGTAGACGTGCTCGAGCGCGACGTCGGGATATTCCTGGCCGATCTGCGACACCACGGCCCGCCAGAGCCGGGAGGTTTCGAGGACGTTGGCCTTGTCGATCGAGGCCAGGCGCTTCTTGCGCTCGCGGGCGCGATCGAACGCCACCCGGGCCACGCGCTCGATCTCGTGACGCGAATAGATCAAGGTATTGAAGGCCGTGTCGCCCGATGCTTCGAAACCGCGCGGCTCGCCGAAGTAGAGCCCGCCGAGGAGCTCGCGCACGATCAGGAGGTTGGCACCGCGAACGCGGTCCGGCTGAAACGGCGTGCGCTTGGCGAGCGGCGGGTAGCAGACGGCCGGACGCAGATTGGCGAAACCGCCGAGCGCCTGTCGCAGCGCAAGGAGCGCCGCTTCGGGACGCTCCGACGGCAGCCGGCCGTCGAACTTGGGATCGCCCACGGCGCCCAGCAACACCGCCTGCGCGCCCAGGCAGGCTTCCAGCGTGTCGTGGGGCAGGCCGGCGCCATGCTGGTCGATGGCGGCGCCGCCGACCAGGTGGGTGGTGAACGTGAACGATTTGCCCGAGTGCTCAGCCACCGATTTGAGCACGCGCACCGCCTCGGCCGTGACCTCCGGGCCGATCCCGTCGCCGGGCAGTAACGCAATCCTCAATGACATGCCGTGGTTCCCCGATGCGTGGCCGCCGTGGCGCCAATCGCCAACGGTGAGCCCATTTCTTCTCGGATGATCGCCGCCAGCTGGTCGTCGTCGACCGTCTTGGTGCGATCGGCTTGCGCCGTCACCCGCGTGTAGAGCCGTTCCAGTTCCGGTTGCCGCAGCCGGTGCCCGAGCGCGCGGCAGCGCGCGTCGAGTCCGCGCAGGCCGGAGTGCTTGCCTAAGACGAGCCGCGTCCCGGGCGCGCCCACCGACTCGGGCCGCATGATTTCGTAGGTGAGCTCGTACTTCAGCATCCCGTCCTGGTGGATGCCGGCCTCGTGGGCGAAGGCGTTGGCGCCCACCACCGCCTTGTTGGGCGGCACGTTGATGCCGACCACCGCCGACAGGGCGTTACTGGTCGGGACGAGCGCCGGCGTGTGAATGCCCGTCTCGTGCGGGAGCGAATCGGCCCGCACGTGGAGGGCCATCACAATCTCTTCGAGCGACGCATTGCCCGCACGCTCGCCGATGCCGTTGATCGTGCATTCCACCTGGCGCGCCCCGGCTTGTATGGCGGCCAGGGAATTGGCGACCGCCAGCCCGAGGTCGTTGTGACAGTGCGCCGACCACACCACCTCGTCGCCGACTCGCGCGCGAACGGCCTTGAACATCCGCTCGATGTCGCCGGGCAGGGCATACCCGACCGTGTCGGGCAGGTTGATCGTGGTGGCGCCGGCGGCCACCGCGGCCTCCGCCACGTCGCAGAGGAAGCGGAGGTCGCTGCGCGTGGCATCTTCGGCCGAGAACTCCACGTCGGCGCAGCGTTCGCGCGCGTAGGCCACCGAATCCTTGATCTGCTCCAGGCAGGTCGCGCGATCGATCCGCAGCTTGTGCTCGAGATGAATGTCCGATGTGGCGAGGAACACGTGGATGCGCGGCCGGGCCGCGGCCGCGAGCGCGCCCCACGCGCGGTCGATGTCGCCGCGGATCGCGCGGGCCAGGCCGGCGATGATCGGACGCCGCACGGCGGCCGCCACCGCGCGCACCGATTCGAAGTCCCCCTCGGACGAAACCGGGAAGCCCGCCTCGATGATGTCCACCCCCAGGCGATCCAGTTGCAGGGCCAGGTGCAGCTTTTCAGCCGTCGTCATGCTGAAACCAGGCGCCTGCTCGCCATCGCGCAGGGTCGTGTCGAAGACGTGAATGCGGGATTTCGGCTTCATAAGGCTTTAGCTCGACCAGTAGTCTGGGGCGCCAGCCCAAAATAAGTCAAAGTAATAATGTCTATGGTTGTCTCGAATATGGCTTATAGTATCGGCACCGCAGTCAGTGGGGTATCAGAAAGCATGGAACTCTTTCAGTTAGAAGCCTTTCTCGCCGTTGTCCGTGAGGGCAGTTTCTCGGCTGCCGCCAAGGCCCTCTTTCGGACACAGCCGGCCATAAGCCAAACGATCAAGAAGCTCGAAGATGAGATTGGAAGGCCGCTTTTTGACCGGTCGAGCCGGCGCGGTGTACTGACGGATGCCGGGCGGGTGCTAGCCGATCACGCCGAGCGGCTGGTCAACCTGCGGCAGCGGACGATGGCGGCGCTGGACGATGTGAGGCAGTTGAGGACGGGCCGCTTGACCATCGCGGCCAACGAGCTGACGTGCCTCTATTTGCTGCCGATCCTTCACGAATATCGCCGCCTCTATCCCGACATCCAACTCACCGTGCAACGCGCGCTTGGCAGCCGCGTGCCGGCGCAGGTCCTCGACTACGGCGCGGACTTCGGCGTGGTGACGTTCCGCCCCGACACGTCGGCGCTGCACTCCATCGTGGTCTACAACGACGAGCTCGCGTTCGTGGTGCCGCCATCGCATCCGCTGGCGCGGCGCACGGATGTCTCCATCACCGAGCTGGCGTCGGAATCCTTCGTGGCGCACCACGTGTCGTCGCCTTACCGCCAGAAAGTGATCGACACGTTCCGCAAGCGCCGCGTCGAGCTGCGCATGCCGGTGGAGATGCCGACGATCGACGCGATCAAGAAGTTTGTCGCGATGGGGAACGGCGTCGCGCTGTTGCCGGCGATCACCGTCGAGCGGGAGCTGGAGCACAAGGAACTGGTGCGCGTCCAGGTGCCGGAGCTGTCATTCGATCGCAAGCTGCGGCTGATCCACAGACGTGAAGGCGCGCTTTCGCATGCCGCAGATGCGTTGCTGAAAGTGGTGGAAGCGCAGAGCGCGCTCAAGCGGGGGCGGTTTGCCTTCGCCGCGGAACGCTAGTCCTTCGGCGGCTTGACCGCTCCAGTCGAGGAGCGTAGGCTGCGCGATAGAGGGTTGCTCGTATGACCATCGTGCGTTTGACGCTCGCCGCATTGGCGCTGATCGCAACCATCAGCCCGCCACTGGCCGCCCGGGGCAACGCGGTGACCGTGCGTCTTGACATCACGGGTGGGCGGTTGACGCAACCGCTGACGGTCAAGGAACAAGCCATCCTCGATCTCTCCGGCGTGTACCAAGGAACCTTCCTTGGGCCGCTGACGGATGCCATCACACCGGCATGGTCCCGGTATCTCGTGACGTTCGTGATGGAGCCGCAGATACCCACGGCGACGCTGCCCGCAGGCACGCAGCGAACCTATGTCGCCTTCTACGCGAGGAATCCTGAGACTGACGAGGGGTTCGTCTACCTCCCAGGCCGTGGAGAAGATGGCTACCGCACCAACATCGGCGTGATGATCCGCGACGGCCATGATGGCCGCTGGCATCAGGCGCTGCCCGCCTGGTCCGAGTTGCTGGGTTCGTACCTGCCGAAAGACTGATCCGTCGCAGGCGGGTTTGCGTTCGCCGCCGAACGCTATGTATACTGAAGGACTTACTGCCAGTAAGAATTCCTCTCGTGCGGGAGTGGCGGAATTGGCAGACGCGCTAGCCTCAGGAGCTAGTCCGGGCAACCGGGTGGAGGTTCGAGTCCTCTCTTCCGCACCATTCGACTCACCTGCGTTCCGCCCCTGCGAACCGTAGGTTCGCTCATGGCAAGCCGCTTTATACTTTGCGCATGCTTGCTGATGTGCGCCTGGCCATTCGAACGCTCCGCCGCCAGCCGGCGTTCACGGTAACCGCCCTCCTCACGCTCGCGCTTGGCATCGGCGCCAACACCGCCATCTTTTCCGTCGTCTACGGCGTGCTCCTGCGGCCGCTGCCGTATCCGCAACCCGAAGAACTCGTCCGCATCTACGAAGAGCATCCCGGTGGCAGTTCGCCGCTTGGCATGAACTGGATCAGCGACATCACCGTGAACGCCTGGCGGCCAGGCATGCGGACGTTGTCGCACCTCGCCGGTTACTCGAGCTATGTGGAGACGGTCGGCCGCACCGAGCCCGAGCGCTGGCAGAGCGGCGTGGTCTCGCCCGCGCTGTTTCCGATGCTGCGCGTCGCGCCCGCCGCTGGGCGCTTCTTCGAGGAGAGCGACGCGAAGGAAGGCGCGGCGGATGTTGCCTTGCTCGGTTACCAGACCTGGCGCGATCGCTATGCCGCCAGGCCCGACGCGATCGGGCAGGCGCTGTGGGTCGATGGCAAGCCCTATCAAATCATCGGCGTCACACCGGCCGGATTCTCGTTTCCCAATCCCGACATCAAGTTCTACCGGCCCTACATCATCCCGACTTTCGTGCCGGCCGGCGGATCGCGCATTCGCGTGTTCCAGGCGATGGCCCGCCTGGCTGACGGCGTGTCACCTGGGCAAGCGTCGGCGGAGGGGACGGCCGCTGCGCGCAGCGTGACGCGGCCGCCGGTAGCGTCGATGATGTTTGGCAAGGGCGGCCCGGTCGAGGTCCACGTCGTCGGATTCGTGGACCAGCTGACGAGCCAGATCCGCCCCGCGCTCCTGGTGCTCGCCGTCGGTGTCGGCTTCGTGCTGCTGATCGCCTGCGCGAACGTGGCGAACCTGTTCCTGTCGCGCGGCGTGGCGCGGCAGCGCGAGCTCGCCGTGCGCGCCGCGCTCGGCGCCGGCCGCGCGCGCCTGGTCCGGCACCTGCTGGCCGAAAGCCTCGTCCTGTCCGGATTCGGTGGCGTGCTTGGCGTGGCCCTGGCGTGGTTGCTGATCCGGTTGCTGCCGTCCGTGGCGCCGGCCAGCCTGCCGCGCCTGACTGACATTCATCTCGACGGCGTGACGCTGCTCTTCGCCGTCGTCGTCGCGTTCACGACGGGGATGCTGTCGGGAACCTTACCCGCGCTGCGCGGCGCGCGTGCGGGCCTGATGGACGCGATGCTCGATGGCGATCGGCGCGCGACCGGATCGTCCGCCGGCCGCTTGCGCAGCGGCCTGCTGGTGGCGGAAGCCGCGCTGGCGGTGATGCTGCTGGTGGGCGCGAGCCTGCTGGCGCGGAGCTTTGTGGCCTTGACGCGCGTGGACGGCGGCTTCGACGCGAGCAACGTGCTCACCGGACAGATCCTGCTGCCGCCGTCCGCCACGCCCGAGACCGCCAACTCCACGATGGCCCTCGACATCCTGTCGCGCCTCGAGACGTTGCCAGGGGTGCAGGCGGTTGGCGCCGGCAACATGGCGCCGCTCGCCCCCACCTCGGCGATCCGCATGGTGACGTTGCCCGAACGCGACGCCGCTGGCGAGAAGATCATCGCGCGCGCCATCGGGTGGACGGTCACTCCGGGATACGCCGAAGCACTCGGCCTCCGGCTCAAGTCCGGCCGGTTCCTGAATGCCGCCGACATCGACGCGGCCACGCAGGCCGTGCTCGTCAACGAGGAGTTCGTTCGCCTCTACTGGCCGGATGGCAAGCCGGTGGTCGGCCGCCAGTACGATGCGGTGTTCAGCGAAAAGGGACTGACCGAAGTCGTCGGCGTGGTGGCCAACACGTTGAAGGATGGTTACGACAAGCAGCCCGAACCGGAGTTGTATGCGCCGGTGCGGCGGATGCGTCCGTCGATGAGCCGGGGGATGTATGTGGCCATCCGCACGGGTCGCGATCCGCTGACGCTCGTGCCGGACATTCGCCGCGTCGTGCTCGACGTCGAACCAAGGGCGGCGTTCGAAGGCCTCGGCCTGCTGAGCGCAAAGGTTTCGGGGTCGGTGGCGGCGCCCCGTTTCTCTGCCGCCGTCCTCGGCGCCTTTGCGGCGCTGGCGTTGCTGCTGGCGGCGATCGGCTTGTACGGCGTACTGTCTTACGGCGTCTCGCAGCGGTTGCGCGAACTGGGCATCCGCGCGGCGATGGGCGCCTCGCGGAGCGAGTTGGTCGGCCTGGTGCTTCGTGAAGGCCTGGCGGTGGTCTCGCTGGGCCTGGCGCTGGGGCTGGGCGCGGCGGCGGCGCTCTCCCGTTACACGCAGAGCCTGCTCTTCGGCGTCACGCCTCTCGATGCGTGGTCGTACGTCGCGGCGCCGGCTGTGCTCCTTCTCGTGGCGCTGGCCGCCTGCGCGATTCCCGCGCGGCGCGCCGCCAGTGTCGATCCCGCCGAGGCGCTTCGCTGTGAGTGATTCCCGTCGTCCCCCCATCGTCATCGGCGTCGCCGGCGGCTCCGGTTCCGGCAAGACCACGGTCGTGCGCAAGATCGTGGAGAGCATCGGGCTCGAGCAGGTCACCGTGCTCGATCACGATCGCTATTACCGCGATCGCAACGACCTGCGCCTCGAGGAGCGCGCCGCGCTCAACTACGACCATCCCGACGCGCTCGAAACCGACTTGATGGTGAGGCACGTGCGCGAGCTGAAGGACGGGCGCGCGGTGGAGGTGCCGCAGTACGACTTCACGCGGCACGCGCGGCTGGCGAAGCGCGACATGTTCGAGCCGCACCGCGCCTTGATCGTGGAAGGCATCCTGGTCTTCACCGATGCCGACCTGCGGGCGCTGATGGACATCAAGGTGTTCGTCGACACCGACTCGGACACGCGGTTCATCCGCCGGCTGCGCCGCGACGTCGCGGAGCGCGGCCGCACGATGGAATCGGTGATCGATCAGTACCAATCCACCGTCAAGCCGATGCACCTGGAGTTCGTGGAGCCGAGCAAGCGCTACGCGGATGTGATCGTGCCGCTCGGCGGGCACAATACCGTGGCGGTCGACCTGCTGCTGACGCTCATTCGCAGCGTGGCGGGTAAGTAGCTGTAGGTGTAGCTGTGGGTGGAGCTGTAGGTGGAGGCAAACCTTCAGGTTTGCCTTGCGCGGACCAGACAAACCTGAAGGTTTGCCTCCACCTTTCGGTTTGCCCTAGCCCTGCCGGTTTCGATTCATCAGGTACGCGCCGAAGGCGGCGAGGCCGCCGGCGATGATGACGGCGCGGATGACGCGGAGCAGGCTGAAGAACCACGCGATGCCGATGCCGAGCGCCGCCCACTGCACCCACCAATGCCCTGGCGACGTCACCAGGTTGATGACCACGAGAAAGGCCAGGATGAACGGGGCCATGAACAGGAACTTGACGGCTTTCAGCGTTCTCACTGCAGGCTCCTTGGCGCCCACTGCGGGCGGCCTTCAACAGTAAAGAGACGTAGCGACTCCCCGAAAGTTCACTCGATCGCGTCCAGCCGCCGCACCGTGATCTTTTCCTGTTCCACGGCCGCAACCTGGAATTCTGTTCCCGGGTCGTTCGACAGACGGGCGCGCAACTTTGCCAGCATCTGCCCGGCCGTCAGCCCGCTGGCGCAGACGATGAAAATGTGGCCGAACCGTTCCTGGTAGGCTAGGTTCTCGCCGGCCAGCGGCGATAATACATCCTCGGCCGCGCCGGTGATGCCCGCTTGCTCATTCTCGGAAAGGTGCGCGGTGTCCGGGAACCGTGCGGCGAGCGCGGCGCGATCGCCGATCATCGGGTGGTGCGAGAAGGCCTCGAGCCAATCGGCGGGATCGAGCGTCACCCACTCGTAGTGCGCGGCGGCCATCAGGCGTTCGCGCGTGCGGAACGGACGGCGCTTGAGCATGCGCTCCACCCAGCGCCCGGAACCGCAACACCCCCGCAGCAGCTGCCGCGCCTCGTCGGGCGCGGCCTCGTCAAGACGTTGCCAGGGTGCCATGGACGCGCAGGCGGCTAACGCCGCCATCAGGAAAGATGTTCAGCCGCACGTGAGAGATGGCCCCCACCCGCTGCAGCTGCTTGCTGAAGAAGTGGCGATGGTGCGGCTTCAACCTGGTCTGCGGCAGCAGCACGCGCCATTCCTCCGAGCGCGCGAGGCGGCCTTCAATCGACGCGCTGTCGGGGTAGTTGCCCTTGAAATGATTGGTGTCGATTTCGATCTTCGACACCATGCCGGCGTGGCCGAGGCGAATCACCGCCCAGTCGAAGCCTGGGCCGCGGCGCCGTCGCGTTTCCCAGCCGTCGCCCATGTTCCTGGCGCGCCCCGGCATCAGCATGTTGCCCTTCGCGCCGTAATGCATGTCGCTCACCTCAAGGACGATGCCGCCATGCTCGACGCTGGCGAGATCCACCGCCCGACCGCGCGGCGCGACGCGCCGCCAATCAACTTCCACCTCGCCATGCACGCGCAGGCGGGCGACGCCGCCGTCGGGAAAGATGTTGAGCCGCAGGTGCGTCCACGGCCGCACATTGTCGACCGCGAAGAAGTTGTCGCGGTCGCCGCCGAGTTCGACCTTGGCCAGGAGCGGCGTCCACGGCAGCCCTTCCACGCCGTAGTCCTTGCGCTTGATCGCCTTCGTGGTATCGATCGACTCGATCGACGCGTGCGACGGGAAGTTGCCGGTGAAGTAGTGCGTGTCGAGGTTGACGCCGGCGATGCGGCCGCGCATGCCGAGCGCGACGACGCACCAGTCGTGGCCCGGGGTGCGGCGGCGGCGTGATTCCCAGCCGTCCATCCACTTGCCACGCGGCGTGTACTTGCCGGGAATGAAGATGGCCGGGTCGTCCTTGACCAGGTTCGCCTTCGACGCAAAGAAGTCGTCGTTGGTGGCGATGGCCCGGCCGCCGACACGCGCGGCGGCGAGGTCCGGAAGGATTAGAAAGGGTGGGGTGTTATTATCGCTCGCCATGCTGGTGGACTCGGCCTACGGAAAATCGGGAATCCGGCTCGTGAAGGTGATCCGCCGCGGCGACCGCCACGAGTTGCGCGATTTCACGGTGGCGGTCCGGTTTCAGGGCGACTACGAAACGTCGTACACCGAAGGCGACAACAGCGCCGTCTTGCCGACCGATACGATGAAGAACACGGTCTACGCCCTGGCGGCGGCCGCAGACTTTGACCAGCCGGAGGCCTTCGGCCTGACGCTCGTCCGGCATTTCCTGTCGCGCAATCCGCAGTTGACGCAAGTTCGCGTGAGCCTGACCGACCATTCGTGGCGTCACCTGACCACCGGCGATCGCGCGCATGGCCACGCCTTCATGCGCCGCGGGCCCGACACCCGGACGGCGGTGGTGGCCGGCGGCCGCGAGGGCACGACGGTGGTGGCCGGCATCGACGATTTGCTGATTCTCAAGTCCGCCCACTCGGCGTTCGCCGGCTTTCCCCGGGACGAATACACCACGTTGCCCGAGACGCTCGACCGCATTCTCGCCACCTCGATGATGGCGACCTGGCGATACCGCGATGCCGGCGTCGACTTCGGCGCGAGCTGGCATGCCGTGCGCGGCACCCTCCTCGAGGCGTTTGCGACTCACGACAGCCTTTCGGTGCAGCACACGCTGTACGCGATGGCGGAGGCCGTGCTCGACGCCGTGGCCGAGGTGAGTGAAATCAAACTGGTCATGCCGAACAAGCATCACCTTCCCGTGGACCTGTCGAAGTTCGGCCTCGACAACCGCAACGAGATCTTCGTCGCCACCGAGGAGCCGTTCGGGCTGATCGAAGCCACGCTGGCGCGCGATCGATCCGCGTCGCGCGCATTATAGCCATTCCCCGCCCATGACCACGTTGCTGGTGCGCGGCGAGCGGGTGATGTTGCCCGGCGGCGAGCGTCCCGCCGCCATTCACGTGCAGGACGGCCGGATCGTCGGCATCGGCGATCACGGCGATCGCGTCGCCGGCGTGCCCGTGCTCGATGCCGGTCCGCTGGTCATTCTTCCGGGGCTGGTGGACACGCACGTGCACATCAACGACCCCGGTCGCGCGGATTGGGAAGGGTTCACGCACGCCACGCAATCGGCCGCGGCCGGCGGAATCACGACGCTGGTGGACATGCCGCTCAACAGCATCCCGTCGACCACCACTGTGGCTGGGCTCGCCGCCAAGCGGCGCGCCGCCGACGGGCAGTGCTTCGTGGACGTCGGCTTCTGGGGCGGCGTCGTCCCCGGCAATGCCGCGGACCTCGAGCCGCTGGCGCAAGCGGGCGTCCTCGGCTACAAGTGTTTTCTCTCGCCATCGGGCGTGGACGAATTCGCACACGTCACGGAGGCGGACTTGCGCCGGGCGATGCCGATCCTCGCACGCCTGGAGTTGCCACTGCTGGTCCACGCCGAGATGCCGGCGCTGCTCCGCGAGCCGGCGGCTGGCGGCGATCCGCGGCGATATCTGACATGGCTCGACAGCCGTCCGGCGGCGAGTGAACAGGCGGCCATCGAGCTGATGATCCGGCTGGCCCGCGAGTTCGGCACTCGCGTCCACATCGTCCATCTCGCCTCGGCCGACGCGCTCCCCGCCCTGGCGGCGGCGCGCGACGGCGGGGTCCAGGTGACCGTGGAGACGTGCCCGCATTACCTCACGTTTTGCGCCGAGGAGATCGCCGACGGCGCCACCGCGCTCAAGTGCGCGCCGCCGATTCGCGGGCGCGCGCATCGCGAACGCCTGTGGAAGGCGCTGGAGTCGGGGTTGATCGATCTGGTGGCCACGGACCATTCTCCGGCGCCGCTGGCGTTGAAGCACATCGACGACGGCAATTTCCTGGAGGCGTGGGGCGGCGTTGCCTCGTTGCAGATCAGCCTCGCGGTCGTCGCCAGTGGCGCCCGCGCCCGCAACATCCCGGCGCCGCACCTGTCGCAGTGGCTGGCGGCAGCGCCGGCGCGATTGGCCGGCCTGAGCGGTGTCAAGGGCGCGATTGCGGTGGGCCTCGACGCGGACTTCGCCTTCTGGGATCCGGATCAAGTGACGGTAGTCGACGCCAGGGCGCTGTATCATCGGCACCCGGTGACACCGTATGATGGCGCCCGGCTGCGTGGTCACGTGGTGATGACGATCCTGCGTGGCCAGGTGATCTTCGATGACGGAAAACGAATCAATGGCGTCCACGGCCGTGCGCTGTAGCCCGTAGTCCCCGTAGCCTGTAGCCCCCGTAGCCCGTAGTCCGCAGCCTGAAGCCCGATGATTACGACCCACGTCCTCGACACCTCCCGCGGCCGGCCGGCTTCCGGCGTCCCGGTCCTGCTCGAACAGGGCCACGGCGCGGACGACTGGCGCGTCATCGCCAGGAGTGAGACCGACGCCGACGGGCGCGTGAAAAGCTTCAACACCGCGTCGTCGCACCCGCCCGGCGTGTATCGGCTGGTGTTCGACACCCGCACCTACTTTGAGAAGGCCGGCGTCAAGGCGTTCTATCCGCAGGTGATGATCGTGTTTGAAACCGCGGCCGGTGAGCCGCATTACCACGTGCCGCTCTTGCTCGGTCCGTTCGGTTACACGACGTATCGCGGTTCGTAGCATGGCGCGTGCACCTAAAAGGCGAGGGCTGAAGCCCTCGCCCTCCACGAAACGGCGAGGGCTGAAGCCCTCGCCCTCCACGAAACGGCGAGGGCTCAAGCC
>JBDTMB010000099.1:0-14461 GCA_039934485.1 Vicinamibacterales bacterium
CTCCTACCGTGGCCCGTCGTAAGTGGCCACGGTCTTCCCCTGCAGGTATTTATCAAACCATCCCAGGATGTGCTGCAACCGCTCGACGCGGTGACGCGGCTTGCCGGAGCGCGAGAGTTCGTGCGTCTCGCCGGGTACGCGCACCATCACGGTCGGCACCTTCAGGTATTTCAGCGCGCGGAACATCATCTCGCCGCCATCGGCCGGCGGCGTCCGCAGGTCGTCGTCTCCATCGATCAGCATCAGCGGCGTCTTGACCTTCGCCACATGGGTGATCGGTGAGCGCGCCGTGAAGTCGGCCGGGTCTTCCCACGGCGCCTTGCGGAACCACGACGAGGTGAACTGGGAGAAGTCCGCGGTGTACCAGAAGCCCGACCAGTCGGCGATCGATCGCATCGACACGGCGGCGGCGAACCTCGTGGTCTGGGTGATCGTCCAGTTGGTCAGCAAGCCGCCGCCGGAGCCACCGGTGACGCCCATCCGCTTGGTGTCGATGTAACCGCGCTTGACCACTTCGTCCACGCCGGCCATCAGATCCTTGTAGTCGTCGCCGGGGTAGTGGAACTGGATGATGTTGCCAAAGTCCTGGCCGTAGTTGCTGCTGCCGCGCGGATTCGGGAACAACACCACGTAGCCCTTGGCGGCCATCCACTGGAATTCATGGGTGAACACGTTGCCGTAGGCCGAGTGCGGACCGCCGTGGATCTCGAGGATGAGCGGGTACTGCTTGGTCTGGTCGAAGTCGGGCGGCAGCATCAGCCACCCTTCGATCTTCTTGCCGTCGAAGCTGGTCCAGGTGATCGGCTCGGCATCGCTCACCTTGAGCGTCTTGAACAAGTCGTCATTGATGCGCGTGATCTGCCTGGCGCTCGGCGTGCCCGCCGCCGGATCGAGGACGAACAGGTCGTTGATGTTGGTTTGCGTCGAGGTCACGGCCACCAGCGCCTTGCCGTCCTTCGACGCCGTGTAGGACTGCACCGTGTGCGCGCGCCTGAAGACCGGCGTGACGGCACTGGTTGCCACATCGACGCGCACCAGGTTGGCGTCGCCCTTTTCGCCGGAGACGATGATGATGGAGCGGCCGTCGGCCGACCAGATCGCGCCACCGGAACCGCCGCCCCTCGGCGCGCGTTGATCGCCGCCGACGCTGCCGCCGATGTCGAAGTCGTAGCCCGCGGTGAGGTTCTTTGGCGAGCCCGTGCCGTCCGCCGCCGCCACGAAGAGGTCCGACTGGTCGAACGAGCGCTCGGGGGTGCCGTAGAGCGTGCCGCCGAACGCGATCGACTTGCCGTCGGGAGAAGGACGCGGCCCGCCGATCGAGCCGTTGATGCTGGCGACCTTCGTGATCGCTCCGCCGGCGGCCGGGACGGAATACAGGTCGGCATCACTCTGGTGGTAGTACGGCTCGTCCACGCGATCGGAGACGAAGTAGATCTTCGAGCCATCCGGCGCCCAGGCCGCGCCGCCCTCGTCGAATTTGCCGGTCGTCAGTTGCGTCGCCTTGGCAACCTCGATCGTCGGCGCCACCTCGGTGACCCAGAGGTGCGACGGCCGATCGGGATCGTCCCAGCCGGAACCGTTGCTGCGGTACACCGCGCTCGTGATCACGCGCACGTCGCTCTTGGGCGAACCTGAAGGTTCGCCCCCACCGGCCTTGACGTCACCGGCCTTGAAGTCGTCGTCGCGCGTGGTGCTCGAGAAGGCCAGGCGCTTGCCATCGGGCGACCACACCGGGCCACCGGCGCCTTTCGGCAGGTCGGTGATCGCGTGCGCTTCGCCGCCGTCGAGCCCGAGCGCGAAAATCTGCGCCGGCTGCGTCTTGCCGTCGCGCTCCACCGGCCGGACAAACGCGATCGTGCGGCCATCCGGCGACCAGCGCGGTGTGCTGTCATGGGTGCCCGACGTCAGCCGGCGTGGCGCCTCGGCGCCGGAGGCGGGAACCATCCAGAGGCTCGTTTCGTACTCGTCTTTCGCCTCGTTGACGATCACGCGCGTGAACGCCACCTGCGATCCGTCGGGCGAAATCTGGGGATCGGCGATCCACACGAACTTCATGATGTCGTTCTCGGTAATCAGGCGCTTCTCCTGACCACCGAGCGATCCCGCGGTGAGCCCAGCCAGGGCAACGAAGGTGATGAAAAACCGGCGAGTCATGTTTTCTCCTAACCCCCTACGAGCGCCGAAGGCGCGAGTCCCACGAGGCGCGAAGCGCCAAGTCCTACTTCAGTCCCTGCACGTACGTGTTCCACGCGCCCACCAGTTGCGGCAGCGGTCCGCCCGATGCCGCGTATGCCTGGGTCCACTTCGCCACGCTGAGCCGGTCCGCGGCCAGCGTCTCGCGCTGCGGCGCCGACAGGTGGCGCGCGTAGGTGCCGAAGATGGCGGCCAGCAAGGCCGGTTGATCGGTGGGGTTCGTCTCGAGATAGGGTGCAAGCACCGCCACCGCTTCAGGGGCGCGATTGCCGAGCACGTACGCCACCCCCAGGAGCTTCCGCGTCCGCATGTCTGGCGCCCCCAGCTTCAGCGCTTGCTCGAGCGGCGCAATCGCCAGCGCCGGCTGGCCCGCCTTCATCCACTCTTCGCCGGCGATGCGCGAGAGCGCGGCGGTGGGTGCGGCAGCGGTCGCACTCTGCAGCAGTCCCGCCGCTTCCCGATGGCGGTTGCCTTCGGCCATGGCCGCCCCGAGATACAGGCGCGAAGGCGCAAAGGCGGGCGCCAACTCCATCGACGCCCGGAACTGGACGGCGGCGCGATCGAGTTGCGATTGCTGCAGCAGGTCCAGGCCCTTGAGAAAGGCCGCCAGCGCCTGGTCGCCGTCGCCAAGCGCGGTCATCGCCGCGGCGCCCAGTTGTCCGCCGCGCGCCTCCTTCACCGCGGCTTTCGATCCGGTGGGCCGGCCATCGGCTGCCGCAAACACCGGGGTCAGCATCGCCGGCGTGAGCAGTTCCTTGCGGTCGAACACCGGCAGCCCGCCGAGGAGCACGCTGAACATCTCGCCCGGCAGTGCGCCGCCCACCCCGGCGGGCACCTCGCTGTTCGCGGTTGCCGCCGGTGGCGCGATGCGGAACGGACGGATCAAGTGCCCTTGCGGCTTGCCGTCGGCGCGAATCGTGCTGCGGGCGAGGTAGCGCCCGGGTGGCAGCGCCGACGCATTGAACGAGACGTGCGCCGAGGTGATCTCCGGCGATGCGCCCGGTCCGACCGTCATGGGCACTGCGGCCAGTGGTTTCGCGTCTTCGGCGGTGAGGATTTCCAGCACCGCCTCGGCGGCGGTCACTTGCGACGCCGGGCCGTACATCTCGATGAGCGCCGCCACGTGGCCGGTGGTGACGATCGGCTCGATCACCGGCGTCAGCGCCAGCGCCGCCGTCGGCTCCACGCCGGAGACGATCAGATCGCCCAGCGCGAAGTGCGGACCGTCCATCTGGAACACGTCCACCCTGCGGTCGACGCTGCCGACGCGGCCCTCGCTGTCGGACATCGCCACGCGAAGGGTGTAGGTGCCCGGCGACGCCGCCAGCGCCGAAAAGTAAACCGCGGTGCCCGGGTCGCCTTCCTTGGCGGTGAGCTGCTTGAGTTCCACGGGAGGCGCCAGGCCCTTGCGCTCCCGATTCACCAGCACCATGCCCATCGTGTAGTCGAGCGACTGGTCGGCCAGCCGTTCCGCCTCGGCCGACACCAGCACGCGCACGCGTGCGGTCCCCGGCTCCTTGTAGGTCCAGGTCGAGATCTTGAGCGGCAGATCGTTGATCGGCAGCGGCGACCGCAACGCCCGCGTCACCGCGTCGGCCGGACTCGTGCCTTTCGCCGACACCGAGGCCAGGAAGGTCCGCCGCGCGCGGATTGTCACGCCCTTGCGGGTGCTTTTCACGCCGATGCGATGCCGCTGGCCGTTGCGATCCACGGGCATCGACTCCACGCCCAGCAGGTAGTAGCCGTCGAGGGCGTGCGCAATCCGGTCGAAGGCGAAATTGGCCGAGACGTTGATCCGGTACAGCGTGCCGCGCGATTGCCCCGCCAGCGTCTCCAGGCCCGCCACCTGCAGCTCGCGATCCTCCCTCGGCGTGGTGGGGCGCCTGGCCTGCGAGGCGTCGAACTCCGGCACGTCGAGCAGCAGGACGTCGAGGCTGACGCGCGAGTCGGCCGCCACCGTTGCCAGGTCGTCGGCCTCGCTGCCAAGACTCTCGAGGATCAACCCTTCCGACACCAGGATGACCGACTTGGGGCCCTCGATCGCGCCGAGCGAGCGGAGGACTTCGCGCATCGATCGCACCGAGTCGTCCGTGCGGCGGCGGACCTCGATGATGATCTCGGCGGCGTCCTGCTCGACCTCGCGCTCGCAGCGCTCGATCTCGGTCACGCTCGACGCGAGGGCGCATTCCCGGTTGATCGTCTCGGCCGCCAGCTGGCTGTTGTTGTGCTGGTAGAGCGCCATCGCTTCGGTGATGCTCAGGTTGAATCGCGTCCGTAATGGCGAGACCGCGCCGGTGATGCGCAGCAGGGCCTCGCGGACCTTGTCCAGGTCGGTGGTGAAATCCACCAGTTCGCCCGGCGCCGGAATCGAGATCACCGCCACCCGATCGTCCGGCGACAGCGAGTCGACGAATTTCTTCGCGCTGAGCATCGACGGCCGCGCCGAGCCGACGCGGATGTTGCCTTGATCGACCAGCAGCACGATCAGCCGGCCGCGCGGCGCGCCCTTGGCGTTGGACGAG
This sequence comes from Vicinamibacterales bacterium, assembly GCA_039934485.1. GTDB lineage: Bacteria > Acidobacteriota > Vicinamibacteria > Vicinamibacterales > UBA2999 > 12-FULL-67-14b. Next base: position 4,716 of record JBDTMB010000099.1, read on the forward strand.
AAGAACGTGTCATCAACCGGCGCCGCCACCGGCCGCGGCGCGCCGACGATGCGAAGCGGATCGACCAACCGCACGTATTCGGCGGACGCCACTTGCCGGGTCTTGCCGTCCACTTCGACCGCGAAATCGCCCGCGCTGAGGTCGGTGACTTGCCGGCCCTCGGCGTTGAGCGCCGTGACATCGACGGTGAGAATCTCGATGCCGGCGCGGAAGACCGGTTGTTGTGGAGCAGGCGCCTGCGCAGAGAGGGCCGCGGTGCAGGCGAGGGCAGCGACGACGGCGGCGGGCAGTTTAGGCATCACAAGCCTCGCGCGATTCTGCCTTTTGCCTTCGGTGTTGTCTACAATTGAAAGACATGCCTATTCGCGACGTTCTCATCGTCGGCGCCGGGCCTTCCGGGCTGGCGACGGCCATTGCCGCCAAGCACTTTGGGCTCGACTACGTGGTCCTCGAAAAAGGCTCGCTCGTCGACGCCATCCGGCGGTTCCCCATCAACATGGTGTTCTTCACCACGCCGGAATTGCTCGAGATCGGCGGCATCCCGCTGACGACGCCGTACGAGAAACCGACGCGGCCCGAGGCGTTGCGTTATTACCGCAAGGTGGTGGACACCTTCCAGCTGCAGGTCTCGCTCTACGAGGAAGCGCTGTCGATCGAGCGCGAAGCGGAGCACTTCGTGGTTCAGACGCGGACCATCCGCGGCATCAGGCGCGTGCGCGAGGCGCGCAACGTCGTCATGGCGATGGGCTATTACGAGCTGCCGAACCGCCTCGACGTGCCGGGCGAGGACCTGCCGCACGTGTCGCACTTCTATCACGAGGCCCACCCGTATTACCGGCAGCGCGTGGTGATCGTCGGCGGCAAGAATTCGTCGTGCGAGGCCGCGCTCGAGCTGCACCGCGCCGGCGCGCACGTGACCCTCGTGCACCGCGGCGCCGCGATCGGCGACTCGGTGAAGTACTGGGTGAAGCCGGACATCGAGAACCGCATCAAGGAAGGCTCGATCGCCGCGCGCTTCAACACGCACGTGACCGAGATCACGCCGACATCAGTGACGGTTCAAGCTGTTGGTGGGGGCATGCCTTCAGGCTTGCCCGAAGAAATTCCCGCCGAGGGCGTGCTGCTCCTGACCGGCTATCGCGCCGACCCGCAGTTCCTCCGCCACGCCGGCGTGGACGTGAACGACGACACGCTCGAACCCAAGTACGACCCGAACACCTTTGAGACCAACGTCCCGGGATTGTTCGTCGCCGGTGGCCAGTTGGCCGGCCGGAAGACCGGCACCGTGTTCATCGAGAACGGCCGGTTCCACGGTGAAGCCATCGCCAAAGTCTTGGCTGCACGCGCTGAGCGAAACGGTTAGCTTGCAGTCGTAGGGCGCCACTTTAGTGGCGCCGGCGCCGGGCTGTGCCATCATCTGAGAAGGCGTTGCCATTGTCCCCGGACTCGCGCGACGAAATCACCCGCCTCCTCCGCGATTGGTCCAGCGGTGACGCCACCGCCTTGCCCCTGCTCGTGGAGAAGGTGTACCCGGAGTTGCGGCGCATCGCGGCGCGGCACCTCCAGCGCGAGCGGACCGGGCACACGCTGCAGCCGACGGCGCTCGTCAACGAAGCCTACATGCGCCTGGCGCAGCAGCAGCCGGGCAAGCACTGGCAGGACCGCACGCATTTCTTCGCCGTGGCCGCGCACGTCGTGCGCGCCGTGCTCGTGGACCACGCGCGGGCCCGTCGGGCGGTGAAACGCGGCTCCGGCGTCATCGGTGAAGACCTGACCCTCGTCAATGCCAGCGTGGCCGCGATGCCCGTCGATGTGCTCGACCTCGATGCGGCGCTGCAGGCGCTCGAAGCGATGGACCAGGAACAGGTGCGCATCGTCGAGTTGCGCTACTTCGCGGGGTTGTCGATCGACGAGACCGCCGAAGCCCTCGGCACCTCGGCGTCCACGGTCAAGCGCGGTTGGTTGGCCGCCAAGACCTATATTCGCCGTCACCTGGACGGCGACATCGCGCCGCTATGAACAGCGAGCAGTGGGCGCGCGTCACGGCGCTCTTCCATGAGGCCCGGGTGCATCCGCCAACCGAACGGGAGCGCTGGCTCGCCAACCAGTGCGGCGACCACGCGATTCGCCGCGAAGTGCTGGCCATGCTGCACGCCTACGACACGGATCCGGAATTCCTGGAGCAGTCGGCTCCGGAGCTTCGCCGCGAAGTCGAGTCGCTGCTCGCTCACGAGATCGCGGGGACCGGCTCTCCGCAGATGCCGGACGCCGACTCGACCCTCGGCGCCGACGCGCTGAATGCGCGCCAGGCGGAGCGAGTGGGCCAGCGGATTGGCGCCTACGACCTCGTGTCCGAGCTCGGTCGCGGCGGCATGGGCGAAGTGTTCGCAGCCGTCCGCGCCGATGGCCAATACGATCAGAAGGTTGCGCTCAAGCTGATTCGCGCAGGATACGCCACGGCCGGCGTGGTCGAGCGCTTCCGCACCGAGCGGCAGATTCTCGCGGGGCTGGACCACCCCAACATCGCGCGCCTCGTCGATGGCGGCACCAGCGACGCTGGCGCGCCCTATCTGGTAATGGAGCTCGTGGAGGGCGTGCCGATCGATGAGTTCTGCGACGCCCGCAACCTTTCGGTCACCGAGCGCCTGCAGCTCTTCCTGCCGGTCTGCTCGGCGGTGCAGTACGCCCATCAGCGCCTGGTGATTCACCGCGACATCAAGCCAGCCAACATCCTGATCACGGCGAACGGGGTTCCGAAGCTGTTGGACTTCGGGATCGCCAAGATGCTGGACCCGGCCGGAATCACGGCAGAGACGATGATGGGGCCGTTCACGCCCGAATACGCCAGCCCCGAGCAAGTGCGTGGCGAATCGGTGTCGACCGCCAGCGACGTCTACGCGCTTGGCGTGGTGCTCTACCGGCTGCTCACCGGGCGTTCTCCCTACCAACTCGCGAGCCGAGCACCTGGCGAGCTGGCCGCAGCCATAACGAGCCAGGAGCCCGAGCGACCGAGCACCGCGGTGACGCGCGACCAGAATCCGCCTGACGAACAGAACATGTCGTCACGGCTGCAGCGGCGGCTGCGCGGCGATCTCGACTTCATCCTGCTGAAGGCGTTGAGGAAGGAACCGGAAAAGCGGTATACCTCGGCGGAGCAGTTTGGCGAAGACATCCGCCGCCACGTGGACGGCCTTCCCGTGGCGGCGCGCAAAGGCACCTGGAACTACCGCGCGGGCAAGTTCGCTCGCCGGCATCGAACCATGGTCGCCGCCGCGATGCTCGTGCTGCTGACGCTGGTCAGCGGCATCATCGTCACCGCGCGGGAAGCTCGGATTGCCGAGGCACAGCGGCGTCGCGCCGAAGCTCGATTCAACGACGTGCGCAAGCTCGCGAACTCCCTGATTTTTGAGGTCCACGATTCGATTCAGTACCTGCCGGGCGCGACCGACGCGCGGCACGTGATCCTGCAACGGGCGCTGGAGTACTTGGACAGTCTCGCCAGGGAATCGGAAAACGAACCCGACCTGCTCCGCGAACTGGCGGCCGCCTACAGCCGGGTCGGGGCGGTACAGGGCAATCCGGCTGTCATCAACCTCGGCGATGCCAAAGCGGCATTGATCAGCCTTCGGAAGGCGATCGAGATGCGAGAGACGCTGGCTCGATCCAATCCGCGCAACCGCCCGGATCAGGTGGAACTGGCCGCTGCGTATCTCGACTACGCCAGTTTTCAGGGGCGCGCTGCCAGCGTCAGCGAGGGATACGCGTACGCGCAACGCGGCCTGGCCATTCTCGAGCGCGAAGGGCAATCTGCGCCGAACGAACTGCGAATCGTCAATCTGTCGCTCCGCGCCCTGCGGACGCTGGGCGAACTGCAGGTGGGTGAAGGACTGAGCGGCAGCGTCGGCTCGCCATCGGCGGGACTGGCCGACCTTCAGAGGGCCTCGCACTTCGCCGAGCGGGCCATCGAGCTGTCGCCAGCGGACCCGCTCATCCGGGTCCAGCAGGCCGGCGTCGAGATCGTTCTCGGCGACGCGTTCCTGAAGCTTGGCGATCGCCCCCAAACGGTGCCCCATTACCAACGGGCCCTTGATCTGCTCGACCCGATGGTTCGGCGTGGCGATAGCCTCGTCGCCAGCTTCAACACGGCGGTCCTCCACGGCAAGATGGGCGATGTCGCGCTGATCGAAGGCAAGACGTCGCAGGCCGTGCCGGACTATGAGGAAGCCCTGAAGTTGATTTCGCGACTGGCAGCGGCCGATCCGCGCAACGAAGCGATTCGGGGGCAGGAGGCGATCAGTCTGGTTGCGCTCGGCCATGCGCTCTTGGAGCTGGGCCGGACAGACGAGGGGGTTCGCTACGCCCGGCAGGCGCTGGCCAGGCTCGATGCGAACGCTGCCTCTACAACTCGCATCCACTCGATTGAAGTCCTGATCCGCGGCTGGCTTGGCGAGGCGCTGGAGCGTCAAGGCAATATCCGCGAAGCGTCGCATGAGTACGCGGTCAGCAAAGAGCTGATGGAGGCGGTGCGGGCGGGCGGTGCCAACGATCGACGGGTGCAGGGCTACTTCGCGTCCGCCACGATCCGTTTCGCCGCGACGCTGGTGAAGCTCGGCGACGTCGACAAGGCGACGCAGGAGTACGAGCAGGCCCGGACTGTCCTCGAGCCCCTGGTGAAGGCGCACCCCGAAGACCACGAACTGGCCTACGTCCTGGCAGAAACCTACACTGCGGAGGGAACCATGTCGGCGACCCGTGCTCAACACACGCGCGCTGAGGCCGAGAGGCTGGCCGAGTGGACGACCGCGTCCGCATGGTTCCGAAAGAGCCTGAACACCTGGAGTACGGTGCCGCATCCGACGAGGATCAGCACCAGCGGGTTCGAAGTGACCATTCCCACCGAGGTATCGAGCCGGCTCGCGCAATGCGACCGTGCCATCGCGGTCCTCGGCGGCAGATCCCGCGCTCAACAACCTTGATCGCCCGCCTCGCCAGGCCCTGACCCACTCCGCCGCGTTCTTCCGCTTTAGCAAGTGGGGGAAGAATATGGCTAAGGCTCGGCAAGGATGCAAGACATGGCCGATTTCGTTTGGTGCCGCGTTGTTGCTGGTTGCGGTGCTGGCCAGTCCGGCCGCCGCCCAAACCACCCATAACGTCGCGAACGTCGCACAACTTGCGGCCGAAATTGCTTCGGTGAACGCCGGCGCGGGCGGCGACCTGATCGTGCTGGCCCCCGGCTCTTATGTACTCACGGCCCCGTTGGTCATCTCCCGGGACGTGACCATCCTGGGCAACCCGGTGACGCCTGCCGTCATTGAAGGCGACGGGAGTTTCACGCTCCTGGACATCACGGCCAACCATGTCTCGTTGCTCAATCTCACGATTCGGAACGGGCTCTCCGCGGTCCGCTGGGCCGGATTCGGTGCCTTTTCGGCCACCGGCCTGACGATCACTGGCAGCCGCGACGGTGTGGATGCCGGCGAGGGAGAGGGCGAGATCTCTATCACCAACTCGACGATTTCGGACAACAGCTGGTCTGGCGTGCAAATGATGTGCCCCGCCAACCTCCATGTGACCAATGCCACCGTGTCGGGCAACGACATCGGCCTCAAGATCCTTGCTCCCTGCAATAACGTGATTCAGCTCACCAACACCCTCATCGTCGGGAACACCACGTCTGATTGCGGCAGGTATGCGGCCGGCTTCCAACCCGACGGCGCCACTTCCATTGACAGCGACGGCTCGTGCGTCAGCCGCGGATTCCCGGGGATGGCGACCCTGCCAGCAGCGGATATCGATTTGAGCAGCCTGGCGAATCACGGCGGTCCGACGTGGACCCAGGCGATCGCCGCGACCAGCGCCGCGGTCAACGCGGGCACCAACACCGGTTGCCCGGCCACCGACCAGCGCGGGGTACCACGCGACGATGGCTCGTGCGACATTGGCGCTTACGAGGCTTCGGCCGCGCCGGGGAACGTTTACTTCGTGGCCACCCCGGCAGAGCTGGAGACGGCGATCTCGGATGCCCGGGACTCCGTTGGACGGGACCGAATCTACCTCGCGGCGACCGCCTTCCCCATCAACAGTTCCACGATTCACACCGTCAGGCTCTTCGCCTTTGACTTCACCGGGCCGAACGACATCACGCTCATCGGTGCGGGCGCGGCGTTTACGATCCTCGAAGGCGGCGGGCTGGGCGACCGGAACGACGTCGTCAACATCGGCGGCAACAGCCTGATGACGATCGAGAAGATGACGATCCAAAACGGCGGCGCCGATGGCATCTACAACAACGGCAATCTCGTCCTCCGCGACAGCATCGTGCGCAACCACGGACGGACCGGGATCGAAAGCGTGAGTGACGGGCTCGCGATTTTTGGCAGCACGATCTCCGGAAACGGCGCGGCGCTCAACGGGGGATGGGGCGAGGCCGGCATCTACGTCGAATCGACGTTCTCGGCGGTGAACAGCACGATCGCCGGCAACCAGACGGCGGGCATTTTCGTTGACTACGCGGGCGGCGGCGCGAGCTTGACGAACGTGACGATCGACGGGAACGTCGGCGCGGGGCTCGCCGCCATTGCACCGATCACGCTCACGAACACGATCGTGGCCGACAACGCCGGGGGCGACTGCGATCCGTCGTTTCAGAGCGGCGCTGTCTCCGGCGGCAATAATCTCATCGGCGACAGCAGTTGCGGCTTCGTCGGTCCCGGCGAAATCGGCGGCAGCCCGCAGCTCGGCCCGTTGCAGGACAACGGCGGCGCAACGCCGACAATGGCCCTGGGGATGGGGAGCCCGGCGATCGACGCCGGTGGGAGCGGGGCCTGTCCGGTGAACGATCAGCGGGCGATCGGGCGCCCGCAGGGAGCCGCCTGTGACATCGGCGCGTTTGAGCTGGAGCAGGTGGCGGTCAACGGCGTGCCGACGTGCGTCGACTTCAGCGGTTCGACGTCCGCGGCGACGCCACTGAGCGGCGCGGTGGTCTGTAGCGATCCTGACGCGGGTGACACGTTCACTGTTTTGAGGTTGTCCGGTCCCTCGCACGGCACCGTGACCGTTGACCCGGACGGCACCTTCACCTACACGCCGGCCAGTGGTTTTATCGGCACGGACAGCTTCTTGTTCCAGGCGACCGATTCGCTCGGCGCCGTCTCGATCGCCGCCACGGCCACGATCCAGATCGTCAATCGGGCGCCGACGTGCCAGGACTTCAGTGGGTCCGTGCACTCCGGCGCGATGCTGGCGGTCGGGACGCCGGGGAATGTGCTCTGCTCCGATCCGGACGGCGACGCGATTGTCTACGAAATCCTCTCGGGCCCCGGATACCAGGGCGGCATCCCACTCTCGTCGAATACCGCGGGCTTCGTCTACAACGCCAGCAGCACCTATGTCGGTGCGGACAGCTTCACGTACCGGGCGAAGGACTCGTACGGTGCCTTCTCGAACGTCGCCACGGCCACGATCCAGATCGTCAATCAGGCGCCGACATGCCAGAATTTCAGTGGGTCTGTGCTCTCGGGTGCCATGCTGGCGGTCGGGACGCCGGGGAATGTGCTCTGCTCGGATCCGGACGGCGACGGGTTCGTCTACGTCATCATGTCGGGCCCTGCACACCAGGGCAGCGTCCCCTTGTCGTCGACTGGCTTTGGCTTCCTCTACAACGCCAGTAGCACCTATGTCGGTGCGGACAGCTTCACCTACACGGCGAGGGACTCGTACGGCGCGGTCTCGAATATCGCGACGGCGACGCTCGATGTGATCGCCTCGACCCGGCCGCCGTTCTGCCGTGACTTCAGCGGCTGGGTCTACGCGGGCTGGGCGCAAACGGTTGGGACGTCATCGGATGTGCTCTGCTCAGATCCGGACGGCGACGCGTTTACCTACGCGGTGGTGATGGGGCCGGCGCATGGCACCCTCATGGTGACCGCCGGCGGCTTCACCTACACCCCGAGCGCCCCCTATTTCGCCGGCGACAGCTTCACCTACCAGGCAACGGACTCGCACGGCGCGGTCTCGAACGTCGGCACGGCCACAATCCAGATCGTCAACACGCTGATTGGCCAGAACGTCTTGGTTACTCCTGTCCCGGCGGTGGCACTGACGTTCTCCAACATCTTGACCGCCGGAACCACGACAGCGGTATCGAGCCCGACTGCGCCGCCGATGCCGGCGGGATTCCAGGTCCCCGGTGGCTCACTCTATTGGGAGATCGCCACCACCGCGTCGTACACGCCGCCGATCGAGGTCTGCATTGCGGCCCCGACTGGTGTCACGAACCCGCGCCTGCTCCATTACCAGGGTGGCGCCTGGGTGGACGTCACCTCGCGGCTGACCGCCACCTCTGTCTGCGGCAACGTGACCTCGCTGTCGCCGTTCGTGGTCGCGGTCAGGGTCCCGGCGCCGTCGGTTGACGTCGCGGCGCAACTGCGGCAGCTCGAGGCGATGGTCAACAGCTTCAACTTGAGAAAGCCGGTGGCCAGGCGGTTCGTTCACCGGTTGGACGAAGTCCAGGAAGAGTGGCGCGAGACGCGCCACCACCAGAAGAACCATACGAAGGAGTTCTGCAAGGAACTGGACAAGTTCATGCGGGATGTCCAGAAGGCCACCGGCAAGACGCTGACCGCGGCAGAGGCTGGTCAAGTGCTCGCACTGGCGCAGCTAATTGCCGGCGAAGTCGGTTGTGGCCCCTAGGGCCGCAGATGACGCAGATGACACAGACACGCTCCTGAGATCACCGTGGCGGCGGGCCCTTCCGTAAGGGCCTGCCGCCGGTCGCCAACCCACCGTACCGCTCGACGACGGAACCGCGCACACCGCGGACTTCCGGATGCAGTGACTTCGCCGTTCTCTTGAGGGAGCTGCTACCGCGACCTCGCTCGACGATGGGAGAGTCCTCAGCGTCGGCGAGGACGCCGAGATCTACAACCCAAGACGACAAGAAGTTCAGGTTGCGCATCGCCGTCTGGCTCAAGAACCCGTAAGGGAAACATCCCCGCCAACCTGCGCGAAATCCCGCATTACGCGCGGTACGGGGGCCTGCCTCGCTGAAATCCGCCCAATCAGTCCCAACTGCGACTGGTGTGCGATTTGCAACCGTGCCGACAGGCAGGTACCCATGGACGATTACGCCAGCGTCGAATCTTGCCGGTGGGCCAGGCTGACGATTCAGCTGCCCTATCCCGTGTGGCTCGAAAGCGAGGACATGCCGTGGACGTGCCTTCGCGACAAAGACCCTCGTCCCTTGGAGGACACCGCCGTGTGCGTCGAGTGTCCGCGTTGGGAACCCCGGCGCGTGCACGTCGCCGACTTTCACAGGTGAGAGGAGTGCGTGGTGCTCGCACCAGTAGACCGGTTTTTCGAACTTCGTTTTGAGTCGATCGGGGGCCTCGGCGCTCACGGCGCCGGGCAGATCCTCGCGAGTGCCGCGGTGCTGCGCATGGGCTTCAACGGCGCGCAGTTTTCCTCGTACGGGTCGGAAAAGAAAGGCTCGGTGATTCGATCGTTCGTGCGCCTGGGCCCGGCCAACCGCCCGGTCCGCACGAGCGCCCCGGTCGAAGCCCCCGACGTCATCGTCGTGTTTCACGCTGCGCTGCTGGGCAACCCGCTGACGTTCAGCGGCCTCAAGGCGGACGGCTTCCTGATCTACAACGCCCCGGCCGGACCGGCGCCGGCCGCGCTGGCCGCGTTGCCGCGCACCGCCCGGGCGATCCGGGTGGATGCGTTGGGGATTGCTGTTGCGGAGAAGT
>JBDTMB010000100.1:0-14452 GCA_039934485.1 Vicinamibacterales bacterium
GCTGATCGCAGCGCGACCACTGATGGCTGTAGCCGATCCACCCCGAGACGGTCACTAGGAGCATTCGCCAGACTTCGAACGGCACGGCGGCCGGGTCACCATACGCGCCGAGCCGGACGTGGCGTCCTTCGACCAGCGCTTGGAGCTCCGACCAGTTCGCCTCGATGTACTGTCCACGGCGAAAGGATTTGTAGACCGTCAACGGGCCGACCCAGGCCGGGACGTAGCAGATCGAGCCGTAGCCGCTGACACCGCGCAACTTACAATCCCCGCACACGGCGTCATCGATGTTCTGCCGCTTCGCATCCATCGGCGGGAGGTCCGGCCGGATGATCCACGTCTGCACGAGCGGGCCGGTCTTCGGGTTCAGCGATCCGCCGTCCAGGCCGGTGGCCACCGCGACAATCGGATCACCCGTCAGGAGTGACGGGCCCCGATAGAAGACCGCACCAGCGTCAGCCATTACGCGAGCGCCCAGCCGTCTGCGGTTGCCGCGATGTCGCCCTTCAGCCGGAGCCGCGTGAGGGCGTTGCTGCACGCACGGATCTTCTGGTCAGCCGTCAGATCCGGTTCGTCTGGCAGCGCGTCGGTGAGCGCCGCTGATGTTGTCGGGCCCTTTTTCAGGCGCGACAGGATCGCGTGGTCGCGCGCGGCGACAGCCGAGGTCGAGGCCGACGAAGGCGTTGAGACGGCGCGCACAGGTGCGCGAGATCCAGGCAGGACCCGCGCGTGCTTCTTCTTCTTCTTCTTCTTAGGTTTCGGTCCCGGTTTCCGACGAACCGGCGTGGAGTCCGGCATCGCACCAGGCGTGGATTCGTCGACGAAGTGCGTCTCGACGATCGCGATGATCTCTGCGAGGGCCTGGTGCTTCGCTTTGAAGTCCGCCAGGATGCTCGGCCACTGCGTGCCTGTTGTCTTCATGTGAAGAGTTCCTCACTGGCGCGGACCCAGCCGCGACCGCTCTCGATCAATTCCAACGTGCGCAGCCGGCTCATGTAGGTCGAGAACGTGCCGCTCTGGTGGTTCAGGTTCGCCTGTTTACCGATCTGCTCCAGCGTCAGTGTGTCTGGATAGACCGTCGCGACTGTTTCGAGGATGCGCGAGGCGCCGCCGCCGAGCTCGCCCAGCCAATACCGAAGCAGCTCTGGGCCTTCCGGCAGCGGTTCGTACGATCCGAGCGCACGCAGTCCGGCCTCCGTGATCGTCGATGCTCCGCCCTTGCCTCCGTCCTGAATCCAGCCCTGCTGCCGGCCGCGGCTCATGTACGTGCTGAAGGTGCCGCTCTTACTGGGATGTAGTCGTCCGCTTCCTCGAGGAACAGGTGCAGCGGGTTCTCGTTCTTCTGGTAGAGCCGTGTCGCGAACGCCAGTAGGAACTGCTTCTTGGCCGTCTCTGAGTCCGCGCGCGACAGGTCGAGGACGCACGTCAGCCGCTTCTCAACGATCAGGTCTGCGATCAGTTCGCCGGCGCCGCGCTCGAGCGGGACGTCGCCATGCTTCCCGCCGAAGATTGGAATCGGCAGCCCTGGCGCCGTGCCGTCGGCCGACGAGCGCAGGCCGTACCACGATCCAACTGGGTCGATGACGACGAACGGCAGGCCCGCGGCGAACATCTCTTCCGCCATCACCGCGGCGGTGTTGCTCTTGCCGGCGCCGCGGACGGCCAAGATGCCGAAGGTCCGGCTGACCGCGTCGAGCGGCAGGGCCAGGTCTTTCGCGAGTCGCAGTGCGCGGGTCGTCATTTGTCGGTCGGTCCCTTCACCATTGAATCCAGCGTGTGCGCGGCGTCTCGGAGGAGCGCGGCCAATTTCTTGCTGTCGAGACCGGCTGAACCCATACGATCGAGAACGTAGGCCTGCGAGACGAGCGCGATGGCGAGCGTCGTGCGCTTCGAGTTCGGCCTCATGACGTCACATCGCCTCCGAGGCAAAGAGCGGTGCGACTGCGGCGATCCGGCGCTCCGCGATCTGGATGTACTCGGCCTCGCGTTCGATGCCGATGAACTCGCGCGACTCGTAGCGACAGGCCATGCCGGTTGTGCCGCTGCCTGTGAACGGGTCGAGCACGGTGCCACCGGGCGGCGTGACGAGCTTCACGAGCCAGCGCATCAACTCGACGGGCTTCACGGTCGGATGGAAGTTGCGCGATCCGCCCGTGCGGCCAGCGCCCGCGCGCGGGTTGTTGACACCGGCCGACCCGTCTTTGCGATCGGTGGCTTCCCCGCCGGTCTTCGCGGTCAGGCCTGCACAGCCGTAGTCGCGCTCTTCGCGTGAGGGCTTCGCGACGTAGTAGAAGCGGGAGGCCCCGCCAACGTCCAGGCCGCGCACGGCCTCGCACTCTTCCTGCCCCTTAAACTCGCTGTAGGTGTCGCGGAATTTATCGCTCCCGCGCCGAGTTGGGTTCGCGCCGCTCGTCAACTCGCCGGTTTGCTCGTCGAGTATCGCGGCCGCCTCTTCATCGAGCAGCACGTTCGCCGGCCAGCGGCCAAGGCCTGCCTCTATGCCAGCCTCATAAGACGCAACGGTTTCCGATGCGCGCCCGTTGAAATCGCCGAGTGCGCGCCTGTTTTCGTTCTGATCGCCACGATGCCGCCGTGCTGCTGCTGCTGCTGCTGCTGCTGCATCTTCCGGGCCGGTGAAATTTAGACGGCACGCGTCGATGTTCAGCGCGCCCGTCCCGTGCTTCGCGACGTTGCCCGTGATCGTCCCTTTGAACGGCTTCCACGCCAACGCGATCGGCTCGTGGGCCGGCTTCAGCGCGGTGCCGCGGCCGTCGCCCAGGTTTAGGTTCTTTGGAAAGCCTGAGCCGAACAGCCACGCGAAGCAGTCGCGCACGACAAACCCGGCATCTTCGAGGCCGCACATCATCCGGTGATGGCTCCGTGGTGCTCCGCAGACGACGATATAGGCGCCCGGCTTCAGCACGCGCAGAACTTCCGTCGCCCAGCGCTCCGTCCACTGTTGGAAGCCTCGCAGGCCTGCGGTCGAGTAGTCGTAATCGATCTGGCTTGGCGACAGCGCCGGCGAGCGGTGACGGCCGTCGATGTTCGGATTCTTCGACGCGATGCGCTCACGCGGATGCATCAGCTTGCGGTGCTGGCTGGTCCCCGGCTTGAACGTGTCCCACTCTCGGCCCATGAACCCGATCCCGTAGGGCGGATCGGTGACGCACGCATCGATCGACTCGGCGTCGAACGTTGGCAGCACGTCGAACAGATCCCCCTGATGAATCACGCCGTCGCGCTTTCCCCGCCTTCGGTGGCAGAATCGAGCATGGCGTCCTGATCGGCCTCGCGCTCGGTTTCGTCGAACAACGGCAGAGGACTGGGATGTGTGAAGCTTTTCACCCGTTCGAGTAGGAGTTCCTGCGCGCTCTCGAGGCCCTTCTTCGCCGTCTTGGCCTCTTCGGCTTTGGCGTCGTAGGCGGCCTGCCGACGCGTGACTTCCTCGTAGAACGATCCGAGTTCCCGGAGTTGTTGCGGCGCGAGTTCATCGTCGACGACGACATCGCCCAACGCTTCGACGGCCAGGCGCATCGCCTCACCGATCGTGACCTTGCTCTCTGGTTCCGGTGCCACCATCAGCGGTGTCTCGCCGCCGCCGTTCGCCTTGATCGTGCGGCCGCGGTTCGCGGAATGTGTTGCACGCTTCGGCTTCCTGGGTGCTCTCGTTTTTGCCATTCTCATCCTGCCTTTCGTTGACTGCTGTGTGCTTCTCTCTCAAGATCGGAATAGAACTTAGCCAGCCGCCGTATTTCAGCCGGCGTCGCGTCACTTTTCATCGTGTTGGCCTTTTGGGACACGACGATCACGTTGTCGTGAACGTAGCCTTTCGATGAATCGATTCGGTCTAGCGTCGGGCTCCAGGCGTGTGGCTTTCCGTCGCCAATCTTCAAAGGCCGCCCGAACACCGGACAGAACCTTGGAATACAGACCTCCCAAAGTTCGATGTTGAATTCGATGTTCATAGACCGAGCGCGGGCTCGCGCGCCAAACCATAACTGCCGTTCTGGGTCTCGACGTCGCCCCTGCTTGTTCTGTTCAAGGATCGCGACTCGATTTGCGCGATAGTTCGCCGCCGATCGCTCCCGGCATCGATGCGGATTCTCCTTGTAATTAGCCTTACGACAACGGGCGCAGCGCGATGTGAGCCGCGCACAGTCTGACCGCCACGTAAATTCAGAGGCTTCTTTCCATACGTGGCACTGGCTGCACTGCCGACCTAACTGGGTTCTGGTCGCAGTAGGTGACGGCGATTGCAAGAGCTGACCAGGAGTGTTTTGTGATTCCATACAGCGGTCCCCGTTTTAATTTGGTGCCAATCGCGTCTTCCTTGTACGGCCCGAATCGTTCGATCAGCGATTGCCGGACGGCCGCGTCGCCGCCGCGGGATGCGCCAAGGTGCGCGCGCACGCGCGAGCGGAGCAACCGATCGAATGGTCGCGGCGTCCAGGCCTGCGCGAAGCGCCCAGACCAGAAGACGCTATCGAACACTTCCTTACCCACACCGTGCCCTGCAAAAATTTGCATCTCTTCGATGACTAGAACGGCTTTGATAATGGCGCCAGAGGACCACGTCTGGAGCCCCAACAACAGAGCCTCGTTGTCCTTGATGCCGTGCTCAAGAATGCGCGTCCCGTCGTAGAGCAGAAACGCGCTCTCTCGATAACCTGGGTCGATAGCCAATACGTTCAATCGTCTTCTCCAGGCTCCCTGCCAACCTGTGCCGATTTGTAGTCGAACGGCAAGTCGTTGACCGCGGCACGCAACGGCTGCATCGGCACCACCGGCGCCGACCGCACAATCAGGGCCGGTAAGTCCGTCGGCGCCGGACCTTCCGCGCAATTCGAGCAGCGATACAACCGCCGCTTCACGGCACGCTCTGGATCGGGCTCGACGGTTTGGATCGGATCCCCGCGGCCGATGGTTTTGCCGCAACCGCCGCAGCGACACGCGAGCGGGTTCCGTGTCCACGTCCTCACGCCGACTCCGGCCTGTCCATCGCCTTCAGCGACACCCCTGCGAGTAGCTGATTGATGCGTGTCGGCTCGCCGGCCTGCGCCGCCAGCAACGTGCGCGCCTCTTCCGCTTCCATCGCGTTGAGGCAGCGCACCGCACCGTCCGGTGACACTAGGCCGATTTCTGTGTACTTCGCCCACTCGTCGCGGCCGGCATTGTGCCGCTCGATCAGCCCCGGCAGATACCTGGCGCCTGGAAGGTCGCGGTTCTTCATCACGCGATAGATCCGGCCGAATTCCTTACGCTTCGCGGCCCACATCTCCGCCGAAAAGTCCGACGCACACGCTGTTGGCCAGGACCCGAACATCGCGAGCATCGTCTCGCCAAGCGCCGCGTCCGCGGTCACGAGCGACCGATACGCGCCAACGGTCGAGAGCGCCGCCCGCATCGCGACCCAGGCCATCTCCGCCTGGTCCTCGGTATTGCCGATCGCCAGGGTTCGCAACTCGGCGGGTTTCGGCATGAACGTGCAGGTCTGCGCGGCGGTGTTCATCGCGCGCCGCAGCGCCGCGGCGTCCACGTCGACCAGCGCATCGAAATAGAGCACCTGGACAGCCGGCGAGAGCGGCTTACCGAACAGTTCCGAGAGTGTGACCAGGGCCTTCAGGAAGGCGGGTTTATCGCTCGGCTGCATCGCGTTCCTCCATGATTCGCAGGGCTTCTTCGGCGTTGGCCGCGTTCTGCCGACCGATGTCCGATACGCGCGACACCACAGCGACCGTCGATTCGTCTTCCCAACTACCTCGATTGAGCCAAGTAGCTGGATGCGGGATGAATTGCCCGCTGTTTTTGGTCCAGTCCGGCCAGAGCTTCTGGCGCTCCACGGCTGCGATGATGATCTCCGTCATCGCCTCGCTCGGATTCCGCTTCTGCCACGCCTTCAGCGCCTCGCCCTTGGCCTTTCTATTCGGATAGATCGCCCAGAAACGCCGGAACCGCGTCTCTGTGTTTTCCACCGAAGGCTGCAGATCGAAAACAGAAGACGAAGACGGAAGATCGGAAAGAGAAGACGAAGATGAAGACGGAGGGCTAGCTTCTGCTAGCCGCCTGCTACGTTTTTGCTTAGCGGCTGCTTTCGCTTCGCCACCCTTCTTGCCAGCTTCGGCTTTCATCGCCCGCCACGTGTCCTGCTTGCGCCGTTCCCGTTCAATCCGCGGCTGAACGAGCCGACCCTCGGACACCACGAAGCACGGTTCCAACGCCGGCCAGAGTCGTGTAAAGGTGACCGCTGAGACGCCACAGCGGCGCCCCAGGACAACTAGATCGCTAGGCAGGGACTGCTCCATCCAGCACAAACAGAGCAGCCGGATATACGCCCCGAGCTCGGTCAGGTTCATTGCCATCACGTGACCGTCGGTCAAGAAGTCCTTCGGGTAAAACTGAAAAGCAGGCGCCTTCTCTGCGGCCATCTACACCCACCAGGGATCTATAGGATTCGTTCGGTTGTGGTGAAAAGCGATGCCGGTCTCTCCCGGCTGTCTCCCGTTTCCTAAGCACGTGGTCGCAGGGACACGCGCCGCCCCGGGGTTCACGTCGGCCCGTGAAATGGCCACACCCGGTTGGAACTTGTAGTCAGGGGCTCAGCCACCGGCAACGCACGGGTCTTATCCAGGCTTTCTGCTGAGCGCGCATCCTGGCCGTATTGCCTCACCGGCAGCCCTGACAACCTCGTGCTACTCGCGTTCATCGGAACCTCGTCGGCCGGACGAACCGGCGCACCGCTGGCTTCCAGCCCTCGACAATGCCGCGGCGTTGACCGAGCCGGTACTCCAACCAGGCGCGCGAGGCCGACAACCACTCGCTTTCGAACCGCAGCGGATGTCCGGCGTGCGTCATGCAGTGGCCGCGGTGGCCGAGCTCCGGCGGGTCCGGTGTCGCCAGCAGCCGTTCGAAGGCGACGAGACGCTGCCCTCTCGTCATGCCGCGATCTCCTTGAACGTGACCTTCTTCGCGGCGTTGATATAGGTCTTCTGGCCAACGCGGAAGAGGAACTTCGCCAGCTGCAGGATGACGAGCGTCTGTCGGCCGCTATGCGGGGTCAGCTTCTGATGGCAGTCAGCGCAGACCACTATGCCGTTTCGTTTGTCCCAGCGGACCGCCTGGTCGGCGCGCGGCGTGACGTGGTGAATCTCACGACGGTTGCCTGCGAGATCGAGCTGCGCGACGACGGTCCGTTTGCAGCATCGGCATTTGTTGCCGTCCCGCGCGATGACCTCTTTCCGCCACTTGCGCTCGGCCGCTTTCTCGTCGCGGTCATCGGCCTTCTGAACGTCCAAGGCGGTGGCACCTTTCCAGATCGGGCCCTTCGGGGCGACGTCTTCGGCATCAGGGACGATTCCATCGAGGATGCTGGCCATCAGGCAGCGACCTCACCAGGCGCGGGGAAGTGCAGCCCGAAATCCACCGTGCCGAACCGGATGCAGCGATCAACGTACTCGCCGAACTCTTCCGAGTCTGTTTCTGGCAGGTGTTTCCGGCGCGGCGATCCCGTCTTCGGGTCGTCCTCGATCCGTAGAAACCGCATCGCCAATAACTCGTGCATCTCTTCCACGTCGTAGCCGCAGTGCTCGGCCATGATGGCAACGACGACGCCGAAGTAGTACCGGTGCGCCTTGGGCGAACGGTCCCTCCGCTTCCGGCGCACGGTAATTTCCACGTCCTTGCCAGCGAGCGTGCTGAGGTACGACTGTCTAGCCACACGCTCCGATTCGAGCAGACCGAGCCGCCCATCGTCGGAGATGTGACCGTGCCAAACGGGAATCACCGCCATGCCGGATCCTCCGCCCACTCGCTGTCGGTGGCTCCTGGCTCCGCGGCGGGCGCCTGGACATACTGCCCGCTCCTGATGCGATGGGCCCAGCCGCGGGCCCTGGCGGCGTCGCTGCGCTTGTAGGGCGCCGTCGGCTTGCCGTTGTACTGCTCGTTCGTCTCTTCGGCTTTCTGCGCGAAGTAGTCGAGCGTCTCCGACAGCATGTCGAGCAGCGCGGGCGGGCACTCTGAAAACTGGTAGTCCTTGAACGACGGGCCCGTCCAGTCCCGCGGCATGAACTTGACCTTGGGATTTCCATACTTGCCGTCGAGATCCCGATCAGAGGCGACGGTAGCCTGGCGTGTCGCGGCGGTCCGGCGCTGCGCGAGCGCCAGCATCGCCTTCAGCGTGGCGTCGATGCTCTTGAGAACCGCGAGGGCCTCTTCACCCGTCGCGCTCATTGACGGAGCCTGCTCGCTGAGGCTTCGATCGCGTCGACCGTCGCGCCCAACGCCGTCAGGGCCGTCGAGAGAATGGCTTTCGCGAGTTTGGATTTCAGGACCGGCACGGGCACCGACCGGATCGCCGTACCGAACGCGGCCAGTTTCTCGATGTCCGGCTTCAGGGCGGCGATCATGGCCTCACGCTCGGCAGCTTCGACGCGCTCGCGCTCGACCCGTTCCTTGGCGTCCTGCTCCGCCTTGATCGCGGTCTGGCGCTCGAACTCGGCCCGGTCCGCTCTCTCTTTCTCCGCGGCGAGCTGCCGGCGGTCGGCCTCGAGCGCCTCCCGCGCGACGCGCTGACGCTCCTCGGACTCCCGGCGCTCTTTGGCCAGGGCCTCGCGTTCGGCGGCGAGCCGTGCCTCTTCCGCGCGCCGCTCCTCGCGGGCCCTTGCCTCTGCGGCTTCCCGTTCAGCGGCCAGCTTGGCCCGTTCGACTTCCAGTTCGGCGCGGTCGGCGGCGATGCGGGCCTCTTCGGCCTCGCGAATGGCGCGCTGCTCCGCTTCCTGCTTGGCCCGGTTCGCTTCGATCTCGGCTTCGATGGCGCGGATCTTCGCGGCGTCAGCCTCAGCTTTCAGCCGCGCCTTCTCGTTGTCGATGGCGTCCTTCATCTCCTGCAGCGGGGTCTCGATGGCCTCCAGCGCCACCGTGATCCGCTTGGCCTCGCCATCAACCTTGCGGCCAAACGCCAGGGCGTCGGCCTTCAGCTCAACGCGTCGCTTCTCGATGGCGACTCGGATGGCGCGCACATCGGAGATCGCCAGCCGGACGCCTTCGTAGCCGGCCGGCGTGTCGGCAGACAGGCCGGTGTACTTCTCGCGGAGGGAGATTAACTCAGCGTCGGTGACGGAATACTTGACGACGGCCGTAGTCATTTCCTCGACGACCATCACGCGGCCACCGATTCACGGATTTCCGTCAGTTCTTCGGGCGTGTAGAGACCGGCGAGCAGGTCCGGGTAGATCATCCGAGCCAACCGGGCCGACGCGCGCGCACACAGCATGTCGGTCGGGTTCTTCTGCCAGCCGCTCTTGTCCTTGACCAGCCCGGCCTTGGTGGCCATCTCGATCGTGTGCGTCAACCGGACCGCATTCAGCGCGCCCTTCCGCTTCGTTTCGTAAGTGGCCTCGGTCTCGCTGAAGCTGACAACCTCGAAGAACTCGGCCATGCCAGACTTCAGGACCAAGGCCACCATCAGCGAAGCCGACAGCGAGTGCTTCCCTTCGATGACGTGGATACCCCGGAGCGCCGCCATCGCTGGCAGGCCGAGCTCGCGGCCGACCATCACGGTCGACAGCACCCCGGCAGGCGTGCCGTAGGCGGAAAACATGCGCGACTGATACATGTCGCCGGCGAGCATCCGGGCCTCGCGCATTGAGCGCGGGTCGAGTTGCCGTTCCCATTCCGCCGGCGCGGCGATGATCGCGTCCGGCTCGCGGACAGCAAGGTGGCGTCCCGAATCTCCCCCGTTCGGGACCGACAGGGCGGCATCCGGATGGGACAAGCGCGGCGCCGCGCTCCCACCCGTCACCGCGTCGATCGAAGCTTGCTGCGGCGCCGTCGCCGCCTCGCCTTCCTCGTTGGATGTCTCTTCCTCGTGGCCAAATGACTCGAAGGATTGAGCCTCAGCCGGCACGCGCTCGTTGGCGAGTTCCTCGAACGGCAGATCCACGTCCGTCCGCAACGTGATCAGTATCCGGACCTGAGCCATGCGGTTGCGGAATTCGTGCAGCGACGTGGCGATGGACGGCTTGAACTGGCTGCCGTTCTGCGCTAGGTGCTTGTAAGCGCTGTCGAGCGTCCCGTACTCGCCGAGCAGTTCAGCCGCTGTCTTCGGCCCGACCTTGATCGCGCCCTTGACGTTGTCGCTGGCGTCGCCGACGAGCATCAAGTAGTCGCGCATTTGCTCTGGCGTCACACCGAACTTCACGACCACGGCCGCGGCGTCGAAGATTTGGCCGTCCCTCGCGTTCATCACGCGCACCCGTGGCCCCACGAGTTGAAGCATGTCCTTGTCCGCCGACACGACGAGCACCGACAGGTCCTCTGTCTCGAGGGCGCGCCGGGTCGCCGTGGCGATCAGGTCGTCGGCTTCAAAGCCTTTCACCGCCCACACCGGGAACCCGTCAGCGGCGAGCTGCTCGCGCGCCAGGTCGATCTGGTGCTGCAGCGGCGCCTCACTGGCCGGCCGGTTGGCTTTGTAGGTCGGTTCAAGATCGCGACGAAACGATCGGCCCGCATCGCAACAGATGGCAGCATGCGGATGGTTCGCCGCCAGCGCGCGCACGCGCTCGACCACCTTGGTTGATGTGGCGTTGGCGTCCGGCTCAGATTGGCTGACGTGCCAGATCGGATGCGCGATCGAGGACAGGTCAATCAGGAGAAGTTCAGTCGCACTCATCGGATGTTCCTCGTTTTGTAGCCGGCGATCGGGTTGAAGGGTTTGTGCTGCACAAGCAGCGCGGGGTCAGGCTGCATGTCTTGCAGCGCCCGAAGGTCGGCGGCATCAGCCGTCAGCCAGTCCAGGCACTCTGGACAGGTTGCCTCCGTGGACTGACGGTTAGGTCGGACGTTGATCCCGCACACCGAGACGGCCATGCCGCGGTAGGACGGCGTGCCGAACATCACGTAGTGCGTGTGCTCGATCGCGGTGGCCGTCTTCGATTCGGCGGTCAAGTAATCGAGACATTGTTCACATAAGGGCGTCGTCGAATGCTCCGAGGGCGCAATCCATATTCCGCAGACAGCCTTCTGCCGGACGCCTTGAAGTTCGGTGAAACTCGGCAAGTAGTGCGTCATGCCGCCCACCTAGCGCGCTTTCGCTGCATATAGGCCCTGCGTTCGGGTGTTTGGTTTCTGGCCCGGTCGTAGGCGCGGCGCCGTTCCACGATTTCAGGATCAGCCAGATAGGTGGCCTGCCTTCGAGCTTTGCAATCACGGCACTGATTTCCAGCGCCATAGAACATCGTGGCCACTAGCAAGACGCGTCGGCATTCGCAGCAGATTCGGTCGGTGTTCGGATTTCCTCCGGCCCTCAGGACGCGCGTCCTAACATGCAGGAGGCAGTGATATTTCGCGTCTTCGCAGATGACGAGCGGCGACAAGATCGACTTCGTGCCGTCAACGTGATGAACAGGGTGACGAGGCGAGAGCGGCCGGCCGAGTGCTGCTTCGGCTCGAAGGCGATGTAGTCGCGTGGCTCGGCCCTCGTGCACCTTCGTCGGGTAACTCTTCACGGCCGGCTTCATTCGCGCGATGTGACCAAGCACGAATCGAAGCGGCCGACCTTTGGTCCACCCCTTGGCCGTGCTCGTAAACTTGGCGATTGAAGTCCGCTGACCACAGCCGCACTCGCACAGCCCTACGGATATATCCGCCTGTGTGATCATCACAGCCCCCTGGACGAGCCGCCCACGACCAACCGCAGGCGCCGCCGTTCGATCTCTTCCACCTTCTGCATCGGCAACACATTGAGCGACACGCGCGGATCCCGTGGGGCCGAATAGCCTTGCGAGAAATCCAGTTCAGGCATCGCGTCGAGTTCCCGCTGCACCTGCCGACACTTCCACCACAACCGGATCCCCCGCACCGGGGACCAGCGCACCCGGATCAGCGGGGTATACGCCAGTGACTGCGCGAAGGCCGCGACACCGGCACACCCGCAGAGCAGCGCGAGAATCAACAGCACGTCCGGACTCATGTCGGCCTCCGATTCAGGATGCGCAGATCCCACACGCACAGCAGCAGCCCCGACAGCAGCAGGAGCAATTCAGTCATCGTGTCCCTCGCAGCCACGCCCAGCCCTCGGCCACCGTGAGCACGCACCACGCCACGGCTCGCCAGTACCACCGCTCCCGTTGACCCCAATTCGGACCAAACATCAGGCGGTCTTTCGATGCGTCATTTTTCTACCGAAATCAACCTGACGCGAGCGCGAGACCTCCCTGGCCCTGAACGCCAGCGGAATGCGACTGCCTTTGGCTTGGTAGTTATAGAGAGCGTCGATCTCTCTAATGTATGCATCGACGGTCGAGCGACGTGTCATCTGACCGCCATTCAGCGCGACTCGATGGAGGAAGACTTCTGGATCGAATTCAGGAACGCGAACGACGAGCGAAACGGCCGCCACAAAGGCCGATTGAGTGGCGAACTTTACTCCTCGCTCTCGACAGCGATCCGTAATGGACACGACGGCGCTGGCGTGCGTTTGGTCCGCCGCAATTTTGAACGTGCCATCCTTCACCGTCTTGATCTTGTTACCGCTGCCTGCACTCTGCCCGCCAAGCAGGCTCGCCGCCGCGCCGAGCGTGAGGTGATGTAGTTGTTGGAACGCGAGAAGGTCGGCCATGTCTTGATTGCCGTGTTGCGCTCGAGAGACAGCAAAATCACTAACGGACCACCCTTGCTTGCCGCCTTCAAGTTGAAATAGATCAGTGTTCGAGTCGTCAACGACGTACCAGACAGGCAACTTGAGGCGCTTCGCGCAATCGAGCCGATGATGTCCTCGGATCACGCGGAGCGAACCGTTGGGCATCCGCTCGCATTGAATCGCCGATGACGGCATGAAACCCACGCGCTGCATCGACGCGATCAAGACGCCATCGTCATGCATAGGGCGGTTGAAGGCGTGGCCCTCAAACAAGTGGTAGTCGCGTGTGCATTGCAACTTAGGTTTTTCGTGCATCGAGCCAACTCCTTACAGTTAAAAACGCTGCGGTACGTTCGATGTCGTTCTCGCGAATCTCTTCTAGACGCATGAGGGCCAGCCGTGCGAAGTGGAGTCCGTTCTGCGGCGGGCCTATCTGCGGCGTGGTATGGCGCGGCGCGTGTTGGCGAAGAATCTCCCGCGCGCGCTCTAGCTCTTTCGCGGCTTCGACAACGGCTTGCTTACTCGGCACGTCGCCGGCCATCACCCGCTGTTCGATGTCTGGAACGTGCGGCTTCAGCGCTTCGACGGCATCAGCGAAAGAGCCATCGCGCTCGATCGTGCGAGAGGACACGCCATGCTGAACAGCAAGGCGTTCTGCTGTCTGCGCGTTTCCGTCATTTTGGCGGAAACCAGTCTGCTTACTTCGGTTGTAGCGCCGTCCTCTGAGTAAGCTGGCCTGATCCGGTGTCAGGTTCCGGCGCCCGAGCTGATTCGTGTCGATCCAATCGGCCGCCGCGTCCCTGTCTTCGAGCGCAACCGTCACCGTCTCGAAGTGCAGCCCGTAGGATTGGCAAATCTCGTAGCGGTTGTGGCCATCGAGGAGTAGGTCGTTCCACACCACCAACGGATCACGACAGCCATCGCGGACGATGTTGGCTTCGAGTTGCACGCGCTCGTCAGACGAGAGCGGCGGAATCAGCGCCCGAAATTCAGGATCGATGTGCAGGCCGTTCACGATGTCCATCAGGCGGTCTTTCGTTGGCGGTCTTCGATCGCCGCCTTCGCCATGTGCGCGGCGCGCTCGGGTAACCCCGCCCCGCCCATCAACCGCATCGCGCGGAGCATCGCCAACAGCACCTGCTCAAACGCCATCTGCAGCGGGTCGATCCGTTCGCTCTCGTGGAGTCGGTCGAAGAAATCCGAGCGCACATCGGCGGGCAGCCGGTAAACCAGTTCCCAGAAGTCGCCTTGCTGCCCGTTGGCCACCTTCGAGAAATTCGATTCGCTCATCCCGCAGAGGGTTTCCGCGAACCACGCGCGCGTCTGGTGCTGCCCGACGATGAAGGACTCAATCGCCCCGTTAAAGCAGGCAATCGCCGTCTTCTTGCCAACGCTTTCCACGCCCACCGGCCGCTGGAAACGGCTGTCCGATTTCTTTCCTTCGGTTGCCACGGCGCCTACGTCAATGCTGTTCGACATGAGATCACGCGCTCCGCAGATTCCGATGCGCCATGCCGAGCGCGCGATCGAGATCCGCCCGCGTGACACGAAGGTTCCGCCCGTAGCGTCCGGTGGGGACACCATGACGGCGCAGCCACTTCCTGAACGCTTCAGGGCTCGGACTATCGACGTAGGCGGCGGCTGTCTGCGTGTTGAAGTACGGCTTCGTGAAGTCGTAGAGATTGGTAGGGCTCATCGGCTGGCCCCGTCCACGTGACCTACCCTGTCAACCTCATGAGTACCAATGGCTGCGGGCCGAGGCGACGGGAACTTGATTTTGGACGGGGCGATTCCCAGCGCCTTGGCCAGCCGCTCTTT
>JBDTMB010000101.1:0-14395 GCA_039934485.1 Vicinamibacterales bacterium
CAACGCCGCGATCGGCGTCAGCTGGCAAATCTTCCTCGTCGTCATCGTCTTCATCGCCTCGCTGTTCACCGGGCAGGCGGTGCTGGTGTCGCGGTTTGTCGGCGCCGGCGACGTCGCGCGCGTCAACAAGACGGTGCAGCAGGCGTTCCTCACCGCCATCGCGATGTATGCGGTGATGGGACCCATCGGCTACTTCGCCGCGCCCGTCCTGCTCGACTTCGTCAACGCCGCGCCCGAGGTCAAGGCCATGGCCTTGCCGTTCCTGCGCATCAACTTCTCCTTCAGCATCGGCATGCTGTTGTTCTTCATGCTCACCTCTGCGCTGCGCGCCGCCGGCGACGCGCGGACACCGCTCCGCCTGGGCGTGACGATGACCGCCCTCAACATCGTGCTGAACGTGATCCTGATTCGCGGCCTCGGGCCGATTCCGGCGATGGGCACGGCCGGTTCCGCCACCGGCACGGTGATCGCCTCCAGCGCGGTCAGCATCTTCGCGCTGATCCAGCTCTTCAAGGGCAAGCTGGTGATCAAGTTCCACAGCGAGATGGACTGGCGTCCGGACTGGACGATCATCAAGTCGCTGTTCCGCTTCGGCCTGCCGACCGGGGTCCAGGGCATCGCGATGAACATGGCCGGCGTGATGTTGCTGCGCTACATCGGCTCGCTCGAACACAGCGCCGCGGCGCAGGCGGCGTATGCGATTGGCTACACCGAACTGTTCTCGTTGATCACCTGGACCTCCGTCGGGTTGATGGGCGCGGCCGCGACGATTGCCGGCCAGAACCTTGGCGCCAAGCAGCCCGAGCGCGCCATCCAGGGGGTGCACACCGCGTCTCGCATCGGGCTGATGGTGGCGGCCGGGGTCGGCTTCATGTTCGTGGTCTTCCCGCAGTTCCTGTTGTCGATCTTCGGCGCGCAGAAAGACCCGGCGGTCTCGACCATTGGCGCGCAACTGCTGCAATACCTCGCCGTGTCGGGCTTCTTCATCACGCTGGCGCTGACCTACACCGGCGGACTGCAGGGCACCGGCGACACCCGAAGCCCGCTCTACATCACGCTGGCCTCACAGATCGCCATTCCGATCGGCATGTGCACGATCATCCAATCCATGCGCCCGCTGACGCCGGCCGATATCTGGCTGGCGATCGTGCTCGGTCACTTCACGCGGTGCGTGTTGAGTGTCCTCCGCTTCCGCCAGGGCAAGTGGCGATCGATCGTCGTCGTTACGCATTGAAGAGAATGACCAATAACTAATAAACAATAAACAATAAACAATAAACAATAAACAATAAACAATAAACAATAAACAATAACGAAATCAGGTCCTCGCTTGTCGGCGCTTCTTCTTCTCAGCGTTGGCAACTGCATTCGTGACGATCGTGCTGAGAATCTTCTTCAGTTCGTGTGATTCCTGCACCAGCGGTCCTAACACTTCATAGTTTGCGAGCTTTGTCGCGACCATCACGCGGAGCCAGTAATTGCTCTCTCTCATTTCACGGAGCCCGCCGCGTGTCAGTGAAATGAAATGCGCGGGGCTTCCGCCGGCCTGCGCCTCTTCCAGATGCGCGCCGGAGGACGTTGACGACGATAACACCTGACCCCACATTCGGACGCTGGCCAAATCCAGGCGGGCGTGTCTTGGATAGGCGTTGATGACGTCGCAGGCAAATTCAAACAGACGATCCTTGATGTCGTAGGGTTTCTGAAGTTGTTTGTCCATGCGGCGATTGCTGCATGAACTGGTCCGGCGAGAACCGGCCGAAATCTTCAGGCCGAGCGTCTAAGGGGCGCAAAATCTTCGATCGAACGCGACTGCCCGCGTGGCAATTTCTTCCAGCCCGCGCAGTCGCCTTTGTTTATTGTTTATTGTTTATTGGTTTATTGTTTATTGTTTATTGGTTATTGTTTATTGGTCATTGGTTATTCGTTAAAGTCCGCCGCAATCGGCAGCGTGAGGGTAAAGGTCGCGCCCTCGCCCTCTCGCGAGGACACGCGAATCGCGCCGCCCTGTTTCTCGGCCAGCGCGCGCGCGATGGTCAATCCTAGACCGGTGCCGGGAATGCGCCTGGTGTCGCTGCCATCGAGTTGCGTGAACGGCTCGAAGATGAAATCCACCTTGTGCGAGGGAATGCCCGGGCCGTGATCGCGGATGGCAATGGCCAGCATCGCCTGTTCGCGCGCTGCCGTCACTTCGACCGTCGTCCCGCTCGGCGCATGCTTGACGGCGTTTGACAGCAGGTTGACCAGCACCTGGATGGTGCGGTCCGGGTCGGCGTTGACCTCCGGGATGCCGTTGAACGGGGGGCACTCGATGCTGACCCTGGCGTCGCGGGCCACCGCTTCCACCGACCTGATCGAGTCTTCCACCATGGCCTGCGCCGGCGTCGGGCGCGGGCTGACCATCATTTCACCGGCCTCGATCTTCGACATGTCGAGGATGTCGTTGACGATGCGGATCAGGCGATCGGCGTTGCTGAGCGCGATGCGGACGAGCTGATCGGCTTCGGGATCGGAGGCGGTCTTGCCTTCGGCCACCAGCAGCTGCATCGACGCGCGAATCGAGGTCAGCGGGGTGCGCAGTTCGTGGCTGACCATCGACACGAATTGTGACTTCAGGCGCTCGAGTTCCCGCGCCATCGTGACGTCGGTACCGACGCCGATCAGGTAGCTGGTGGCGCGGTTCGGATCGCGCAGCGCCATCACCGTCCACGCGATGACGTGGCGGCTGCCGCTCTTGCCGAGCCAGGTGCGATCGACGTGCACCGGCGCTGTCGACTGCACGAGGCGCGGCAGGCCGTCGCGAATCTCCTGGCGGTCCTTGTCGAGCAGGAACGGCATCTCCCACATCGGCCGGCCGGCGATGTCGCCCTGGCTGACGCCGGCCAGGGTTTCGCAGGCGCGGTTGAACCGGACCAGGTTGCCGCTGGCGTCGAGCACCATCACCAGGCTGGGCGCCGTCTGCAGGATCGCGGAGACGAAGTCGCGCTCGGCCCGGAGCTCGGCCTGTGCCAGCACGCGGTCCGTGATGTCGCGCGCCATGCCCTGGAAGCCTTCGATCCGGCCGCCGGTCATCAGCGGCCGCACGTGCTGGCCCACCCAGATCTCGGTGCCGTCCTTCTTGCGGACGGGAAACTCGAGATAGGTGGTTTCGCGCGACCTGGCGGCGTCCTCGTAGAACGTCATCGCCCGCGGCACGAATTCCGGCCGCATCAACTCGAAATATTTCATCGACAGCAGCGTCCCCTCGTCGTAGCCGAGAATGCGCGCCGCCACGGGGTTGACGAACGTGAAGCGGCCGAAGGGATCGGTCCGGTAGATCATGTCGCTCGCGTTATCGACCAGGTCGCGATAGCGGCGCTCGGTGCGCTCCACGGCCCTGGTCCGCGTCTGCACCTGGCGATGTAGCGAACGATTCCACGCAGTGCCGCCGGCAAGGAGCACCAGGACCAGCCCCGCGCCGAGGCCGACCGCTGTGGCGTAGCGCTCCAGCCACGACAACTGCAGCGGATTGCTCAGGTGCTGCTCGACGAGGCGATCAAACTCACCGGTCTCCTTGAGGTGGCCGAGCGCCGTCCTGAGCGGCGCCACCGAGGCCTCGCGGCCGGGCAGCACCGCCAAATGGTAGGGACGTGAGATCAGGGGGACCTCCACGGTGTCCTTCGCCAGATCGCCCAGGAGAAACCGCATCGTCAGGTGGTTGCCCGCGGCGCCGTCGACCTCGCCGCGCGCGAACGATCGCAATTGATCGGTGCGGGTGGGCACCAGGACGAGAGTGGGCCGCCTGGCTTCGGGCAGGCTCGCGAGCAGCAAGTGGTTGACCGAACCCTGATCGACGGCGATGCGGAACCCCCACAGGTCATCGAGACCCGTGGGATAGCGCGGCAGCCCCTTGCGCATCAACACCACTTGCGCCAGCGTCCAGGTCTGGTCCAGCAACTGGTAGCGCGCCGCGCGCTCTTCCGTATAGGACAGGAACATCACATCGGTGTTGCCGCGATCGAAGTCCGCCATGCGCTCGTCACGCGGACCCAGGCGGATCTCGATCGCAACCCCGGCTTCCCGCGCCAGCGCGCGGATCAGGTGAATGTTGAAACCGTCGGGCTGCCCCTGTTCGTTGAGGTACTCGTAGGGAGGGAATTCCTGGTCGCCGCCGTAGACGAGCCGCTGCTGATTGGCCTGCGCGCGCGCCGCCGCTGGCAAGGCGAGCAGGCCCAGCACCAGCAGCACGAGATGGAGCAACCGTGCAATCACTGTGGCGAATTGTATGTCCGGCCCTACGCTGGTGGGGGCAAACCTTTAGGTTTGCCCAATCCGCTAGAATGAAATGATGTCAGACGCTTTTGCCGGCCGCCGACGAGTCCCTCGTCCCCAGAACGACCCCAACCTCGCCTACGCTCCAGGTTCGAAGGAGCGCGCCGACCTCAAGGCCCGTCTCGCGACCATGGCCGCGGAAACCGCGGAAATCCCCATCATCATCGGCGGCAAGGAGATTCGCAGCGGCGCCGTTGAGCACACCGTCATGCCGCACCAGCATGGACATGTGCTCGCCAACTGGCACAAGGCCAGTGCCGAGCACGTCAGGCAGGCGATCGCGGCGGCGGCCGCCGCCCATCGCGAGTGGGCGAGCTGGCCGTTCGAGGACCGCGCCGCCGTGTTTCTGCGCGCCGCCGAACTCCTCACCACCACCTGGCGCTCCACCGTCGTTGCGGCGACGATGCTGGGGCAGTCGAAGACCGCGTTCCAGGCCGAGATCGATGCGGCCTCCGAGCTCGTCGATTTCTGGCGCTTCAACGTGGCGTTTGCACAGGAATTGATCTCGGAGCAGCCCGACAGCACGCACGCCGTCTGGAACCAGATGGAGTACCGCCCGCTCGAAGGGTTTGTCTACGCGGTGTCGCCCTTCAACTTCACCGCCATCGGCGGCAACCTCGCCGGCGCGCCGGCGATCATGGGCAACACCGTCCTCTGGAAGCCCGCCAGCAGCTCGCTGCTCAGTTCGTACTACGTGATGAAGCTGCTCGAGACGGCCGGCCTGCCTCCCGGCGTCATCAACTTCGTTCCCGGTGATGCCGCCGAGATTTCAAGCATCGTGCTCGACAGCCCCGAACTGGCCGGCATCCACTTCACCGGCAGCACGGCCGTGTTCAACGGGATGTGGCAGAAGGTGGGCCAGAACCTCGGCAAGTACCGCGGCTACCCGCGGCTGGTTGGCGAGACCGGCGGCAAGGACTTCATCGTCGTGCACGCGTCGGCGGATCCGCAGGCGGTGGCCGTCGGCGCCGTGCGCGGCGCCTTCGAGTTCCAGGGTCAGAAGTGTTCGGCGGCCAGCCGCATGTATGTGCCCAGGTCGCTGTGGCCCGACCTTCGCGATCGCATGACCGCGATGATGAAGGACATTCGCATGGGCGACGTCCGCGACTTCCGCAACTTCATGGGCGCGGTAATCGACAAGAAGGCGTTCACCAAGATCAGTGAGTACCTCGCCGACGGGAAGAAGAACGCGAAGATCCTCCAGGGCGGCGGCGCCAAGGGCGACGAGGGGTACTTCATCGACGCGACCCTGATCGAGACCACCGATCCGTCGTACCGGCTGATGTGCGAAGAAATCTTCGGGCCGGTGCTTACCGTCTACGTCTACGACGATGCGAAGTGGAAGGAAATGTTGGATCTCGTCGACCGGACCTCGCCGTATGCGCTGACCGGCGCGATCTTCGCGCGCGATCGCGCGGCGGTGATCGAGGCGTCCGCGGCGCTGCGCAATGCGGCGGGTAACTTCTACATCAACGACAAGCCCACCGGCGCGGTGGTCGGCCAGCAGCCGTTCGGCGGCGCCCGCGCCTCCGGCACCAACGACAAGGCCGGGTCGAAGATGAACCTCGTGCGATGGGTCAGCGCGAGGACGATGAAGGAAACCTTCGCGCCGCCGACGGATTACACCTATCCGTTCATGGGCGAAGAGTAGGCGGACCTGAGCGACCAGTAGCTGGAGGGCGGGGGCTTTAGCCCCCGCCTTGGGTAATCTGCGTCATCTGCGGCCCTAGAAGCGAAACAGCTTCGTGACCTTCACGACGAAGCTGCGATTGTCGAGCGCCGGGAAACCGGGCCCGGCCGCGTTGCGGCCATCGCTGTAAACCACAAACAGCTCGCTGCCCGGTTGATACTCCCAGCGGAAACGGGCGTTCGTGCTGATGCTGTCGCTGGCCGACTGGTACTGCACCAGCGCCGACGCGAACATCCGCGGCGTCAGCGTGTAAGTGAGCCGCGAGCTGATGAGGTTGGAGTCGCCGCTGGCCTCGGGCGTCTTGAAATAGTTGAGCGACATCGTCGGCTCGGCATAGAACCGCGGGCCAAACTCCACGCGCCCGCGCCACGTCAGCTCGCGCAACGTCCCGCCGTAGAAGCCGCCGTAGGTCAGGATCACTGTGCCCGACAACGGACGCTGCGGCGAAATTGTGTAGAGCAGCTTCCCCTGGTTGAAGTCGTAGCTGCCGGGCGGCACCACGACGCCAGGCGCGACGATGAACGGCGCATCGAGCGCCTCGAACTGGCTGGAATACTCAAAGGCCCATTGATCGCCGTTGGCCAACTCCATCCGGTACGCGGCCTGGGCCTCGCGCGACTCCGGATGGCCGCCGGGGTCTTCATAATATTCGTAGCTGCCCTCGAAGTACACCTTGCGGACGCCCCTCCATCCGGTTGGCCGCGGACTGTAGCGCGCCTGCGCGTACGATCGGCGAAAGGCGGACCTCCGCAGGAAGCCGATCTCCGGATTGAAGTGGCTGCCGACGAACAAGTGATCGAGTTGAAGGCCGGTCTTGTCGGCGTTCCAGATCAGGCTCGCCCGGTAGCTCTGCGAGTCCGAGGCACTGGCGCCGGTCGCGGGGGATGTGCCTGACCAGAATGAAGTAATCGCCAGCTCCTGGAGCGGGTTGATCGACGCATCCGCGCCGTAGGCGTAGTTGTCGTCGCCTCCAGAGGAACCAGGCCCGCGCCGCGTGGCGATCATCCCGACGCGGCTGCGCTTGAGGATGTCGCGATTGACCCGCAGCACCGAGAAATCCGTGGCGGGCGCGTAAGCGGTGGGCGTCTCATCGGTGCGCATGTGCAGCCCGCCCACCTGGAACCCGTTGCCGCGCCCGAGCACACGGCCGCCGCCCAGGATCGGAATGACCGCGCCGTTCTGGAGGCCGATCCGCCGGCTGAAGAACACGATCGGCGTGACGTTGCCGCCGCCCGGCCCGCCGCCGGTCATCGGCACCGCGGTGGGGCCGGTCTGCCCGCCGTTCTGATTGGCGCCGGCCCCGGCAAAATTGAAGACGTCCTGGCCTTCGAGGAAGAAGTCGCGCTTCTCGGGATAGAGCACGCTGAAGCGCGTCAGGTTGACCTGCGCCTCGTCGTCTTCGACCTGCGCGAAGTCGGTGTTGTAGGTGAAGTCGGTGACGATCGATTGCGTGATCCCCCATTTCGCATCGACGCCGAATTCCCCGGCGCCGTCGTTGCTGGTGACGGGCGTCGTCCGGTTGTTGGTGGTCGTTGAGCCGAGGACGTACGGCTTGACGTCGAGGTTGCGCAAGCTCGTCGGCGCCTGGAAGTCCACGAGCGTGCCGACCGACGACACCTTCGACAATCCGCGGCGCCCCCACGAGATCGGCACCTGCGAGAGAAACGTCAACTCGTTCTTCCAGCGGACCATGCGCCGGAAGTTGACCCCCCACTCGGTGCTGCCTTCCTTGAAGCGGATCGAGCGGAACGGCACCACGAACTCGGCGGTCCAGCCCTGGTCGAAGTCAGCCGTCCGCACTTCCCAGAGTCCGTTCCAGTTCTGGCTGGGTTGCTCGTTGGTGACCTGCCAATCAAACATGCCGCCCTGCGCGTTGGAGGAAACCCCAAACGCGTTGCGGCGATCGTTGAAGGTGTCGAACATCACCGCGATGTGATCGTTGTTGTAGAGATTGTTCGAATCGCGGCGCATGTCGGTGGTCACGCGCCTGGCCGGATCGGTCTCCCACATCCGCGCGCTGACGTAGATGTTCTTCTCGTCGAAGAACACCCACACCTCGGTTTGATCGGTCGCCGGCTGGCCTTCGAGCGGCTCCTGCTGGAGAAACCCGCCGGCGCCCTTGACGCCCTGGTAGAACGGCTCGTCGAGCTTGCCGTCGAGTTGAAAGGCGCCAGGAAGACGGACGGCCCTGAGGATGGCGTGCCCACGGTCGTCACGCGTCACCACGTCGGGCGCGACCGGGGCGGCCTGCGGCGCCGGCCTGGCCGGCGAGTCCTGAGCGAACGCGAAGTCTCCAATGGCAAGACAGGCAATGACTAGCACGCCGGCGCGAAGCATATGAACCCTCAATTGTAGCGTCTTGGTCGTGGCCCTTCCTAGCGCTGACATAACCTCTCCGGGATCGCCCGTAGCCGGTACAATGCCGTGGAAACGAGGCCGAAAATGATTCGCAGAGTACTGGTCGCGTCATTCCTGCTGGCGGCCGTCGCCGCGATCACGGTTCGCTCGCTGGACGCCCAGGGCCGCGCCGCCACGCCGCCGGTCAAGGTGCCTGAACCGGCCGACGTCTTCGGCTTCCAGCCGGGCGCGGACTACAAGCTCGCGAGCCACGAGCAGATCGTCGAATATTTCCACCAGCTCGATGCGGCGTCCGACCGGATCGCGGTCGAGGAATTCGGCAGGAGCTCCGAGGGGCGGCCGATGATTCTCGCGGTGATCTCGAGCGAGGCCAATCTCAGGAACCGGGCGCGGTACCAGGAGATCGCGCGAAAGTTGGCCATCTCCCGCGGCGTCAGCGACGCGGAGGCGCGCGCCCTGGCGAAAGAGGGCAAGGCGATCGTCTGGATCGACGGCGGACTGCATGCCACCGAAGTGGCCGGCGCCCAGCATGTTCCCGAACTCGGGTGGTGGCTGGTGACCTCCGAGTCGGATGAGGCGAAGCGGATCCGCGACAACACCATCCTCCTGTTGACGCCGTCGATGAATCCAGACGGCCTCGACATCGTCCGCGACTGGTACTACAAGAACCTCGGCACGCCGTTCGAAACCACGAGCCCGCCGGACATCTATCACCACTACATCGGCCACGATAACAACCGTGATTGGTCAATGTTCACGCAAGTGGAGACGCAGGCGGTGGCGCGGCAGCTCTACAAGGTGTGGTACCCGCAGATCGTCTACAACCATCACCAGTCGGGACCGTTCCCGAGCCGCATCTGGGGGCCGCCGATGAAGGATCCGGTGAACCCCAACCTCGACCCGCTGATCGTCAGCACCATCAACCAGCTGGGCGAGGCGATGCGCAAACGCTTCGATGAAGAGGAGAAACCGGGCTACAGCTCGCACATGCTCTACGACATCTGGTGGAACGGCAGCATGCGCGGAGGGCCCGACTTTCACAACATGGCCGGCTTCCTCACCGAGACGGCGCTCTACCGCCTGGCGACGCCGCACTGCTACTCCGCTGAAGAAATTCCGGACACCTTCGGCGAGCGCCACAAGAACCTGCCGGCGAAGATTCCAAGCGTGAACTACACCAGTCCCTGGCTTGGCGGATGCTGGCCCTTCCGCAAGCCGGTGGAGTACATGATCACGGCGTCGCGGGCAACGCTCGACCTCGCGTCGAAGATGAAAGAGGACTACCTCTACAACATCTGGCGGATGGGCACGCGGCAGATCGCGCGAGGGGAAAAAGCGGAAGGTGGCCCGTACGCGTATGTCATCGACCTCGGCGCGCAGCACGATCCGGCGCGGACCGTCGAATTCCTCCGCACGTTCCGCATCGCCAACATCGAAATTCGACAGGCTGAAGCGAGCTTCAGCGCCGGCGGCAGGACCTACCCTGCCGGCAGCTATGTCATCGGCCCGCAGTCGTTCCGCCCGTACGTGGTCGACCTGATCGAGGCCAAGGCTTTTCCCGAACGCCGCCTCTATCCCGGCGGCCCGCCGGATCCGCCGTACGACATGACCGGCTACGAGCTGAGCTACCAGATGGGCGTCACGCTCGATCGGGTGAAGGAACCCTTCCCGCTGCCCGCGAAGATCGTGGACTTGATTGCCGCCGCGCCAGGAGGCGTCACCGGGGCCGGCACCGCGGCCTACGCGCTCGCACCCAATTCCAACCTCGGCGTGAAGGCGATCAACCGGCTCCTAAAAGCAGGCGCCCGGGTGTCGTGGGCGCCGGATAACACCCTGATCGTTCAGGACATCGCGCGCGATGTCGTGAACAGACAGGGAGTCGACCTCGGGGTGATGTTCACCGCGATTGATGCGGTGCCCGCGGGCGCCAAGGCGATTCGCGCGCCGCGGATCGGCTTGTATCGCAGCTATCGCGCCAACATGGACGAAGGGTGGACCCGGTGGGTCCTGGAGCAGTATGAGTTCCCCTACAAGACCTTGAAGAACGCCGATCTGCGCTCGGGTGACCTCGCCGATTTTGATGTGATCCTCTTCGCCGATGAAAGCGACGACACGATCCTCAACGGCGCTGCGGCGGGCACCATGCCACCGGAATTCGTCGGCGGCATCGGCATGGACGGCGCGGCCAACGTCCGGCGGTTTGTGGAACGCGGTGGGTGGGTCGTGGCCTGGGATCGTGCCGCCGACTTTGCGATCCTCGCGTTCGACTTGCCGCTGCGCAATTCGGTCAAGGACACGCGTCCGCAGGAGTTCTTCATTCCGGGATCGTTGGTCCGCATCACGACCAGGCCGGAGGATCCGCTGGCCGCCGGGATGGAAGCGAGCGCCGTCGCCATGTTCGCGGATTCCCAGGCGTTTCAGCTGGTGCCGCCGGCCGCGGAGGGCAAGATGCGCGCGACCCGCGATGTCGACGTGTATGCCGAATATCCGCGGCAGAATTTCCTGGTGAGCGGCTGGGAACTGGGTGGCGCGCGTTACCTCGCCGGCCGCGTCGGCGCCGCAAGGGTGCAAGTGGGCCGCGGCCAGGCCGTGATCATGGGCTTTCGTCCGCACTGGCGCGGCCAGCCGCACAACACGTTCAAGCTGTTCTTCAATCCGCTGTACTTGTCGACAATCGAGGGAGGATTGCCTTCACAAAAGTCTCAGTGAAGAGCGCCGGCATCCCACCGGTGTGGAGAAACACCACCGTCTCCGACGGCGCCAGCTGGCCGGCGCGGACGTGCGCGATGAGCGCTGCCATCGCCTTTGACGTGTAGCACTGATCGAGGAGGATCGCCTCGGTCCTGGCGACGAGGGCAATGGCTTCGAGGCCCTCCGGGGTCGGGATGCCGTAGCCTTCGCCGATGCAGCTTTGGTCGGTGACCAGGTCCGGCAGGTCGAGCCGTTCGGCAAGGCCGGCTCGCGCCGCGGCCTCGTTGGCAATGCGCCTGGCCCGTTCGATTTTTTCCGGTTCGCCGGCACTGACCGCGACACCGTACACCGCATACGCCGCCCCGCAGGCCTTCGCACCCAGGGTGAGTCCCGCCTGCGTGCCGCGCGATCCGCTGGCGTAGTACAAGCGTGACGGCGACACGTCCATCGCGGCCAATTGCTCGACGAGCTCTGCCGACCCGCCCAGATAGCCGAACACGCCGATCCCGCTCGAGCCGCCGATCGGGATCACGTAGGCGCGACGTCCATGGGCGTGCTCGTCGGCCACCACCTCGGCGACGACGGCCTCGTCCTGACCGACGGCGAGCATCGGATCGATCGAGGGCACCAGCCGCACGGTGGCGCCGTACAAGCGATCGAGCAGGAGGTTCCCGGCCAGCGCCGGTTCGGGTGCAACCGTCGTGAGGACGAGCACCGAACGCAACCCCGACACCGCTGCGGCGGCCGCGGTCATGCGGGCGTGGTTTGACTGCACCGCGCCGGTCGTGACCAGGGTGGTCGCGCCCTGAGCGAGCGCGTCGGCCACCAGGAATTCCAGCTTACGGGCCTTGTTCCCTCCCAGCCCGAGCGCCGTGAGGTCATCGCGTTTGATCAGAATCCTCGGGCAGCGAGACGCCCCGCCGAGCGCGTCGCGCAGCCGCACCGCGTCGTGAATGGGGGTGGGAAGCATCGCCAGCGGCACCCGTGGCTGCCGGGCCAGTGCGTTCTGCACGATCTGCACTCGGGAGTCCATGCGCACAGACTATAGCGTCGGCAGCGTCAACGCGGAACAGAGCGCGCGGAGGTCATCCGGCAGGGGCGCCGTCAGGGTCAACTCGGTCCCATCCACGGGATGTCGAAACGACAGGCGCCACGCGTGCAGGGCCTGGCGCGGAAATGCCCTCGCCGCCTCGGTCGCCGGATCATCACTGGGACGGACCCCGCGCCGGCCATAGGCCGCATCGCCGACGATCGGCCATCCCTTCGCCGACAGGTGCACGCGAATCTGGTGCGTGCGCCCGGTGATCAGCCGGCAGCGAACCAGGGAGAAGGCCGAGCCCGATTTCGTGGTGGCGACCCGTTCGTAGCGCGTCACCGATGGTTGTCCGCCACGGTCGGTCACGGTGATGCGCCGCCGATCCCACGGGTCCCGATCGAGCGCGAGGTCGATGGTGCCCCTGACCGGGATCGGCTTCCCCCACACGACGGCCAGGTAGTCCTTGTCGATCCGCCGGGCATCCATCGCGCGCTGCAGGGATGTCTGAATTGCCGGGCGCTTGGTGACAATCACGAGCCCGGAGGTGAACTTGTCAAGCCGCCCGAGCAAGCCGGGCTGGTCGCGCGAAGGCCAGGAACGGGCCCGCTGCAACACGCCGTTCATCAAGGTGCCCGCGGCGTTCTTGTATGACGGATGGACGACCAATCCGGCCGGCTTGTTGATGGCCAGCAGGTCATCGTCTTCATAGATCACGTCGAGCGGGATCGCTTCCGCCGACGGGCGGGTCCGCTCGCGGCGCGCGACGCACACCTTCAGGTCGTCACCCGGCTGCACGCGCCAGGCGGCCCGTGACGGCGGCGCGCCGTTGATCAGCACATCGCCACGTTCGATCCACTTTTGGATTTGATTGCGGGAGAGCCCTCGCTCGTCACGAAGGTGTCGCAGCAGCACGCGATCGACCCGCACGCCCGCGTCGCCGCGGTCCAGTTCAATCACGCGCCAGGTTGGGGCCACAGCACACCGAGTCTACCCGCCTTCGCTCGAATGTGGTTGGGAGGGAGCTTCGGCGGGCGGGCAAAAAAAGAGGCCCGGACACCCCTGGAAATGTCCGGGCCTTAACGTGTGACGAGACAGTGAACTTTGGCGCCCCCACGGTGGGGGCGCCCAATTGCTAGTGCGTGACCACCCGCTGCGGCG
The DNA here is from genome assembly GCA_039934485.1 of Vicinamibacterales bacterium. GTDB lineage: Bacteria > Acidobacteriota > Vicinamibacteria > Vicinamibacterales > UBA2999 > 12-FULL-67-14b. The sequence goes on from JBDTMB010000101.1 coordinate 13,245, forward strand.
CGAGACGCTGGAGGCGCCAGTCGTCGGCGAGAATCCCCCACAGCACCTGGTCGTGATACTGGCCGTTGCGCAGGAACGACCGGCGCAACGTGCCTTCTTGGACCGCACCCACTTTGCGGAGCGCGCCGTTGCCGCGGCCGTTGGCGACGCATGCGCGCGCTTCGAGCCGGTTGGCGCCGACGACGTCGAACGCGAAGTCGAGGACCAGGCGCGCGCCTTCGGCGAACACGCCAGTGCCCCAGAACTGCGAGCCGAGTGCGAAGCCCCATTCGCCAGTGCCGAAGCCCTGCTCGAGTGAGCGCACCTGGAAGATTCCGACCGCCACCGACATGCCCGCGGGGACGATCGCGAAGCACGCGTAGTTGCCGGCGGCGCGCTCACGATGGGCCCAGGCGATGAACCGCTCGAAGCCCTGCACGGTGGTCGGCGGCGGCGAGATGAAGCGCGCCACTTCTTCCGTCGTCAGCATTGCCAGCAGCGAGGGTGCGTCTTCGAGGCGCAGCTCGCGGAGTGTAAAGCCCGTGCCCGACAGTATCGGGAGGCCCGACTTCCAGTCACTTGAGGTGACGGTCGTCGTCGTGGTCGTGGTCATGGTGGCCATGGTCGTGGTCCGCGCGAGTTCCGGTTGGAAGGGCATCTTTTCCATGATTACAGCCCTCCTACCGTCGTGGTCACCGACGTCGTCACGGTGCCGTCCGGCGCAGTGGTCGTCGTCGTGGTGATCGTCGTGATCTCGCCCGTCGTCGGGTCCGTGGTGGTGGTCGTGGTGGTGACCGTGGTTGCTTCCGGCGGCGTTAACAGCAACTCCAGCTCGCCACCGAACAGGTCCTCCCAGGCCAGCGGATCGAACGACTCAACCTCGGCCGTGTCGTCTCCGAAGTCGTCGCCATCGCCTGCGGAGTTACCCCAGGTGATGTTGTCGTCGCCGCTGTTGCCCCAGACGATGTTGTCGGCAGCCGAGTTGCCCCACACGATGTTCTCGACGCCTTCGGCGTTGCCCCACACGATGTTGTCTTCATCGGTGTTGCCCCACACGATGTTGTCGCAGTCGGCGCCGCCGCAGTCGGTGCCCCAGACGATGTTGTCGCCGTCATCCGCGGTGCCCCAGACGATGTTGTCGCCGTCGGCCGCGGTGCCCCACACGATGTTGT
>JBDTMB010000102.1:0-14377 GCA_039934485.1 Vicinamibacterales bacterium
AGGGCCCGATGGCCGCCGACGCCTATTCGGTGATGCGGGAGGGCATGCAGGGCAAGGCCGGCATCGGCAAAGTCGCCATTCACGGCCGCGAGTATCTGGTGGCCGTCAAGCCGCACAAGCAGGGCATGGTGATGTACACGCTGCACCACGCCGCCGAGATTCGCACCATCGATCAAATCGAGGAACTGCGCGAAGTGCGCGGCAAGGTGAATCCCGCCGAGATGAAGCTGGCCAGGCAGGTGATCGAGAGCATCGAGGGCGACCTCGACCTCAAGGACTACAAGGACGAATACCAGGAAGGCCTGCGCAAGATCATCGACGCGAAGATTGCAGGCGAGGAAATCGTGGCGCCGGAAGAGAGCGCGCCGCCGAAGGTGGTGGACCTGATGGAAGCGCTGCGCAAGAGCCTCGACCAGGTCAGCGCGGGCAAGAAGAAGACGAAGAAGGTGACCAACATCCGGACGGCGGTGAAGGGTGCCGCAAAGAAACGGAAGTCAGCCTAGGAGGCGGAGAATGGCGACGAAAGCTGTCTGGGGCAGCTACAAGCCGAAGCGGAAGTCGAAACGGAAGGCCGCCTAAGGGCGGCCTTCTTCTTTTGCGCTATTTCTTTGCAGTGACGACTGGCGTCGCCTGCTGCAGCACTTGTTGCCACGTCCCGCCCTTTCGGGCCAGGACCTTCAGCGAGCGCGTGGAATTGGTCGTCCACGTCACGGCCGCGACGTCGCCCTTCACCATCACTCGCACACTCTGGTCGGTCGCGGGTGCGGCCGCGGGGGCGGCCGCTGGCGCCTTCAATGCCGCCACCCGCTCGGCGCGTGACGTGCGCGTGCCTTCGGCGCTAATGATGGTGTGATCGGCGGCAGACAGCCGCTCCCACGCCGCGAGATTGCGATCCGCGTTCGCCTTCTGGATGGCTTTGAAGGTCGCCAGGGCATCACGGTCTGCCGCGGTGCTCGCCGACCACGCCGGCAGAGCCGCGGGTTCCGCGCCCGTCGGGGCCGCTGGCGGCTGCGTGTCGGTGCTCTGCGCGAGCGCCATCTTCCACTGCGTGCCCTCCCTGGCCATGACGCGAGTCAGGTAATTGACGGCGCCGGGCTGGCCGCCGGCACCGGCCGGCGTATTGCGGTAAGTCACGATCGCGCCATCGCCGTACACCCGTACCGACAATTGATCGAACTTGCCGGGACCGCGCTCGGGTCCGGGGGCCGCCACATTCTTCAGCCATTCGCTCCGGCCGAAGACGCGCCCGTTCGACGCGATGCGCACGAAATCGCCCGTCGTCAGGCCTTCGTACGCCTTGACGTCGCGATGCTGAAACGCCGTGTTGATCTGATCGATGGCCTGCATCACGGCCTTTTCCGCCGGCGACGCCTGGCCCGAACCCGTCGCGCTCCACCCTGCCCATGCCACGCAAACGCCGACGAACCATACGAGATGACGATGTCGCATTGCGAATCTCCCCTGAGAGCGAGTTGCCGCCGAACGCCGACCCGAACCAGCGGTCTACTATCTGCGCTTCACCCCGCAAGGTCAACGGTCCAGCGCCCAGTCTCCCCCCATCAAGCCGCGCCGGACGGCCTGTCCGGCTATCAGCGCGGTGCTCCTGCTTCGCGCTCTTCGCCACGCCGTACCACAGCTCGTGAATCGCGATCATCGACAGGGACACGACGGAGCCTTCCGCCAGCACCTCCTTGAATCGGCGGCGCAGCGGCAGCGAGCTGTCATTGATCGGCGCGATGCAGCGTTGGTGTCGACCGAATATTCGATCACCTAAAGACCGGGCCGTCGACGTGCGGCGGGCTGGTTGCGCCGGTCGGGCATGAAAGGCTCATCGCGGAACTGGTCGAGCGCCGTAGGCCAGTCATCAACGCTCGACACCGGGCTGGAGCAGCACGCCGTTGCCGTGGCGGTTGATGCGGACTTCGGTCCCAGAAAACCGGAACTCCAAGGGCAAGCGCACGGCCTGGCTACCGGCAAGTCTCCAACGGACGTCAACCACGGAGAACGCGGAGGACACGGAGTCGTGGTTGGAAAGGCCAGGCCGCCACGCCACTGGCTCTTTCAAGAATGTGCTCCGTGTTCTCCGTGTCCTCCGCGGCTCACGTCCGTGAGTGACTTCAGGGGAGACGCAACCGGTTTACGGGAGGATGAACCCGAGCAGTCCCATCCCGCTCGCGGTGGGGTCGGAGATCCAATCCGGCGGCGTCAGCCACACAAACGCGAGGATCACCGTCACCCAGATGTCATAGGGGAGCGTGGCCCGCTCATCCCGCCAGAAAAAGAACCGCCAGAAGACGCCCTGCGGCATGGGCAGCTTGTTGAGCGCCAGGTAGGTGTAATAGATGCGGTTGGCCACCGTGATGATCGACAACACGAGGATCACCCACAGCACGCCGGCCATGCGATCGGTGAACGCGCCGATCATGAACAGCACGATGCGCTCCGGGCGCTCCATGAAGCCCACCTTGCACTTGTCGATCAGCGACTCGGCCCGCGCCCGCGCGTAGCTGGTCATGATCGAGAAGATCAGGGCGAGGGTGGCAATCAGCACGTAACCGTTGCGGCCCACATCGGCGTACAGCCAGATCAGGCCGGTGAACAGGGCCAGGTCCGAGAACCGATCGAGCGTGGAATCCCAGAAGGCGCCAAACAGCGAATGCTTGCCGGTGATGTGGGCCACCTTGCCGTCGATGAAGTCGAAGATGTTGGCGACGATCATGATCACGCCGGCCAGCACGAAGCGGTCCTTGCCGAGCGCGAACGCCGCGGCCACGTTGATCAGCACCCCGATCAGGGTGAGCGTGTTGGGGTGGATGCCGAGGGCCACGGAGACATTGATGATGGCCCGGAGGGGAAACATGCAAACGGCGCCGATGGCGCCCGTGAAGGTCATAATGGAGGTGGGCTTAAGCGTACCCGATGCCTATCCTCAACCTCAAGGAACAGATCCAACGCCTGCCGGAACAGCCAGGCGTGTATCTGTTCGCCAACGCCGCGGGCGAGACCATCTACGTGGGCAAGGCGCGCGCCCTCCGCGACCGGGTGCGCAGTTACCTGGGCAACTACGGCTCGAGCCCCAAGACCGACGCCCTGCTCGACGAGATCGCCGGCCTCGACATCGTCGTCACCGACTCGGTGGTGGAGGCGCTGGCGCTCGAAAACAACCTGATCAAGCAGCGATCGCCGAAGTTCAACATCCTGCTGCGCGACGACAAGAACTATCCCTATCTCCAGCTGACGACCACCGAAGCGTTCCCCCGGGTGTTGGTGGCGCGATCGGTCGAGCGCGACGGCAACGTCTACGCCGGCCCCTTCCTGCCGGCGAAATTTGCGCGCCGGACGATGGCGCTCACGCACAAGGTGTTTGGCCTCCGCTCCTGCAACGAGGTGATCACCGGCCAGCGGGCCCGGGCCTGCCTGGAATACGACATCAAGCGCTGCCTGGCGCCGTGCGTGGCGGCGATCTGCAGCCCCGAGCGCTACGCCGTGGCGGTGGCCGACACGCGCCTGTTCCTGGAAGGCCGCAACGACGAGTTGGCCGATCAGCTCGAAGCCCGCATGACGGAGGCAGCGGCGTCCGAACGGTTTGAGGAGGCGGCCCACCTGCGCGACGCCATGCGGACCGTGCAGGCGCTCGGCGAGCGCCAGCAGAAGATGGCGTCCGCCGAGCTCGGCGACCGCGATGTCTTCGGCGTGAAGCTGGGCGCCAAGGGCGCAGTGGTGCAGGTCTTCCTGATGCGCGGCGGCCGCGTCGTGGAGCGCGTGGAGTTTGTCTGGGACGCGGACGACAGCGGCGCCAGCGAAGCGGACGTGGTGGAAGCCGCGGTCCAGCACGTCTACGCGGAGCAGGCGCCGCCGTCCGAGGTGCACGTACCCATCGCCCTGGCCGAGCGCGAGTTGCTCGAAGCCTGGCTGGGGGAGCGCGCCGGCCGCAAGGTCAAGCTGCTGGTCCCGCAGCGTGGCGACAAGAAGAGCATGATGGAGCTCGCGTTTCGCAACGCCGCGCTGGCGTATCGCACGCGATTTGACGCGAATGCCACCGCCAATTACGACGCGCTCGAGGCGTTGCAGGCGGCGCTCCGCCTGCCGCGCCTGCCGCGCCGCATCGACTGCTTCGACATTTCCACCATCCAGGGCAGCGATACCGTGGCGTCGATGGTGGTGTGTGAAGAGGGCAGGATGCGGCCGTCGGAGTACCGCAAATTCAAGATCCAGAGTTCGCAGGTCACGTTGAACGACGACTTCACTTCGATGGAGCAAGTCGTTCGCCGGCGCTACGCTCGCGTCCTCGAAGCGGGCGGACCGTTTCCGGATCTGATCGTCATCGATGGTGGCAAGGGCCAGTTGAACGCCGCGTATGCGGCGCTCGAGACAGTTGGACTCTCCAATCTGGTGGCGATTGGACTGGCAAAGAAAGAGGAGCTCGTCTTCACTCGCGACAGCATGGTGCCGATCGCGCTTGATCCGCACGGCGCCGCGCTGCGCCTGCTCCAGCGCATCCGCGACGAAGCGCACCGGTTTGCCATCTCCTTCCACCGGCAGTCGCGGAACAAGCGGAGCCTGACGTCCGAGCTCGACGGCATTCCCGGCGTCGGCCCTCGACGCCGCAAGCAATTGCTGACCAGCTTCGGGAGCCTGTCGGGCGTGCGCCGCGCCACGCGTGAAGAGCTGACGCCGGTGGTGGGCGCGAAGACCGCCGACGCCCTCATTGCCCATTTCTCCACGAACCCAAAATGAACCTGACCTCACAACAACGCGGCGCGCTCGGGCAGGCGGCGCTCGACTGGGTGCTGGACTACTTCGACCGCGCCTCGCAACCGCCGGTGTACCCCACGGTCAGCCCCGGTCAGCTCGACGCGATCGTGGGCGAGCCACTGCCGCAGGATCCCCAGGACCTCGCCGCCGTCGTGGAGCAATTCGCGCGGCTCGCCAGGTTGGGCCGCAACAACGGCCACCCGCGGATGTTCGGCTACGTGCAGTCGTCGGGCAGCTTCGCGGGGGTGGCCGCGGATTTCCTGGCCTCGGCGCTGAACCAGAACGTGACCTCGTGGCGCTCCGCGCCGTCGGCGACGGCCATCGAGCACCAGGCGATCGAGTGGATCAAGGAACTGGTCGGCTTCGATCCCGCCGGCGAGGGATTGCTCGTGAGCGGCGGCTCGATGGCCAATCTCGCGGCGATGGCCGTGGCGCTGCGCGCCAGCACCACCGCGGACCTGAACGCGCGCGGTGTCGCCGCCCTCCCCGCGAAGCCGCGGATCTACGCCTCGGCGCTGGTGCACATGTCGATCCCGAAGGCCGCCGCCCTCCTCGGCATCGGGCGCGAGTCGGTGGTGGCGATTCCGGTGGACGCTGAATTCCGCATGGATGTCGGCGCGCTGTCGCGGCTGATCGCCGCCGACCGCGCGGCCGGCCTGCACGCGGTGTGCGTCGTCGCCAATGCCGGCGACGTCAACACCGGCGCGATCGATCCGCTCGAGGCGATCGCCGGAGTCTGCGCGGCGGAGAACTTGTGGCTGCACGTGGACGGTTCCTACGGCGGTTTCGCCGCGGCCTTGCCGAGCGTGGGCACCGCGATGGCCGGGCTCGGGCGCGCCGATTCGATTTCGCTCGACCCGCACAAGTGGCTGTTCGCGCCGCTGGACGCCGGATGCCTGGTGGTCCGCAACGGCGCGGATTTGCGTCGCGCGTTCACGCATGGCGCGGCCTATATCGACGTGGTCGCCGATCGCGACATGTCGGAGTTTGCGTTCTGGGACCACGGCCCGGAGCTGTCGCGGCGGTTCCGGGCGCTCAAGATCTGGTTCATCCTCAAGTGTCACGGCGCCCGCGCCGTTCGCGCCGCCATCGAGGACAATATCCGCCTGGCGCGTCAACTGGCCGCCGCGATCGACGCCAGCGAGGACTTCGAGCGCCTCGCGCCGGTGCCCCTCAGCATCGTGTGTTTCCGTTACCGGCCGGCGCACTTGCGCGGCGCCGGGGATGAGGCGGCGCTGAACGCCCTGAATCGCGCCTTGATGGTGGAGGTGCAGCGGGACGGTGAGGCGTATCCCTCCAACGCCATGGTCGGCTCGCGATTTGCCCTGCGCGCCTGCATCGTGAACTTCCGCACCTCCTCGGCCGACGTCGAGCTATTCCTCGGGGCGATTCGTCGTGTCGCCCGGCGGATAGCCTGATCGATGTGATAACATTTTTGGATTCTGGCTGGCATCGATTTCACTCAAGTTCTGATCTTCCTCAGTGTGTTGATCGCGTCCTTGTCGTTTCACGAGGCGGCGCATGCGTGGGCGGCCGACAAGCTGGGCGACCCGACCGCGCGGCTGCTGGGCCGGTTGTCGCTCAACCCGGCGGTCCACATCGATCCGATTGGCACCATCGCCTTTCCGCTGATTGCGATGGTAACGGGTGCGCCGTTGATTGGCTGGGCCAAGCCGGTCCCCGTTGACTTCCGCCACCTCAAGTCGCCGCATCGCGACTTTGCCCTCATCGCCGCCGCCGGCCCGGCCAGCAACCTGGTGCTGGCCGTGGTCGCGGCCGTTATTTTCGGGCTCTTGCCTCACGCCGCTCCCGGCGACGTCGTCGGCCGGTCGCTGCTCGGCACGCCGCGAGAATTCCTGCTGGCGATGATCCAGGTCAACGTGTTGCTCGCGGTCTTCAACATGCTGCCGATCCCGCCGCTTGACGGGGGCAACGTGCTGATGGGCGTCTTGCCGAGCGGCGGCGCGCGCCTGGTGGCGCAACTGCGTCCCTACGGCTTCGTGATTTTGTATGCTTTGATGCTGACCGGGGTGCTGGCGGCGATTGCGCGGCCGGTCCAGGCATTCATCTACGGACTGTTGAGTTACCTGATTTGACCAGACAACGCGTGCTGTCGGGGATGCGCCCGACCGGAAAACTTCACCTCGGCCACCTCGTGGGCGCGCTGCACAACTGGGTCGAGCTGCAGGACCAGTACGACTCCTTCCACTGCATCGTCGACTGGCATGCGCTGACGACGCATTACGCCGACACCAGCGAGATCGTCGAGAATGCCCTCGATAACACGGCCGACTGGATCGGCAGCGGTCTCGATCCGGAGAAGAGCACCTTCTTCGTCCAGTCCCTGGTGCCCGAGCACGCCGAGTTGTACCTGCTGTTCCAGATGGTCACGCCGATTCCGTGGCTCGAACGGGTGCCCACCTACAAGGAACAGATCGAGCAGATGGACGACCGCGATCTGTCGAGCATCGGTTTTCTCGGCTACCCGCTGCTGCAGGCCGCCGACATCGTGATCTACGACGCCAACTGGGTGCCGGTCGGCGAAGACCAGGTCCCGCACATCGAGCTGACGCGTGAGGTCGTGCGGCGCTTCAACAACTTCTTTCCGGCGGCCGCCCTGGTGGAGCCGGCGCAGTTGCTGACGCCAACCCCGCGGTTGCCCGGGCTCGACAACCGCAAGATGAGCAAGAGCTACCACAACACCATCGACCTCTCGGACGACGCCAAGACCGTGCAGGCCAAGGTTCGCCAGATGTACACGGATCCCAAGCGCGTGCGGGCCGATATCCCCGGCACCGTGGAAGGCAACCCGGTGTTCGACTATCACGACGCCTTCAACCCGAACCGGGCGGAGGTGGACGACCTCAAGGCGCGTTACCGGGAGGGCAAGGTCGGCGACGTCGAGGTCAAGACCAAGCTCGCCGTCGCGATCAACAACATGCTGGATCCGATTCGCGAGCGTCGCGCCCAGGCGCTCGCCAGGCCCGGCTATCTGCGCGAGGTGTTGATCGAAGGCTCCAGGAAGGCGCGCGGCGTGGCGCAACAGACGATGGAACGCGTGCGTAGCGCGGTGAAGCTCAAGTACTAATGGCCGGCCATCCAGACCATCCCGCCGGCGACGACGGGCCCGAAGAGGCCTTCGAGTCGCAACTCGATTCGATCCGGATCAAGCTCCAGTCCTTCGAGGGGCCGCTCGACCTGCTCGTGCACCTGATCAAGAAGCACAAGGTCGACGTTTACGACATCCCGATCGCGCTCATCACCAAGCAGTACCTGGACTACCTGGGGTTGCTGCAGGAGCTCAACCTCGACCTGGCCAGCGAGTTCCTGGTGATGGCGGCTACGCTCATCCACATCAAGAGCAAGATGCTGCTGCCGCGGCCCGAGACCGCCGCCGGCGATCCGACCGACGACGAAGATCCGCGCGACGCGCTGGTCCGGCGCCTGCTCGAGCACCAGAAATTCAAGGCCGCGGCCGAGTTGCTCCACGACCGCGAAACGCTGCGCAGCGCGCAGTGGGGACGGCCCGACTCGCGCCTCGAGGAAATCGCCGGCGACGACTACGAGCCAGAGATCGAGGTCGATCTCTTCACGCTGCTCGCCGCCTTCCGCCAGGTCCTCGAGCGCGCCCGCGAGCGGCCGCCGGTGCCGCTGCCGCCGTCGGAGATTTCCATCGAGACGCGCATCGACCAGCTGCTCGGGCGCCTGTCGGAAACCGACGCTTGCGGCTTCGAGGATCTGTTCGACGACGTGGCGTCACGCGCCGACATGATCGTCACGTTCCTGGCGATGCTGGAGATGATCCGGCTGAAGTTGATTCGCGTGTTCCAGTCGGGCGGGGCCGGGGCGATCCGGATCTACAAGCGGGCGCGTCCCGCGGACGCGCCGCACCCGATTCACGACCCCGAAGACGAATACAAGGCGCATCACCCGAAGAAGACGGAGCAGGAATGACGAGCGACGAAAAGACGCCGGGGACTGATACCGATCCGTCGGGTGGTGTGACGGACTTGTCGGGAGGGGCGACGGAGCCGTCGGGAGGGCCGACGGAGCCGTCGGCCACGGAAACCGCGCCGCGGATGGAGCTGGCGCAGCTGAAGGCGGTGATCGAGGCGCTGATGTTCGCGTCTCCCGAGCCGATTACGCCGCGGATGCTGTACAAGCTCCTCAGCGACGAGCCCAAGGAAGACGTGCTGGCGGCGCTCAACGCGCTCAACGCCGACTATGTCGAGCGCGGCGGCCTGCACATCGCCGAAGTGGCCAACGGGTTCCAGATCACGACGCGGCCCGAGTTTCATGAATGGGTCCGCCGCTTGTTCAACGAGCGGTCGGCCACCAAGCTCACGGTGGCGTCCCTCGAAACGCTGTCGGTGATCGCTTACAGGCAGCCGGTGACCGCCGCCGAGATCGGCGAGATTCGCAGCGTCAATACCTCCGGCGTGCTGTCGACGCTGCTCGAGCGCCACCTGATCAAGATCGTGGGACGCAAGAACGTGATCGGCCGGCCGTTCCTCTACGGCACGACCAGGGAATTCCTCATCCGCTTTGGCCTCAAGGACCTGAACGACCTGCCGAAGATCGAGGACATGGCGCAGCAACTCGGCTTCGAGGCGCCGGCGCTCCTGATGGAGCAGGCGGTGCCCGAAGAGATGCTCCCGCTCGAAGAGGGCGACGTCCCGGAAGGCTCGGAGGAGAGCTAAGCCCTGAGCCCCGGCCCGGGTCAAAGCAGCAGCGCATCGACCCGGTGCGCGTGCACGAACTGCTCGCTGGGCGACCACTTGAACACCGTGAAGCGGCCGTCCTGCGACGCCACCATCGCCGTGGCGTCGCGTTGGTCGAAGATGAACTGCGCGGCCGAGAGGTGGCGGGTGCCGCCGATCTGGGTCGGCGTGGCGCGCGCCGCTACGTTGCCTTCGACCGGCTCGGTGACGTTGATGGTGTCCACCGGCGTGCTGCCGCGCCGCCGCGTGATCTTCGCGCCGAACGCGAGGACATCGTAGCGATCGTTGATGATGGTCGCGCCATCCACCGCCGTCAGCCCCGCAATCGCGTCGACGGCCCGCCGCACGTCGTCGACGTCGGGTTGCGCGCCGCGCAGCAAGTCGGCCAGTTCGGAGAACGGCGGATTCACCGCGTAGGCGGGCCGGCTCACCACCGATTCCGACCATTTGTCCGAACCCGCGGGCACCACCAGCAGCGCGCCGCCGCGGCCGTGCTGGCGCATCGACGCCGCCAGCTGCACGAGCACGGCGTTGAGCCCCGACGCAATCGGGCGGTCGATCGATCCGATCAGCGAGCTGACCAGCGTCGGGCAGTCGGGCACCACCTTGCCGCCGCGCTCATCGACGATTTTGATTTGATCGCCCTCGAGCACGGCGACGTTCACGAACTTCCCAAACGGTTCGCTGCGGTGCTTCACCACGAGCAGACCCGACGCCACCACCTCCACCACCAGGCAAAACGCCGGGACCTCGCGGGTCGTGCCCCACACGTGCAGGCCGTCGCTTGAACGCCACACGCCCAGGTGGATGCCGGGACGCTCGACGGCCGGCGCCACCTTGGCGAGGGCGGCGGGACCGAGTGAAAGCGGGGATTCAAACACCATGGCGTGCCGGGCGCGGGCCGGCGGCAGCAACGCGAGCGAGATGCGCGGCGTCTGGCCCTCCTCGCGGCGGAGGCTGGCCCAGAATCCCGCGTCGATGATGGCCTCGACGACCTCGGGCGCGGGCACCTCCATGATCGCCGTGCCGGCGCGGCTGCTGGCCGCGGCGATGTGCCGGGCGAAGTGCGTGCTGACCGGGCCGGCTACGGCGCGCGCGGCCGGATACGTGGGTTGCGGCATTTCCGCCATTATGAATCACGACCGGTACTGCCGAGCCGGCGTGGCACAATGAGGCCTTAGATATGTCGCGCGTTCCCGCCTTGTTCTGGTCGCGGCCCGAGCCGGCCCTCGCCGCCGCGGGCGCGGAAGGCGAGTGGGCGGTCGCCCGTGTCCGGCTGGTCGCCATGGCGTTGCTGCTGGTCACCCCAACCATCAAGCTCGTTCGCGAGCCGCAGTTGGATGGCGTCAACCTCTGGGGCTTCGTCGTCACCCTGGTGGCGGCCGGCGCCGCGGTGGCGATCTGGTGGTTCCTGCGCGAGCGCGGCTGGCATCCCGCGATCGGTTTCGTCTCGAGCGCGCTCGACGTGTCGCTGGTCAGCACGGCACTGCTGACGTTCGTCTTTGTCGGGACGCCGCTCACCGCGCTCAATTCCAAAGTCACGTTCGAGATCTATTTCCTGGCGATCGTCGCCAGCAGCCTGCGCTACGACACGCGCATCGCGCTCACCGCGGGATTCCTGGCGGTGCTTCAATACGCCGCCATCTGGGCCTTCACGGCGTGGCGCTTCGACCTGAGCGATCCGGTTCACATCACCGACTCCGGCACCTACGAGCCCCTCGATCAGCTCACGCGCCTCATCCTGCTCGGCATCGCCGTGCTGTTGGCATCCACGCTCGTGCGCCGCGCGCAGCGATTGCTGTACCTGAGCTCGCGCGATCGACTGACGGGGCTCTACAATCGCGGCCATTTCGACCGCGCGCTGGCGCTCGAGCTGGCCCGCGCGAAGCGCTACGGGCATCCGCTGGCGCTGGCCATGCTCGACGTGGATTACTTCAAGCCCATCAATGACGAGCACGGGCACACGGTGGGCGACCGCGTGCTTCGGGTCCTGGCCGAACGCCTCAAGTCGGGACTTCGGCGTACCGATATCGTGGCCCGGTACGGCGGCGAGGAGTTTGTCGTACTGATGACGGAAACCACCTCGGCAGCGGCAGTCGAGCGGATCGAGGCCATGCGGAGAGAGATCGCGGCGGTGCCGATTGATTTGGGCAATGGCAGCCGCCAGGTGATCAATTTCAGCGCAGGGATTGCCGGTGCGGGGCCCACCGATACGGCGGCGGCGTTGATAGAGCGGGCCGACGGCCGACTTTTGGCCGCCAAACGCGCCGGTCGCGGCCGCACGATCGGTGACGGCTAGTTCGTGAAAAGGTCGGACGGGCTGGGTATCCTGTCGTAAACTGTCCCATGTGGACCGTCGTCGCTTCTTGCGGCATGCACTGATGGCGGGGGGAGCGACCATGGCGGCGCCGTTGGAGGCCTTTGCCCGCCAACTTGGCACTGCTGAGCAACCGGCAGTCAGCCGCGGCTTCGGCGTGCTGGCCGCGGCGAAAGATGAGGCCACCGGCCTCCCGCTCCTCAAAGTTCCCCAAGGATTTCGATATACCACCTACGGCTGGCGATTTGACGCGCTGGCCAACGGCACGCGCACCCCGGCGCTGCACGACGGGATGGGCGCCTTTGCCGGTCCCAACGGCCGCGTTACGCTGATTCGCAACCACGAGATCGCCGATGGTCCGGCCTTCGAGCAAAGCCTGGCCTACGATCTCGGCGCCGGCGGCGGCACCACCACGCTCGAGTTCGACACCGTGGCGGAGAAGTTCCTCAGCGCACGCGCGAGCCTGGCTGGCACCGCCCGCAATTGCGCCGGCGGCACCACGCCGTGGGGCTCGTGGTTGACGTGTGAGGAAACCTTGATCGGGCCGTCGCCGACCGACGGCTTCGTCAAGAAGCACGGTTATGTCTTCGAAGTGCCCGTCACCGCGCGCCCCAGCTTGCAGCCGCTGGTGGCAATGGGCCGCTTCGTGCACGAAGCGGTGGCCGTCGATCCCGTGACGGGCATCGTGTACGAGACCGAGGACGCTGAAGTCGCCGGCTTCTATCGCTTCACGCCGCGCGTGCCGGGCGTGTTGTCGGCTGGCGGCAAGCTCGAGATGCTGGCGATCGAGGGCGAGCCGGGCTACGACACGAGGGCAGCCCAACGTCAGAACCAGCACCTGCCCGTCTACTGGGTGCCGATCGACGATCCCGACAAGGCGCACGACAAGGTTGGCGGCACCGATGGGAGCGGTGTCTTCGCGCAGGGGTTCCGCAACGGCGGCGCCGCCTTCGCACGCCTCGAAGGCGCGGCGTACGGCGGCGGCAAGATCTACATCACGGCCACCGATGGTGGCCAGGCGCATCTGGGCCAGGTGTGGGAATACGATCCGGTCGCCAGCGTGATCCGCATGGTCTTTGAATCGCCCGGACCACAGAGCCTCAACATGCCGGACAACGTCCGCTTGAGCCCGCGTGGCGGGCTCGTCCTTTGCGAAGATGGCGCCGCGATCCCCTCGATGTACGGACTCACGCTCGATGGCGAGTTGTTCCGCTTTGTGCAGAACAGTGCCATCCTCGCCGGCGAGCGCAACGGCCTGCGCGGCGATTACCGCTACAGCGAATTCTCGGGCGTGACCTATAGTCCCGACGGCAAGTGGATGTTCTTCAATATCCAGAAGCCGGGATTGACCGTGGCGATCACGGGCCCGTGGCAAGCCGGCTCGATCTAGGGTCCAGAAGACGGCGACCAGGCGACCAATCACCAATTCTGATATTTCGCCGACAGATCCGTCAGCTCTCGTCCGGCGAAGCCTCAAGAATGGCACCGACATATCGTCGGCGGTGGTCACCGCGGGGTTGGCAATGTTCCTGCAGCCACCCCTCATGGCATGGGACTCACATCCTCGAGATACGCGCGATGGCTCGTCACCTTCGCCTGGGTGGTGGCCGGCGGCTGGCTGGTCTCGGCGACCGCGAATGAAGTCCGTCAGCACTGGCTGATGCCGCCCACCCCGGCCGAGGTGACCCACGACTTGCTCGTGAAGAACGCCGCCGATCAACAAGGGCTCCACACGTCCTTCCGCATCCTGCTCTTCACCGACGAGTTCCGCTGGCGCCTCAACTCCTTCGACTCGATTGAGCAGGACAAGGATCGGCCGCTCTTCACCGACGGGATGAAGGCGGTGCTGAACTCCGCGCAGGAGATCATCTGCATCGGCGCCAGCTCGGAGGAAATCCCCACCGGGGTGTCCTTCGATGAAGGCCGTGCGAATGAAGAGCGGCGGGCCGCCCGTCGAGCGGAACAAATTGCGGTCTGGGTGCGAGAAGCCCTGTCGAAGCCGATCCCGGTGAGAAAGCTGAACGCCGGGCATCATTCGCCCACCAAGGGCGCGGCCGACACCTCCGATCAACGCCGCGTCGTGATCATCCTGGTGCTCGATCACGAGAAGGGCGCCAACATCGATCAGTCGCTGCGATCGGCGATGGCCGCCGAGCGCCAGCGCGCGCCGGTCTTCGAGTCGTTGTTGACCGATTACTCGCTGGCGAACCGGGAGAACTTCACATGGGTGCCGTAGTCGATCGTTTCATGGTGATGCTTGGCTCGCTGAGCGATCCGCCGGTGCCGCTGGCCAGCGCCTGGGTGGCGTGGTTTGCATTCGGCCTGGTGCTCGCATTCTGGTACTACCGGGCGCGAGTCAGCGCGCTGGAGATGCGCGCTATCACCGCGTCCACCAGCCGGCCACGATCGAAGAGCGGCGATCGCCCACCGGTGAAATCGCAGCCGAAGCCCGACGCCTTCGGAGATCTGCAAACCTTGCTCGACAGCGGGTCCGAGCCCTCGAACAGCCGCCGGCCGGGCGAGTGACGGGGAATAACGAATAACGAATAACGAATAACGAATAACGAATAACGAATAACGAATA
>JBDTMB010000103.1:0-14331 GCA_039934485.1 Vicinamibacterales bacterium
GCCGCGCCTCGTGGATCGTCCTCGATGCGTTCGAGGAGCCGCTGTTCCGCGCGAAGTTCGGCGAGCATCGCGCCGGCACGCTGGACTGGCCGCCGGCGCTCGAGGCGGGTGACACCCATCGGACCCGCGCGTGGCGGCTCGCCGACCGCGCCAGGTTCGTCACCGGTGAAACGGTGACGACCGAGCGGATCCGCTAGAGCAGCATTGGCTGCGTAAGCCGCGTCATCCGGCGGCCTGGCTACTCCCCGGGTCTGCCCTGCAGGAGCGGCTCGGTGTTCAGCGTCTGCGGCCCGTTCTCCGTGCACAGCGAGAATTTCGATGCGTACATCGAGACCGCGGCGTACTCACCCTTCTTGTTGAGGATGTAGAAGTTGATGCCGAAGTTGGGGAGGCCCCTGGGGTTGAGCAGGCGTTTCTCGACGGTGTTCTTCTGGATCCGCTTGAGCGCTTCCATGCCGGCGTCCTTCGGCGACTTGCCCAGGCGCATCTGCTCGACGATCAGGAACGACGAGAGGTTGTAGAGGTTGGCTTCGCCGCGTCCGGTCGATCCCGCCGCACCGACGTCGCCGTCCACGTACAGGCCCGCGCCGAGAATCGGCGAGTCGCCGGCGCGTCCGGGAATCTTCCACGCCAACCCGCTCGTCGTGGTGACGCCGCAGACCTCGCCCTTGCTGTTGACGCCGTCGCAATTGATGGTCCCGTAGTAGTGATCCGGATCGATCAGGCCGTCGCGCACCATGCTGAGGCCGGCCATCAGCATCGCGTCGCCGCGCTTCTTCGGGTCGAGATAGTGATCGGGATCGATGCGCCGCTTCCATTCCAGCCACAGCCGGCGCGAGGTCTCGGTGTTGAGGTCGTCTTCGATCGTGAAGCCCAGGTTGCGCGCGAAGTCCTGCGCGCCCTTGCCGACCAGCAGGTGGTGATCGGTGTGCTCGAGCACCGCCTTGGCCACCAGCGACGGCGTGCGCACGCCCTCGAGGCCGGCGACGCCGCCGGCGCGCCTGGTCGGCCCGTGCATGCAGCACGAATCGAGCTGCACCACGCCATCGGCGTTGGGCAGGCCGCCGTAGCCGACGCTGGTGTCGAGCGGATCCAACTCGCAATTGTTGACGCCGGCGATCAGCGAGTCGAGCACGTCGGTGCCCTGGGTGATCAGGTTGAACGCCTTGCGCACGCCGACTTCGGCGCCGCCGTTCTTGTAGACGTTGCCGTTGTCGGAGGCGATGACCACCGGCTTGACGCTGCCGGTGTGCATGGCCGGGGCCTGGCCGAAGAGGGTGGCCGGTGTGGAGAGGGCGACGCCGGCGGCAGTGCTGGTCTGGACGAATTCGCGACGGGTGAGGGTCCTCGACATGGGAGCGGCTCCTTCGACGCCGATGATACTCAAAACCAGGGCCGCAGATGACGCTGAAAGAACGGTCGAAGGGCCACCAGGGCCGCAGATGACGCTGAAAGAACGATCGGAAGGCCACCAGGACCGCCGATGACGCTGAACGAACGATCGGAAGGACACCAGGGCGCAGATGACGCTGAAGAAACGATTCGAGGCCACCAGGGCCGCAGATGACGCTGAACGAACGATCGGAAGGGACACCAGGGCCGCAGATGACGCTGAAAGAACGATCGGAAGGCCACCAGGGCCGCAGATGACACTGAACGAACGATCGGAAGGACACCAGGGCGGCAGGGTGACGCCGAAAAAACGATCCGAGGCCACCAGGACCGCCGATGACGCTGAACGAACGATCGAAGGGCCACCAGGGCCGCAGATGACGCTGAACGAACGCTCGAAGGGCCACCAGGGCCGCAGATGACGCTGAACGAACGCTCGGAAGGACACCAGGGTCGCAGATGACGCTGAAAGACGATTCGAGGCCCACCAGGACCGCCGATGACGCTGAGCCAACCATCCAAAGCCCATCAGTGGCCGCAGATGACACCGATGAGGCGGATGTCTCAGCATCGCCGCTCCACTGACTGGTCGAAGCGCTGAACGCGGGCATTGTTCAGTGCTGAGGCCCGTCAACATCATTCTTCGCGCTGACAGTGAAGGTGTTGGATTTCGGACTTGCCAAAGCGATGGATTCGGAGCGGGCTGGAAAAGCGGGCGACGCGACACGATCCTGCTGAACTGGTTGGGCCTCACCGACAACGAATATTAATCGTGCGCCCAACTGTCTTGAGATCTGCGTCATCTGCGGCGCTGATTACTTTGACCGGCATCCTCTGCGTCATCTGCGGCGCTGATTGCTTGGACCGGCGTCCGCTGCGTCATCTGCGGCGCTGATTGCTTGGACCGGCGTCATCTGCGTCATCTGCGGCGCTGATTACTTGGGCCGGCGTCATCTGCGTCATCTGCGGCGCTGATTGCTTTGACCGGCATCCTCTGCGTCATCTGCGGCGCTGATTACTTGGACACCTGCGTCATCTGCGGCCTTCGACTATCATCAACGTCACCCGTGCCAAGACGCCCAGATCTCATCTTCTTGACGCTCATCATCGGCATCGCCTTGGGCCTGCGCGTGTGGGCGCCTTGGGGTGATGTCTTTGTCGACAGCCGGGTGAATTTTCTCGAGACCGATGCGTGGTATCACATCCGTCTCCTCGAGAACCAGGTCCGCAACTTCCCGCATCACATCACGGTCGACCCCTACGCGTCGCCGGAGGCGCAGTACGTCGCAGTGGCCCCGCTGCTCGACACCATGGTCGCCACCGTCGTGGTGGCCACGCGCGGCACGCACGCGAGCACCGCCGACATCGAACGCGTGGCGGCGCTGGCGCCGCCGATCATGGGCGTGTGTGCAGTGTTCGCCGTCTGGGCCCTCGCCGCGCTGGCATTCGGCCGGCGCGAAGGGCTTCTCGCCGCGTTCTTCGTGGCGATACTGCCGGGACACTTCCTCGATCGTACGCTCGTCGGCTTCGTCGACCACCACGCCCTCGAAGCGTGGCTGATGTTCTCGGTGGTCGCTGCCGTGGTTGCTGCGACCCGACCACTCCCGATGCGCAATGCCCTCCCGACCGGCAGTGCCCTCCCGACCGGCAGTGCCCTCCCGACAAGAGGCGCCCTCCCGACAAGAGGTGCCCTCCCGGCCATCGCCGCCGGTGTGTTTCTAGGCCTGTATCTGCTGGCGTGGACGAGCGGCGCGCTGCTGGTGGCCATGATCGCCGCCTGGCTGGTGACGCTGCCGTTCATTGCGAAGGCTGCGGACCTCGCCGTGGCTGCAACCACGACGGCGATTCTGGCAGCGGTGGCGCTTGCGCTCGTCCTGGCGTTTCAGGACTCGCACCTGTATCGCTACTCGATGCAGGTGGTGTCGCTGGCCGGGCTCCTGGCGGCCTCCATCGCCTTCTTGCTGCTGACGCCCCGCCTGTCGTTGATGACGCTGCGCGCCGCGATTGCGGGTGCGGTGGTGGTGATGGCGATTGCCGTGCCGCTGGCGGCGCCGGCCTTCACCAGCCAGGTCCTCTTTGACTTCATGCGGCTCACGCCCGACCCCGCGCGCATGTCGGTGCTCGAAGCGAGGCCGCTATTTCTCTACTCGGGGAACTGGCACTGGACCCAGCCATGGGAGTTTTTTCGTTCGAGCTTCTATCTTGGCATCGTCGGGGTGGTGTGGCTGGCCGCCAGCATCTGGCGAACCCGCCGCGTCGATCATTGGCTGATCGTGATCATCACGACGTCGATGTTTGCGGCCACGGTGGGCCAGAATCGTTTCGGCTACTACCTGGTTCCGGCCTGCGCGGTCGTGATGGCCTGGCTGGCGGTGCGCGTGCTCGATTGGGGCGGGGTGCCGCACGCGGGCAATCGCACACCACAGGTCCGATCGGTCATCCCCCTGCAGCGGGAAGTTGCTGTGATCCTGGTGGCCGGTCTCGCGGTGGCGCCGAACCTGGTGCCCGCCGCCATCACCACAACCAGGAGCGGCGGGATGCCGGTGTATTGGGCGGAGGTGATGGAGTGGCTCCGCACCGAGACGCCGCTGCCGTTTTCGTCAGACGATTACTACCTCGCGCGTTACGATCCGGCGAACTTGCAGGCACCGGCGTATTCCGTAATGAACTGGTGGGATCAGGGCTACTGGATCGCGCAGACCGCGCATCGCGTGCCGGCGGCCAACCCGACGCAGGCGAAGGCCGGCGAGGTGGCGCGCTTCTATGTGGCCACCGACGAGGCCGCGGGCCTTGCCGCGATGAAAGCGCTGCATGCCCGCTATGTCATCGCCGATTGGGAATTACCGTTTCGCGAGATGGGCCAGGGCGCGCTCGGCGGACGGTTCGAAAACCTGGCGACGTGGGCGGGACGGCCGACGGCGGACTTCTACCAGTTGTGTTACGCGCAGGCGCCCACTGGCTGGCAGTCCGTGTGGTTGTTCCGCGAGGCGTATTACCAGACGCTGGCGTATCGCCTCACGGTGTTGGGCGGCGCCGCGGCGTCGCCGTCGAATAACACCTGGGTGGTGAGGACGGACGAGCGGGTGGACGCGACCGGCCGGCATTTCTGCGAAGTGTCGGATCGCCAGATCTACCAGACCGCCGACGCCGCCAAGGCCGCCGCGCAGCAAAAGGGCCGCGGCTACCTGGCCGTCGGCCTGACCCCGTGGCAGCCCGCATTTCCGACCCCGGCGATCACCGGCCTCCGCCTGGCTCGCGATTTTCGCCAGCCCGGCCAGCCCCTAACCGAGGCCCCTGTCGCAAGAGTGTTCGAAGTAGTGCAGTAGGGTCTGGCACCTTAACATCAAAAACGACGCAGATTTTGCCGCCTGTGGATGAACCGGCAGGACTTTCGTACAGCTAGTTCCATACGGTCGCACAAACTGCATCAAAAACGATGTTAAGGTGCCAGACCCTACTCCGCCCGCAACGCTGTGGCGGGGTCGGTGGTGGCGGCCCGGTTGGCCGGAGTCCAGCAGGCGACGCCGAGCACCACCGTGAAGAGCACCGCGGTACCGCCGAAAGAAACCGGATCGATCGGCGGCACCCCAACCAGCAAGCTCTCCGCGAGCGTGCCGATCGCCCCAGCCAGCACCAGTCCGATCGCCGCTCCGCCCGCGCCCAGCCGGGCCGCCTGCTTCAAGACCATCGCGCGCATGTCGTGCTCCGAGGCGCCGAGCGCCATGCGGATCGCGATCTCGCGCGTGCGTTGCGCAACGAGAAAGGCCATGAGCCCGTACAGACCGAGCGCCGCCAGGAAGATCCCGATGCTGCCGACGCTGCCGGCGATCAGCGCCGCCAGCCGCTGCGGCACCAACCCGATCGCCGTCGCCTCGTCCAGTGACTGCATGACGACGATCGGCACGCTCGACTCCACCTGCGCCACGGCCGCCCGCACGTCCTGCGCGATCGGACGGCCCGGCGCATGCTTGATGAAGAACGTCATGTCGCTCGTCGGCTGCTGCGCCAGCGGCACGTAGATGAAGGGCGCCGGCGTTTCACTGATATAGCGATACTTCGAGTCCCGCACCACACCGACGATCTCGAGCGCCCGCTCCTCGTCGCCCCTCGTCTCCTGCATCACGCGCTGGCCAATTGCCAGCCGGCCCGGCCAGGCTTCGCGCGCAAACGTTTCATTGACCACGGCCACCATCGGCGCCGCGTCACGATCCGCCGCCGTAAACGCACGGCCCTCCACCATCCGCATCCCGATCGTCTCGAAATACTCGGGCGAGACGATGTTCCAGTCGGCGTCCACCGTGTCGCGGCGGTCGGGACCCTGCTGCAGGCCTGGTACCCGGAGCCGGCCCAGGCCAAAGCCGCTGCCCTGCAGCGGGACCATCCGCGACACGGCCACCGACGAGACACCGCTGACGCCGCGAAGGCGTTCCTGGAAGCGCTGGGCCAGCGCCACCGCGGCCTGCTCCCGGTATCCCGACAGCGACACATCGACGCTTGCGATCTCGATGTTGGCGGTCTGGAATCCGGGATCGGTGTGCGCCGCGGCCTGCAGCGTCCGGAGGAACAGGAAGGCCGTGACCACGAGCATCAACGACAACGCCACTTGCGCGACGACGAGCGTGTTGCGCAGCCTGAACCGACGGCGATCCGCCGTGGCATTTGCGCCATGCAGCATCGGCGCCAGGTCGCCTCCCAAGGCATGACGCGCCGGCGCCAGGCCAAACACGATCGCGGTCAGCAACGCCGTCCCCAGCGAAAACGCGATCACCCGCGGGTTGAGGCTCAAGTCGAGATTGATCATCACCGGCAACGTCGGCAGGAAGCCTTCAAGCCCCGCAATCAGCCCCAGCGTAATCGGCAGCGCGACGATGCCCGCCGCCAGGAAGAGCACGATGGTTTCGGTGAGCAGTTGCGCGATCAGCTGGCCGCGGCTCGCGCCCACCGCCAGCCGCGTCGCCATCTCCCGCCGGCGTGCGGCCGCGCGCGCGAGCAGCATGCCCGCCACGTTGCTGCATGCGATCGCCACCAGCGCGCCGGTGAGCGCGAACAGGAACCCGATGAACGCCAGGAACGGCAACCGCATCGGGCCCGGAATGCGGCTGGTCTTCACGAGCGCGATGGTGTGACGTTGGTTGGCGCGGGGTTCACTGGCCTTGAACGCGTCCATCAGCGTGTTGAGCTCGGCCTGCGCTTGCGCCATCGGGACGGCCGGCTTCAACCGGCCAATGGCGACGTGCCACACCCCGCCGGGTTCGTCGAGCATCGACGAATCCGCCCGGCCCTTGACGATCGCCACCATCGACATCGGCACCCACAGGTCCGTACCGACCAGCGACGAGCCTGAAAAGCCCGGCTCCGCCACGCCGACGACCGCGAACTCGTGATTGTTGAGGCGCAACGGCTTCTGCAGGATGTCCGGGTCACCATGGAAGCGCCGCATCCAGAACGCGTGCGTCAACACCACCACCGGGCGCTCACCGGGTACAAGGTCCTCATCCTTACGGAAGAACCGGCCAAGCGCCGGCCGGGTGCCGAGCACATCGAAGAACTCCCCCGACACCAGCGTCCCGAAGACCCGCTCGCTCGCGCCGTTGTCGCCGAGACTCATCGGGCCGCCCCCGAAATCCACCGCCGACATCAACGACAGCGTCTGCGTGTGATCGTGAAGGTATTGGTAGGCGGGATGCGACATGTTGTCGAAGCCGCTGCCCTCGTTGGCCCGCCCGATGTCGACGACCTCGCCGGCGTTGCGGAGGCCCGCCGTGGGTTCGAACAGCAGGGCGTCACTCAGGCTGTAGATCGCGGCGCTCGCGCCGATGCCGATGGCGAGCGAGGCAATCGACGTCACCGTGAAAATCGGGCTTCGCCCGAGCAGGCGGATGGCGTGGCGGATGTCAGTGAAACCCATGGGGGACTAGACTGGTAGGCACCACAGAATGTTTCAACCATCCCGTCTTTCTTCATTCCAGCGCCTCGCCCTGTGGACGACGGCGACGACCTATTTCCTGATCCTGGTGGGCGGGCTCGTCCGCGCCTCGGGCGCGGGGCTCGGCTGTCCGGACTGGCCGCGCTGCTTCGGCTCCTGGATTCCGCCCGCATCCGCCGCGGCATTGCCGCCGCAATTCGATCCGGCGCTCTTCAACAGGACGCTGATGTGGACGGAGTATCTCAACCGCCTGCTCGGCGTGACCGTGGGCTTCCTGATCCTGGCGACCGCCATCTCCGCCTGGCGCCATCATCGGCATGAACCGCGAATCCTCTGGACCACCGTCGCGGCGTTGCTGCTGACGGGATTCCAGGGATGGCTCGGCGGCCGCGTCGTCGCCCACGAGCTGGCTGCCTGGATCGTGACGGTCCACATGATCGTCGCGCTCGTCATCGTCCAGTTGCTGCTCTACGCGACCGTACGGACGTGGCGCGGCGCCGAGCGGGCGCACGTGCCGATCCTGTTTCCGCTGGTGTTGATCGTGGCGACGATGGGGCAGATCGGCATGGGCACGCAGGTACGCGGCGCGCTCGATGCCGCGATCGACAGCGGCATCGCGCGCGCGAGTGCCCTGGCGTCGATCGGCCAACTCGACTACCTCCACCGCGACGCGGCCCTGGTCATCCTGGTCGGAGCGATTGCGCTCGTGCTTTGGCTGCGCGCCAGGATTCCCGCCGAAAAGACCGTGATGGTTTGGGCCTACGTCGTGGCCGGCCTGGCCACCGTCCAGGTCGCATTGGGTGTGGTGATGGCGTATGTTTCCCTGTTACCAGCCGCGCAGGTCTGGCATCTCACCGTTGCCAGCCTGTTGCTCGGCGCCGAAACCGTGGTGCTATTGCTGATCAAAGGAGACTAGCGTGAGGAAGCTTGCCGTCGCGTCCGCGGTACTGATCTGTTTCGCCTCCTGCTCCAAAGCCCCTGAAACTGCGGCTACCAACCAGACCTCCCACGACGCGCACGCCCCCGCCGTGCCGGCCAAGCGGACGACACTGCTCGGCAACCTCGGGAACTACCACCGTCCGATCAAGACCACCAGCGCCGAGGCGCAACAGTTTTTCGATGAAGGCCTCGCCCTGCTGTATGGGTTCAATCACGAGGAATCGTTCAAGTCGTTCGAGCGCGCCGCCACGCTCGATCCGAATGCGCCGATGCCGCACTGGGGCATGTCGTTGGCCCTCGGCACCAACATCAACGACATCGCGCCGGCGGAGCGTCTCAAGCAGGGATACGCGCACCTGGCGGAAGCAAACCAGCGAAGCGCCAACGGCAGCGCAGTGGAGCAGGGGCTCATTGCGGCGCTCGGCAAGCGATACACCGCCGACGCGAGCGGCGACCAGATGCCGCGTGAGCAGGCCTACTCCAACGCGATGGGGGCGCTGTCCAGGCAGTTCCCGGACGATCTGGATGTGGCCACGCTCTACGCGGAGAGCCTGATGAACCTGCGGCCGTGGCAGCTATACAAGAAGGACGGCACCCCGGCTCCCGATACCGAAACGATCGTGTCGACGCTCGAGGGCGTGATCACGCGCAACCCGCTGCATCCAGGCGCGAACCATTACTACATTCACGCGGTGGAGGCGTCGAGCGATCCGGGCCGCGCGCTGCCGTCGGCGGGACGTCTTGAAACGCTGGTGCCCGGCGCCGGCCACCTGGTCCACATGCCCGCGCACACTTACATTCGCACCGGGCAGTACGCCAGGTCGGCGAAGAGCAACGCCGATGCCGCCGCCGTTGACGAGAAGTACTTCACGGCCACGAGCGACAAGACCTTCTACGCGACGATGTATTACGGACACAACCTGCAGTTTGAATCCGCGGCAGCGATGTTCTCCGGCAACCTCGCGCAGGCGCGCCGCGCCGCGAAGAAGACGGTGAGCCTCGCCGATCCGGTCGCCGATCAAATGGCGATGATCGAGCCCTTCGTGGCGCAGGAGCTGTCGGTGCTGGTCCGTTTCGGGATGTGGGACGACGTTCTCGCCGCCAAGCCGCCGGTGGCCACGCGCACCGTGCAGACCGCCCTCTATCATTTCGCGCGCGGCGCCGCGCTGGCTGGGAAGGGAAATGCCGCGGCGGCTGCGGCAGAACTGGATACGCTCAAGCAGGCAGCGGCGAAGATTCCGAAGGATGCGATGGTGGGATCGGCGAACACGGCGGTTGACGTGGTCGCCGTGGCGGCGGCGGATCTCGCGGCGCGGGTGGCGGAGGCCAAGGGGGATCTGCGCGCGGCGATCGCCGGCTTCACCGCGGCGGTGGCGGCTGAAGATCACCTTGGGTACAACGAACCGCCCGACTGGTTGCTGCCCGAGCGCGAGCGGCTCGGCGTCGTCCTGTTGAAGGCCGGCAGGGCGGCGGAGGCGGAGAAAGTCTTCAGGGCGGATCTCGCGAAGAACGTCGGCAATCCGCGCTCGCTCTTCGGGTTGTGGAAGAGCCTCGAGACGCAGAAGAAGCACGCGGCCGCCGAGACCAGGGGACAGTTCGACAAGGCCTGGTCTGATGCCGACGTGACGCTCGGCGATGATCTGTATCCCGAGCGGAAGTGACGGCGGCCATCGGCGCGAGCTACCTCGCGTTTCTCTCCTTCACCTTCATCCTCGTCGTCACGCCGGGATCGACGACGGCGGTGGTGGTTCGCAATACGCTCGAGGGCGGCCGTCGCGCTGGATACGCGACGGCGTTTGGCGCGGCGCTCGCCAACACCACCCACGCGACGCTCGCCGGTCTTGGGCTGTCCTTGCTACTGGCCTACTGGCCCGGATCGATCGCGGTGATTCGCGTCGGCGGCGCGGCGTTCCTGGGTTGGCTGGGAGTCGTCTGCCTGGTTCGCGCGGCGCGCCTGCTGGACGGCGGCATCATCTTCTCACTGGCGCCCACGCACCCGATCGACCTGGCCGCACACCACAAGAACGTGCGCGACGGCCTGGCGATTAACCTGCTGAGCCCGGCGATTATCAGCTTCTACCTGGCCATCGTGCCGTCGTTCATTCCGGCCGGCGCGCCGCGTTGGTATTACGTGATGCTGGCGGCCACGCACGTGACGATGGCGTTCATTATTCATTCGGCGTGGGCGACCGGCCTCGACCTGTTGAGAAGATGGTTCGCGCCGCCAGTCGCACGTCGCGCATTGCAGGCCCTGACCGGCGCCGCCCTCCTCACCCTCGCCGTACGGCTGCTGCTTTAGGGGTCAGGTCACGAAAAACGAGCAACTGGCGTTACGTTCGATTAATCCGGGGAGCGCGCGCGGGATGAGGAGCCGGGACGCAAGGGGACGACCTGTGGAACACTGATGCGCAGTGAGTTCTTCACGGATTGCCGCGCGACCGGCCGCGACCGTCGCGATGCCTGCCCTCGAAACCGCCACCGACATCGTTGCCCGGTACCTCGAGGATGCGGCGCACTATCCCGGCGGACGGGCCCTTGGCGTGATGCGTCCGCGCACGGTGGAGGAAGTGGCGGCCTGCCTGCGCGGCGGCCATCGCGTGCTGCCTGTCGGCGCGCAATCGTCGCTCACCGGCGGCGCGACGCCGATGGGGGACTTCGTGATCAGCACGGAACGGTTGACGCATCTCTCGGTCACCGTCGACCGCGTTCGTGCCGGCGCCGGCGTGCCGTTGCAAGTCCTGCAGGACACGCTCAAGACGCATCAGCGCTGGTTCCCGCCCGTCCCCACCTATCTCGGCGCCTTTGTCGGCGGTGCGGTCGCCACCGGCGCAGCAGGCGCGGCCACGTTCAAGTACGGCACCGTGCGCGAATGGGTCGACAGGCTCACC
Organism: Vicinamibacterales bacterium; assembly: GCA_039934485.1. Taxonomy (GTDB): domain Bacteria; phylum Acidobacteriota; class Vicinamibacteria; order Vicinamibacterales; family UBA2999; genus 12-FULL-67-14b. The sequence continues at coordinate 11,146 of JBDTMB010000103.1, forward strand.
ATCGTGCTCGCCGGTGGCGACGTGCTCGAGATCGCGCGGGGGCAGGTGAAGGCGTCAGCCGAAGGGACCTTCGAGATTGAGACGTCAACCGGGCTGCGCACGGTTCGCGTCCCGGCCATTCACATGCCGGATGTCCCCAAGCGCTCGGCGGGCTATTTCGCTGCGCCCGGTATGGACCTGGTCGATCTCTTCATCGGCTCCGAAGGCACGCTTGGGGTGATCGTCGAGGCGGTGTTGCGAACGGCGCCGCTTCCAGCGGCGACCTGCCACGCGCTGGTGCCGGTGGTCAGCGAGGCGGCGGCGATCGCGCTGGTCGATGAGCTGCGCCGCCACGCCGGCGGCATCGGCATTGCCGCCATCGAGCACATCGACGAACGATCGATCGGCGTGATCCGCGAGGACGGCGTCGATCGCAAACTGGACGTCACGATCCCGGCAACCGCGGGCGCGGTGCTGCTTGTCGAAATCGAACTGACCGAGGCCACGCCACGGGCCGGCTTGTGGCGGCAGCTCGAATCCGCGCGCGATGCCGATGCCCCCGACACCCCACTGGTGCGATTCTGCGGTGTGCTCGAGCGTCACCACGCCCTCGACGATGCCGAAGTGGCGCTGCCGGATGACCAGTCCCGCGCCGCCGCCTTCGCGGCACTGCGAGAGGCGGTCCCGGCCGGGGTCAACCGCCGAGTCGGCCTCGCGCAACACCGCATCGATGCGCGGATCGCCAAGACCGCCGCCGACATGATCGTGCCGTTCGATCGCTTCGCCGAGATGATGCTGACCTGCCGCCGCCTCTGCCGGGAGCGCGACCTCGATCTCGCCGTGTGGGGCCACATCTCCGATGGCAACGTGCATCCCAACGTGATTCCCCGCTCGGCGGCCGATGTCGATCGCGGCCGCGAGGCGATCCTGGCGCTGGGCCGGGAAGTGATCGCGATGGGCGGCTGTCCGCTGGCCGAGCATGGCGTTGGCAAGAGTCCCGCCAAGCAACAGCTGCTCGCGCTGCTGTACGGCGAAGCCGGCGTCGCCGCGATGCGCGCGGTCAAGCGGGCGCTGGATCCGCGTGGAGAGCTCGCGCCGGGCGTAATCTTTCCTGACACCCTACAATAGGAACAATGCTCGCCGAAGTGCAGGCCGCCGTCAGCACGCGACCGTCGCACACCACCCTCGTTCTCCTCTTCGATTTCGACGGGACTCTTGCCGAGTTCGATCCCGATCCGGCAGCGCCGGTACTCAGCCCCTCGCGGCGCGAGCGCCTCGAAGCCATGGCGCGGCGAGACGATGTGTCGGTCGGCATCGTCAGCGGCCGGCGCCTCGATGACCTGCGCGCCCGCACGAAACTGCCGCCGTCGATCTACCACGCCGGGCTGCACGGGCTCGAGATCGCCATCGGCGATCGTCACTGGGAGCATCCCGATCTGCGCCGCGGCGAGGAGCTGCTCGCCGGCCTCGCCCACGTCCTCGCGGCGGTGGTCGACCAGTACGGGGCCGCCTTCATCGAAGACAAGCAGGCGAGCGTCGCGATTCATGCGCGACGTTATCCCGAGGCCGAGCGGAAGAAGATCTTCGCGGTGGCCAACGCCGTCGCGGCGCCGTGGATCCTGGATGGCCGGGTGCGCCCGCTCGAAGGCAACGCGGTGGTCGAGTACCTCCCCAACATCGGCGGCCACAAAGGCGAAGCCACGCAGTGGATCGTCGCCGATATCGAAGCGCGCCGGCAGCGGCCCGCCTGGGTGGCGTACGTGGGCGATGACATCACCGATGAAGATGCGTTCCGCGCGATCACGTCCGGCATTGCCGTGCTGGTGGGCCTTCGACCGACCGCCGCCACGCACAAGCTCAACGGCATCGCTGACGTCGACTTGTTCTTGAGATTCCTGGCGTCCGCAGAGTAAGGTCGGAAAACCCCCCAGAGAGTTGCTGATGAGCTGATGAACTCCGCGCAGCTGGTGTCGACGCTCGGGAACGGCCTTCGCGATACGCGGCTGATCATCGTCGCCAATCGCGAACCGTATACGCACGTCCGGCGCACCCGTCCGGCCCGCGGGGCCTGGAACTGGATGCGCGGCAAGCGCGAATCGGTGGATGTGGGGTGGACCACGCCGGCCAGCGGCGTCGTGACCGCGCTCGATCCGGTGATGCGCGCGTGCGGCGGCACCTGGATCGCCCACGGCCACGGCAGCGCCGATCGCGACACCGTCGATCAGCACGATCGCCTGCGGGTCCCGCCCGATCGTCCCAAGTACACGTTGCGCCGGGTCTGGATGACGCGCGAAGAGGAGCAGGGCTACTATTACGGCCTGGCCAACAACGCGCTCTGGCCGCTGTGCCACATCGCCTACGCGCGCCCCGAGTTCGACGAGGGCGACTGGAACCACTACGTCAAGATCAACCGCCGCTTTGCCGATGCGGTCCTCGAGGAGGCCGAAGGATCGCGCGCGGTGGTGTTCGTCCAGGATTACCACTTCGCGTTGCTGCCGCGGTTCGTCAAGAACGCGCGCCCCGATCTCACGGTCTGCCAGTTCTGGCACATCCCGTGGCCCAACCGCGAGGCGTTTCGCGTCTGCCCGTGGGGCGAGACCATCCTCGACGGCATGCTCGGCAACGATCTGCTCGCCTTCCACATCCAGTACCACTGCAACAACTTCCTGGACACCGTGGATCGCGCGCTCGAGTCGCGCGTGGACTACGAGCACTTCGCGGTCTGGCGCGGCGGCCGGCCGACTTACGTCAAGCCGTTCCCGATCAGCATCGATCCGGCGTTATGGGCGGGGCCCAAGCCGGCCGATCGCAAGGCCGAGATTCGCGAGACCAGGCGCGAATTGGGACTGCACGGCGAGCGGCTGATCTTCGGCGTCGATCGGCTCGACTACACCAAGGGCATTCCGGATCGTCTCAAGGCCTTCGAGCGCCTGCTCAAGCGTCGTCCCGAGTGGTTGGGCAAGGTCACCCTGCTGCAGGTCGGCGCGCCGAGCCGCGATCACCTGTCGAAGTATCAAGCCCTCAGCGACGAAGTGGACGCACTGGTGGCGGCCATCAACGACCGTTACGGCACCGAGGCGTGGACCCCGATCATCTACCGTCACGAGCATCACGATTCCGGCCGGATCGCCGCGCTCTATCGCGCCGCTGACGCCTGCGTCGTGTCGTCGCTGCACGACGGCATGAACCTGGTGGCCAAGGAGTTCG
>JBDTMB010000104.1:0-14304 GCA_039934485.1 Vicinamibacterales bacterium
GGATGCGCAGGTACTCCTTGCCGATGTACATGTCGAGCAGGCCAGGGCGCCACAATTCGAACGTGGGCACCTTCAACACCACCACGACCCGCCGGCGAGGGGGCGCCGCCACCGCAGGTGGGCCGGTGGCCGCCGCGGGGCTGGTGCGTAGGGCCGCCGGCTTGCGCGATAACCACAGCGGCAGCGAGATCCGGATCGGCTGGTCGGCCGATCGCGCTCGCGACACCAGCAGGAACACGCCGGCCGCGCCGAGGAAGATGTTGGGCAGCCACATCGCGATCCACGCCGGCACCCAGTGCCCCTTGGCCAGCGCCTCGGCCGTGAACATGATCACGTAGTAAATGAAGATGACCCCGATGCCGAGGACGAAGCTGGCCAGCTTGCCGTCCTTGCGATGGCTGGCGCCGAGCGCGACCCCCATGACGGCAAAGACGAAGCAGGCGAACGGCACCGAAAACTTCTTGTGAATCTCCATGATCGGCGCGTGCGGCGACAGCCCCTGGGCGTTGAGCTCCGCCACCCGCGCGCTCAGTTCCTCGACCCGCAGCTCGCGCAGGCCCTTGGGCGGCCCGACCTTCGGAAACACCGCATCCGGACTCAGCGAGACGATCGTGCGTTCGAACGTCAGCACTTCATAGGCGCTCGGATCGTTCAGCGTGGTGGTGTGGCGGGTGCCGTCCTCGAGCACCATCTGGATGGTCTTGGCCTGGCGGTCCACCACCATGCGGCCGCGCTTGGCGAGATAGACGACCGGTTGCGCCGCGTTGGAGGTGTCGGCGGCAAGGACGTCGAGCCAGCCGTGGCCGTTGAGCGGCACCTCGCGGACGTACAAGACCATGTTGGGGAAATCTTCGAAGAAGACGCGCGGGCGCACTTCGCCCTCGGCGCGGTCCATGGCAATCGTCTGCGTAATCTCCCGGGAGGCCTGGTTGGCGTCGGGCATGGCTTCGAACATCACCCAGGACGTGGCGCCCCAGGCGATCACCCCGAGGAACAGCACCGGCTGCAGCAACCGGTACGGGCTCACGCCGCACGCGAGCATCACCACCACCTCGCGGTCGCCTGACAGCCGGCCGAACGCTACTAGAATCCCAATCAGCAAGGCCATCGGAATCGTCACCGCCACCGAGGAGGGCAGGAGCGTGACGGTGAGCTGCAGGATGACCGACCACGGCACCCCCTTGGCAATCATCTGCTCGGCCAATTGGATGATGAAGGGGATAATCAGGATGAACGTGAAGACCAGCAGCGCAATGAAGAACGGCGGAAGGATCTCCCGGATGATGTACCGGTCCAGGGTGCGCATGGCCAAGCCCCATTATCGCCCATGGTGAAGCTGGCGCTGCTGTGGCACATGCACCAGCCCAACTACGAGGATTTCGCCACCGGCGAGCACATCCTCCCCTGGGTGCGGATGCACGCGATCAAGGACTACTGGGGCATGGTCGCGATCCTGGAGGAGTTTCCCCGCGTCCACGTGACGTTCAACCTGGTGCCGTCGCTCGTCACGCAGCTGCAGGCCTTTGCCGGGGATCGCGCCCGTGACCGGCATCTCGAGTTGAACCTCAAGCCGGCCGCGGAACTTTCCGCTGACGAGGCGGCCTGGGTCGTCGCCAACGGCTTTCATGCCCCGTACGGCCGGATGATCGCACCCTATCCCAGGTTTGCCGAACTGCATGCGATGCGGCACGACCGGCGCCCGTTTGGCGAGGCCGATCTTCGCGACGTCCAGGTCTGGCACAAGCTCGCGTGGATGGATCCCGACCTGCTCGCGCGCGACCCGCGGCTGCTGGCCCTCATTCACAAGGGCCGGGAGTTCTCCGAAGCCGACAAGGCCGTGCTCCGCAGCGTCGAGCTGGACCTGCTGAACCGGGTCCTGCCCGCCTACCGCGACGCCGCGGCGCGCGGCCAGGTGGAGCTGTCGACCTCGCCCTTCTATCACCCGATCCTGCCGCTGCTGTGCGACACCGACGCGCACCTGCGCGCGCACCCAGGATCGGCCCGGCCGCACCTGCGCTTCCGGCGGCCCGGCGACGCCACGGCGCAGATCGCGCGGGCGATGTCGCTGCACGCCGCGGTATTTGGGCAGCGGCCCAACGGCATGTGGCCCTCGGAAGGGGCGGTGTCGGACGCCGCCGTGGCGCTGATCGCGGAGGCGGGCATCGCCTGGACCGCCACCGACGAAGACATCCTGTCGCGGACGCTCGACATCGCGCTGCCGCGCGATGAGTACGGACATGCGCAGCGCCCCGAGCTGTTGTACCGGCCGTATCGGATTGGCGTCAACGGCCCAATCACCTTCTTCCGCGATCACGCGCTGTCGGATCGGATCGGGTTCGTCTACCAGTCCTGGGACCCCGAGGCCGCGGCGTCGGATCTGATCGAGCGGGTCCGCGAGGCGGGCCGGCGCTTTGGCCAGGCCACCGGCGGGGAAGAGGCCACCGTGGCCGTGATCCTCGACGGGGAAAATGCCTGGGAACACTACGCGGGCGGCGGCCGCCCTTTCCTGCGCGCGCTCTATGGCCGGCTGAATGCGGCGGATGACATCGCCGCGGTGTCGATGAGCGAGGCCGCGGCCGGGGCCGGCGCGATGCCGATGTTGCCGTCGATCTTCCCCGGCTCCTGGATCAACGCGGACTTCTACATCTGGATCGGACACGCCGACGATCGACGGGCCTGGACGCAGGTGGCCGAGGCCCGGCTGGCGTTCGACGCCCACGCGGGTGCGGTGCCGGCCGAGGCACGCGAGCGGGCGTGGGAAGAAATCCTGGTGGCGGAAGGCAGCGACTGGTTCTGGTGGTACGGCGACGATCATTCGTCCGACCACGACCGGGAGTTCGACGACCTGTTCCGCCGCCAACTGCGGAACGTCTACACCGCGCTCCGCCTGCCGATTCCAGACGAGCTGTACTACTCCAACATCACGACCGGCCCCGGGCTTGATGCCCGGCTCTGGTTAGGCGGTGCGATCGAGCCGGTGCTCGATGGGCGGGAGACGAGCGACACCGAGTGGGTGGGTGCGGCGCATCCAGCGCATCGGCTGGCATCCGGAGCAATGCATGCCGTGGACACCTCCGCGATTTCCGAGGTCCTTGTCGGCTGGGGATCGGCCGCGCTTCATGTCCGGCTGGCGGGCAACGGCTTGCTGGCCCAGATCCGAAACGGCGCCACGCTGGTCGTCCTGGTCACCTCACCAACACCCCGAACCATCGTCGTTGGCCAGGACCAGATGGCGTCTGACCGGCTGGTGGAGTTCTCGATCCCCTCTGCATCGCTTGGTGCGGTCGCCGGTTCGGACCTGGTGTTCGCGATTCAGCTGCGCGGTCGGTCGGGCCATCCCGTGGAAACGGCGCCTGCGGCCGGCCTCTGGACCTTGGCCATCCCTCAATTGGGCGAGTAGCCTATTCAGCCCCCGCAATTCATGCACAGCCGTGTTTAATTGGGCTTATTTAATGAGTCTGATAATACATCTTATGTTAACCAATGGCTAACTACGGGACCAAATAGGCAAGGCTACGGGCTTCAGACTACGGACTACGGGGGCTACAGCCTACAGTCCCCGAAGCCCGCAGGCTGTAGCCCGCAGCCTACTTCCTGGCGTGCTTAAGTTCGTGGATGATGTTTTCGAGCGCCGCAATAACTTCGTCCTTGCTGGCGTTCTTCTTGTTGAAACTGAGGCGCAGGTTGAATGCCTTACTGGCCGGCTTGAACGCAAACACGAACGACTTCGGGCGTCCTGGTGCCGGCTTCTGCGCTTCCTTCCGGAGCTGCTCGCGGGTGGTGCCCTGGCTGGCGATCTTTTCCACCAGCGCCAGCATCTTCTGCGGATCGCCCTGGCGGACCACCTGGAGCAACAACGATCGGTTGTTGATGCCGGCCAGCCGGCAGACCTTGCGCACCTCCGGCGGGATGCTGTTGATCGACAACGCTTCGGTGATCGTGGTGCGTGACTTGCCGAGGCGCTTGGCGAGGTCTTCGTGGGTGTAGCCGGACCGCTGCGCCAGGCTCTGCATCGCCTCGGATTCCTCGAACGGCGTCAGGTCCTTGCGCTGGATGTTTTCGATCAACGCCAGCTCGAGCATTTCGTTATCGTCGACGTCGCGGACGACGACCGGGAGTTCGTGGAGGCCGGCCTGGACGGCGGCGTGATAGCGGCGCTCGCCGGCGATGATCTGGTACCGCGTGCCGCGTTGGCGGACCACGAGGGGCTCGATAATCCCCTTTTCACTGACCGATGAAATCAGTTCCGCCAGGTCGCCCATGGCCTGGCGCGGTTGATCCGGGTTCGGGTCGACCTGGTCGATCGGCACCAGGCGGCCGACGGGCTTGCCGGCGGACGCGGCCAGGGTTTCGACGTAGTGCGCGTCGTGGCGCATGCGGAGCGTGTCGGGTAATCCTCGGGGTTTAGGCACGGTCCATGACCTCCTCGCACAAGCTGTAATACTCCGCCGCGCCGCTGCTGTCGGGCGCGAAGGTGAAGATGGATTCGCGGTAGGCCGGGCTTTCCTCCAGCCGCACGCTCTTGCTGATCACGGTGCGGAAGACCTTGTCGCCGAAGACCTTCCGGATCTGTTCCTGGATGTCGCGCGCCAGCGCCGTGCGCTTGTCGTGCATGGTAATGACGACGCCGAGGATCTGCAGCTCGGGGTTGGGGCGCTGCCGCACTTTTTCGATGGTCTCGAGCAGGTCGTCGGTGCCTTCGAGGGCGAAGTACGACGACTGGATCGGGATCAAGAGGTGTGTCGCCGCGACGAGCGCGTTGACCGTGAGCAAGCCCAGCGCGGGCGGGCAATCGATCACCACGTTGGCGTATTGCGTGCCGAGCGCGGCCAGTTCGTCCTTGAGGCGGAACGGCGCGTCGAGCTCGCCCACCATCCGCGACTCGAGCTTGGCCAGCGCGATGCGGGCGGGGGCGATCGCCAGGTTCGGCAGCGACGCGGCTGGCACGATGACGTCCGAGAGGTGGATCGCCGGGTCGACGAAGACGTCGTACATGCTCTTCTCGGCGCCGCGGATATCGATGTAGGACATGCTGCTGTTGCCCTGCGGGTCGAGGTCGATGAGCAGGGTCGGCTTGCCACGCATGGCAAGGGCGGCGGCGAGATTGATGGCGGTCGTGGTCTTACCCACGCCGCCCTTCTGGTTGGCTATCGCTAGGATCATTCGCGCAAGTTGTGCGGGTGCATTGGCATTCTAGGAGGCAGGGCGGGTCAGGTCAAAGAAAAACGGCCGACGGTGCGCATGTCGGCCGTGAATTACACCAGGAGAGGGCGGGCTAAATCACGAAAGCGGAGGCACTTGCGAGCATTGTCGGCCGGCCGACCTCACATCTTGTACTTGCCCATGTCGTCGGGGTCGAGCTGCTCGAGCCACTGCTGGAGCCGGTCGCTGTCCTGCTTCTCGTTTGAGAGGTCGACGGTCTTGGCGTTGTCGATGACCCTCTCGTCGACCAGGATCGGCGCGCGGGTGCGCAGGGCCAGGGCGATGGCGTCGCTTGGGCGCGCGTCGATCGCCACCGGGCCGGCCGGCGTGAGCAGGTGGATCATCGCGTAGAAGGTGTTCTCCTTCAGGTCGCACACCACGATCTTGTCGACCGTGGCCTGGAGGTCCTGGATGATGTTGCGCAGCAGGTCGTGGGTCATCGGCCGCGGCGTCTGGATGTTCTCGATCTGCAACGCAATGGCGTTGGCCTCGAACACGCCGACCCAGATCGGCAGCACCTTCTGCCCTTCCGAGTCCCGCAGGATGATGATGGGCATGTTGGTGATGGGATCGACCATCAGGCCCTTGATGTTCATTTCGATCATGTCCGTCGCCCCGTTCGCTTTCATCTGACGTCAACCCGTGACGGCGCCGACGGCTTCGCCCCACACGCTGTTGGGACCCACCCGCCGAATCGTCACCTCAACCAGGCGCCCCAGCCAGTCCGGCGGCCCTGGGAGGTTGACCACCGTGTTGCCGCTGGTGCGGCCCGACAATTCCCACTCGCGGCGCCGGCTCGTCGCGTCGATCAACACCGGATAGGCCCGGCCCACCTGCTGCGCGAACAGCGCCATCTGGACCCGGCGCTGCAGATCCTGCAGCGCCACGATCCGCCGCTTCTTTTCTTCCCCGCTGACCTCGTCCGGCATCCGGCGCGACGCGAGCGTATTGGGACGCTCGGAATACTTGAACGAGAACATGCTGTGAAAGCCCACCGCGGCGGTGAGCGACAACGTCTGTTCGAAGTCGGCCGGCGTCTCTCCTGGGAAGCCAACGATCATATCGGTCGATAGCTGCACGTTCGGGATAGCCGCGCGAATGCGTGCAACCAGCTCCAGGTACTCCTCGCGCGTGTGCCGCCGGCGCATCAAGCCGAGGATGCGCGACGAGCCGGACTGCACGGGAAGATGCAGATGTTTACAGACCTTCGGCAGGTCGCGGATCGCCCCGATGAGCCGATCGCTGGTATGACGCGGATGCGGGCTCGCAAACCGGATCCGCTCGATGCCGGAAATTTCGTGGACCGCTTCGAGCAAGGCCGGGAAATCACACGCCGGATCGTCCGGCGCCTGGTAGTGATTGACGATCTGGCCGAGCAGCTGCACTTCCTTCCGGCCGCTCGCCGCCACCTCGCGGACCTCGGCCAGGATCTCCGCCTTGGCCCGCATGCGCTCGTGGCCGCGGGTGTACGGCACCACGCAGAACGCGCAGAAGTCGTTGCAGCCTTCGATGATGGTGACGTAGGCGCGGACCGGATCGCGGCGGCTCACGATGCCAAGCGGAAAGGACGGCTCCTCGTACGGGTTGTCGATCGCGACGCGCCCCGACCGCTCGATGGCGGCCGTCGCGAGCATCGGCAACATCTTGATCTGCTGCGTGCCGACGACCAGGTCGACGCCGCGCCCATGCTTGAGGAGCTCGCCGCCTTCTTGCTGCGCCACGCACCCGGCCACGACCACAAGCGGATCGCGGCCGTGGTCGCGGGCCATCTCCTTGATCTCGCCAAGGCGGGTGTAGAGCTTGTCCTCGGCGCGCTCGCGAACGCTGCAGGTGTTGATCACCACCAGGTCGGCGTCGAGTTCGGTGGCGGCCGCGTCGTAGCCGGATTGCTCGAGCAGGCCGGCCATCCGCTCCGAGTCGTGCACGTTCATCTGGCAGCCGTAGGTTTCGATGAAGTATTTCAACGGAGCCGTTCCTTGTTTGCCGGCGGGGCCTTTAGCTTCGCTTTCGCCCGCTGCGGACTTTCGCCTTTCGCCATTGCCCGACTTTCGCCTTTCGCCCTGGCCCCGTCCAGGAGCTCGCGCGCGCTGTCGAGCGCCTTGGCCCCGGCCGCCGAGCCGCCCATCATCCGCGCCACCTCGGCCACCCGCCCGTCGTCGGTCAGCCGCGTCACGCTCGTGACCGTCCGGCGGCCCTGGACGCGCTTGTCGATCAGGAAGTGCGTACGGCCGCAGGCCGCAATCTGCGGCAGGTGCGTGATGCACAGGACCTGGAAACGATCGCCGAGCGCCGCCAGCTTCTCCCCCACCACGCTGGCCACCCGTCCGCCGATCCCGGCGTCCACCTCGTCGAAGATCAGCGTCTTCCCCGCCATCCGGTGCTCGGCGTCCCCGTCGCGCGAGTGGCCCCCGGAGCCGCCAAGCGTCTTGAGCGCCAGCATCACCCGCGACAGCTCGCCGCCGGACACGATCCGCGCCAGTGGACGCAACTCTTCGCCGACATTCGGCGACAGGAAGAATTCACCGGTGTCGATACCGGCGCCGGTCCAGCGGTCGTCAGCCTCGCTGCTGGCCAGGCGGACCTCGAACCGGGTGCGCTCCATCGCCAGCTCGCCCAGCTCGCTCTCAATCATGCGGGCAAAGCGGCCGGCGGCTTCGGTTCGCGACGCGGACAGCTGGCGAGCCAGCGCGAGGAAAATCCTGCTCGACTCGCGGAGGCGTTCTTCAATCTCGGCGAGGGTCGATTCTCCGCCGGTCAGCGCGCGATGTTCCAGCGCCAGCCGATCGCGGTGGGCGATGGCGGCTTCGAGCGTGCCACCGTGCTTGCGCTTTAGACGCTCGATCAGCGCCAGACGGTCCTCCACGTGTTGCAGCCGCCCGGGTGACGCGTCGATGCCGGCGGCGAAATCGCGGAGCGTGATGGCCAGGTCTTCGAGCTGCGCCTTGATGCCGTCGCGGGCCTCGAGGTACGGCGCAAACCGCGGGTCGATGGCCGCCAGCTCCCCCACCTTCTTCCAGACCCGGCCGAGCGCGACGAGCGCCGCGTCCTCGGTGTCGTACAACTCGGCGTAGCCCTCGCTGCACAACCGCTGGATGGTGTCGGCACTGCGCAGCAACTGGCGATCGGCGGCGAGCGTCTCGTCTTCACCCGCCTGCAAGTTCGCGCGCTGCAGCTCCCCCAGTTGAAACTCGACGAGGTCAAGCCGGGCGGCGCGCTCGCGGTCGTCCATCCGCAGCCGATCGAGCTGCTCGCGAAAGCCACGCACCGAGTCGTGCGCGGCCGACACCGCGGCGCGGGACGGGTCGAGTCCAGCCCACGTGTCGAGCAACGCCAGGTGTTGCGACGGATCGAGCAACTGCTGGTGCTCGTGCTGACCGTGGAGCTCGACCAGCCGGTTGGAGAGGTCCTTGAGCGCCGCCGCCGTGGCCAGCGCGCCATTGATGAAGGCCCGGCTTCGGCCCTGCGAGGTGATTTCGCGGCGGACGATCAGCTCGCCGCCATCCGGGGTCTCAAACAGCGCTTCCACCGTGGCGATGTCTTCACCGGTCCGGATGAGATCCTGCGTGGCCCTGCCACCCAGGAGCAGGCCGACGGCTTCGACGAGGATGGACTTGCCGGCACCAGTCTCGCCGGTCAGGATATTGAACGATTGTTCAAAATCGACCGCGACCGACTCGATCACCGCGAGGTTGCGGATGGCGAGATAGCGAATCATGCGGCAGCGCCTCGTGCTTGCGGGAACTTGATTGGTGAGCGGAACTGCCATCGTATCATGGGTTTGACAGAATTTCGCGGCCTGTGTTACGGTTGCACAGAACGGCGCGCTCCCAGCAGCGTTTTTCCCACAATCGATACGGATACGGAGGCTTAGTTGCCCACGCCTGGATGGTTTGTCCTGGCCCTGCAACTCGACGGCGGTGCTCCGCCTGTTCGAGCGGCTGCCGGAGATTTTGTTGACCTCGTGCTCAACGCCAGTCCCCCTGTCAAAGGGGTGATGGCGATCCTGCTCCTCTTCTCGGTGGTCTCGTGGGGAATCATCCTCTACAAGAGCTGGAACTACCGGGGCATCGCGAAACAGACCGTGACCTTTCTCGCGGTCTTCCGCAAGAGCACCAAGTTTTCCGAAGTGCAGGCCGTGTGCCCGTCGCTTGGCGCCAGTCCGCTCACGGGCATGTTCCAGGCCGGCTATGCGGAACTGACCGCGCAGTTGCGACAGGCCACACCGGCGCCGGCCAGTCCTGGCAGCCCCGCGCCGCGTCCTACCTTGAAGAGCATCACCGCCGTCGATCGTGCGCTGTTGCGCGCCTCGTCGATTGAAGTGAACAAGCTCGAGAAGCGCGTGACGTTCCTGGCCACCACCGCGAGCATCACGCCGTTCATCGGGTTGTTCGGCACGGTGTGGGGAATCATGACCGCATTCATGAACATCGGCACGCAGGGCTCCACCGACCTCGCGGTCGTCGCGCCCGGCATTGCCGAGGCGTTGATCGCCACCGCGCTTGGCCTCTTCGCCGCCATTCCCGCCGTCTACTTCTATAACCACTTCACGTCGAAGGTGAAGATCTTTGCGTCGGAGATGGATGATTTCGCGCTCGAGTTCCTGAACATCGCTGAAAGGAACTTCACGTAGGCCGCAGATGACGCAGATAACAACGATGACGAGGGCGCTCTCATGCCGAAGGTGATGGCGCCGCCGGTCAGCGACGGCCGCCGACGCGGCAGGCGGGTCTCCACTTCCCTGTCGGAGATCAACGTGATCCCGCTGGTGGACGTGATGCTCGTGCTGCTGATCATCTTCATGGTCGCGGCACCGATGTTGCAGAAGGGTGTCGAGGTGAACTTGCCCGTCTCGCGCCGCGCCGACAAGATGACCGATGCCCGCACCTACGTCACGGTGCCGGCGTCGTTCCGGCAGGACCATCGCGTCTTCATCGATGACGAGTCGGTCCCCATCGAGGTGCTGGGCGAGCGCATGCGCCAGCTGATGCAGAACCGGGAGAAGCGCGACGTCTACCTGCGCGGCGACGGCGCCGTGCAGCTGCAGGATTTGATGGACGTCTTCGGCCGGATGAAAGCCGCCGGCATCGAGCGCGTCGGCATCATCGCGCAGGAGCGGCGCCAGCCATAACCATGGACGCGGTCTCCGCAGTGCTCGTCGCTCGCTCTCGCGATGCGGACGGCCTCAACTCGATGGTAGGCGTTTCGGTGCTGGCGCACCTGCTGGCGCTGGCGATCGTGGTGCTCGTGCCCGCCGCATTTTGGGGCGCGGAGAAGAAAGAACCCGAGGTCGTGATGCAGGTGAGCCTCGGTGGTCCGGAAGGTCCCCGCGACGGCGGCCTGGCCACGCTGGGCGGCCGGCCGATTCAGCAGGCGGTGCCGGTCCAGCCGAAGCAGCCGATCGAACCGGTCCGGCCGCCGGCGGCGAGAACGCCGGAAATGGTGGAGCCCACCAGGAAACTGCCGGTGAAGACGACGCCGAACAAGGTGGACGCGAAGGATCCGCGGAGCCGCACGCCGACCAAGGGCGCCGAAGTTGAAAAAGGGACGACGGTGGCCGACACCGGCAAGGGACAGGGCTTCGGACTGTCGTCGGGCGCCGGCGGCCAGGGCGGCTACCTGGATGTGGCCAACTTCTGCTGTCCTGAATATCTCGCGATCATGAAGGACTTCATCACGCGCAACTGGAACTCGAAGCAGCAGGCCGTGGGGGTCACCATCATGCACTTCGTGATTCAGAAGGACGGCCGGATCGTCGACGTCGAAGTGGAAAAATCGAGTGGCAACCAGGGACTGGACTATCTCGCGTCGCGAGCGCTCCAGCTCACGAAACTGCCGCCATTGCCAGCCGGGTACGACCAGCCGGCGCTTGGCGTGCACCTGAATTTCGAGTATCAAAAATGATCAAGCCCACGCGCACGACCTTGCAGCTGCCCGGCATCCTGTTCGTCCTGGCCACCGCCACGGTGCTGGTCGCGGCGCAGCAACCGGCCACGCCGCCGCCGTCCCAGCAGCCCAACAGCGTCAGCATCGTCATCAACGGCGAGGGCGGCTCGCCGCCCCGGCTGGCGGTCCCCGACTTCCTGGCGCTCTCGACCGATCGCGAAACGCAGGACGCGGCCCGGGTGATCGGCGAAACGCTGTGGGCCGACATGAACTACGAGCGGGAGTACGTGATGATCCCGCGCGACACCTACAAGTCGATTCCGGCCGCGCCGTCGATCGACACCGTGCCGTACGATCGCTGGCGCGAGCTCGGCGCCGATGCGGTCGTGATTGGCACGGTGCAGAAGACGCCGACCGGCGTGCGCGTCGAGATGCGGCTCTATGGCGTGCGGGGCCGGCAGCAGGCGTACGGGCGCGAATACAGCGGCTCGGCGGCGAATCCCCGGTTGTACGCGCACACGATGGCGGATGAACTCCACGATTCGCAGCGCCAGGTGCGCGGCGTGGCGCGGACCAAGCTGACCTTCACCTCCGACCGCAACCGCGACCCGGTGATTTCCTCGGTCGAGAAGCGCGACGTGCAGGAAATCTACGTGAGCGACTACGACGGCGCCAACCAGCGCCGCATCACGATCAACCGGAACCTGAACATCACGCCGAACTGGTCGCCGGACGGCCGTTCGATTGCCTACACCTCGTATCGGTCGGGCGTGCCGGACATCCTGATTTCGAACATCTACGCCGGCACGATGGAATCGCCCACCAAGAATATCGGGCAGAACTTCCTCCCCGTGTTCTCTCCCGACGGTACCCGCCTCGCGTTCATGTCCACGCGCGACGGCAATCCCGAGATTTACGTGATCAATCGCGACGGCTCGAACCTGCGCCGGTTGACCGACAACCAGGCGATCGACGTGACGCCGACGTGGTCGCCCACCGGCACGCAGGTCGCCTTCACCTCGGAGCGGACCGGCAGCCCGCAGATCTGGGTGGTGGGCGTGGACGGCACCGGCCTGCGGCGAATCTCCTTTGAGTCGTACGCCGATCGCGCCACGTGGTCGCCGCCACCTCGCAACGAGATCGCGTTCACGTCCCGCACCGGGCCGGGCTACGACATCAAGATCCTGAACATCGCCAGCGGCGAGACGCGGCAGATCACGTTCGGTGAAGGCACCAACGAGAGCCCGGCGTGGTCGCCCAATGGCCGCCACCTCGCGTTTGTCTCGACCCGCGCCGGCAAGAGCCAGGTCTTCACCGTGGACTACGACGGCAAGAACGTGCGCCAACTGACCCGCGACGGCAACAACAAGATGCCGAATTGGTCGCAGTAGTTCAGCACGATGGTTCAGGACGGTTCAGTGCGATCGTTCACACAAGCGTTCCTAACGAAGGTTCGACGAGGGTTCTTATGAGACGTAAATCATTGTTGATGGTCGCCGTGGTGGTCCTGCTGGCGGTAACCGTGGGCGCCTGCAGCAAGAAGAAGCCGCCCGTGGCGCGGCCGATGCCGCCGCCGGCAGCCACCTCGAACACCACGCCGCCGGCCCCGCCGGCACCGCCCCGGCCGGTGGCGGAGCCCGTGCTGATGCCACCAGAGCCGATGACCGAAGACAGCATCGGCGCGAAGTCGCTCGATGACCTCAACCGCGACTCGCCCCTCAAGCCGCTGTTCTTTGAGCTCGACAGCGCCGAAATGAGCCAGACGGGCCAGCAGGTGCTCGAGGCCAACGCCGCGGTGCTGAAGAAATACCCGGCCTGGCAGGTCACCATCGAAGGGCATTGCGATGAACGCGGCACGGCCGAGTACAACCTGGCCCTCGGCGAGCGCCGGGCGGTGGCGGCCAAGGCGTATCTCGTTTCGCTCGGGGTCCCCGCCGACAAGATCCGCACGGTCAGCTACGGCAAGGAATTTCCGTTCGACGCCGGCCACGACGATGCCGCCTGGTCCAAGAATCGGCGCGCGCATTTCGTGATCACGGCGAAGTAACATGGGGGGCATGAGCCGACGTTTTCTTCCCGGAGTGCTGGCCTTTGCATGGGCCATCGCGCTGGCGTCGCCGGCCGGCGCGCAGTCGAAGCGAGAGATGCAGATGATGGCCGACATCCGCATGCTGCAGGAGCAGACGCAACAACTGCAGCAGCAACTCACGGCCGCGCTGGCGGCGCTGGGCGACAACTTGAAGGCGATCTCGACGCGCCTCGAAGAACAAAACACGTCGTCGCGAAAGGCGATGGCCGACCAGAAGCTGGTGGTCGACCAGTTCGGCAGCGACCTGCGCATCGTCCGCGAGCGCGTCGACGAGACCAACGTGCGCATCACTTCGCTGTCGCAGGAGGTCGAGGCGCTGCGGCTGGCGATCCCGCAGTACCCGCCACCGTCGGCGCCGGCCGAACCGATGACCGCGCTGCCCAACGCCTCAGGCGTCCAGACGCCGCCGGCTGACCCGCCGCCGTCGCCCGTGTCACCGGCGTCGCCGGCGATGTCGCCGCAGCGCCTGTACGACACGGCATGGGCGGATTTCACTGCCGGGCAGTGGTCCCTCTGCATCCAGGGGTTTGACACCTATCTCAAGAGCTATTCCCGCACCGACGCCGCCGACGACGCGCAGTGGTACATCGGCGAGTGCCAGTACTCCGATGGCAAGTTCGCCGAGGCGATTGATGCGTTCAACCGGGTGATCACCAACTACCCGAAGGGCGATCGCGTGCCGGACGCGTACTACAAGCGCGGCCTGGCGTTCGATCGCGTCGGCCAGCCGGATCGCGCGCGCGAGTCGTGGGAGACGCTGCTGAAGCAATATCCCGACTCGGACCTGGCGCGGCTCGCGAAACAGAACCTCGACCGGCTTAAGAAATAAACAATAAGCAATAACCAATAAACAATAAACAATAACCAAAACTAAAGCTGAGCGACCGAAGAGCGATTAGCGGTGAGAGGGGCGGAGTGACATGGGCAGTGTGAACAAAGTGATCCTGGTGGGAAATCTCGGCAAGGACGCCGAGGTGCGCGTGACGCCCGGCGGTCAGTCGGTGGCCAGCTTCAGCATTGCGACGACGGAGAACTGGACCTCGAAAGAGGGCGAGAAGAAGGAACAGACCGAATGGCACCGCATCGTGTTGTGGGGCAAGACGGCTGATTCGCTGCAGCCCTATCTCGTG
>JBDTMB010000105.1:0-14247 GCA_039934485.1 Vicinamibacterales bacterium
GCCGCAGCCCGCCTTTTCGGCAACCTCCGAACTGGTTGTGCTGCACGTGTCGGTGCTCGATTCACGAGGCCGCCATGTCAGGGGACTGGGCCGTGACGCATTCACCGTGATTGAGGACGGCGAGCCGCAACCGCTCGGGATGTTTTCGGGCGAGGACCTGCCGGCGACGATCGGGCTGCTCATCGACAACAGCGCCAGCATGCGGCCACACCGCGAGCGGGTCATCGCCTCCGCACTGGCCTTGACCCGCAACAGCCGCCCAGACGATGAAGTGTTCGTCCTGACCTTCAACGAGCATGTGCGTCGCGCGTGGGGACCGGCGGTCGTGGGCGACACCAGTCCGCAGCTGTTTTCCTCGTCGGTGGCCTCGGCCATCACCACCGCCGGGATGACGGCGGTCTACGACGCGGTGATGGACGGCCTCGGCCGCGTCCGTCGTGGCATCCACCCCCGGCAGGTCTTGATCCTGATCAGTGACGGCAGCGACAACGCCAGCACGGCGCACAAGGAAGAGGTCATCAAGGCCGTGCACGACTCGGATGCGACCATTTACGCGGTGGTCGTCGACGATCCGCTGATGCGCGATTCCAATCCGCGACTGCTGCGCGGGCTCACCAACGCCACTGGCGGCGCCCTGTTCTCACCCCGTAATGCGGCGGCCATGCCGGCGGTGTTGGAGAAGATCGCGCAAGACATCCGCAGCGCGTACACGCTGGCGTACGCGCCCTCGCGCACGATGCCGGAGGGCGTCCGCCGCCGGATTCGGGTGCAGGCACGCTCGCCCGAGGGCAAGGCGCTGTCGGTCCGCGCCAGGGACGGCTATTTCTTCAAGACGCTGGGCGGGGGCCCGCCACATGAGTGAGCGGCTCGTCAGATCGATGGAGTGGACGTTGCTGATGATTGGCGTCGTGTGCCTGGGCACCGTGGGCGCGCATGCCTTTGCGGCCTACCGGTTCGACCGCGCGCAGACACTCAGGCTCGAACGCGGCGAGATGGCCTCGAGCGACGCGATGCCGGGCGCGCTCGTCGGCCTCCTGTCGGTGCCGCGCCTTGGCCTCTCGACGCCAATCATCGAAGGCGACGATGCGGAGTCCCTGCTCTACTCGGCGGATCACTTGTCCGATACGCCGTGGCCCTGGCAGGCCGGCAACAGCGCGATTGCGGCGCATCGCGATGGGCGTTTCCGGGCGCTTCGCAGGATCAAGGTGGGAGACGAGATTCTCGTCCGCACTTCGCGCGGCGACTTGAGCTACGTGGTTCGCGACCTCTCGATCGTCGCACCGGATGATCTCTCGGTGCTGGCTCCGCATGAGCCGGCATCGTTGACCCTGATCACTTGCTACCCGTTCAGTTACATCGGGCATGCGCCGAAGCGGTTCATCGTGCGCGCCGAGCGCGTGACGATCTTTTCTGCGAGTCAGAGTTCCGACACTACCGCCGCCAGTTTCCGGCTGACCTCGCTGGACTGAAAGGCTTTCAAGAACGGGACGTTCTGGTGCGGCACGAAGCGGCCCGTGACCAGCTGCTCGAGGGCATGCGCCGACAATGCCGGATCGTCCGGATCACACATCAACGCGATGCCGGATTCCTGCAGGAAGTCGCGCTGCTCGCCCGCGGCGACCACCGCCACGACGGGCCGGCCAGAGGTCAGGTATTCGAACGTCTTGCCGGCGATGTACGGGTCGCGGCCGCCAATCACCTTCGCCGAGGTTGCCAGCAAGGCGTCGCAACGGGCCTCGAACTCGAGCGTTGCCGCGTGCGGCAGCCGGCCCAGGTGCTCGACGACGTCCTGCAAGCCAAAGTGCTCCACTTGCTGCCGCAGCCAGTCGTGCGAATCGCCCACGAAGCGCACCTTGACGGTGGCTCGCAGCTCGGGACGCGCTTCGAACAGCCGCTGCAGTGCGCGAAAGAAGAAGAACGGCGTGCGATAGAGCCAATCCTCCCGCCGCGGCGTGTAGTGCAGCCAGTGCCGGGGAGGCAGGCGGTACCAGGGCTCCATCACCGACGCGCGCAGCTGCGGCAAGTAATAGAAGCTGCCGACGTAACCGATCACGAATGGACGCGCGGCCGTGGCCGCTTCGCGGGGCGCCGCCACCGGCAGCAGCGGCGCATCGTAGCCGCTCGGAATGGCGCGGAACTTCCGCCGATCGACGTGGGGATGCGCCGCCTGCAAGTCGCGGACGATCTGCGCGGTCGTCGCGACGATCGCGCTGGCTTGCTCCAGACACGCGCGCTCCCGCCACAACACCAGCTGGTAGTGAAGCCAGGTGGTATACGGGCTGTGACACCACTGCGACCAGTTGTCGCGAAAGTCCAGGATCACGGGCAGCCCGCTCCGGCGCGCCAGCTTCACCGCGAGCGGTGCGATGCTGAACGGCGGCACGCTCACGTAGACGGCGGCGGGCGTCGACTCGGCCACCAGCCGATCCCACGCCGACGTCAAGTGCGGCCCCCACTGCCGCCCGATGTCCTCTTCGCCGATCGAAAAGAAGTGGCGAAGCCGGCGCGCCCACAACCCGCCTGGGATGGGAGGTCGCGGACACGGCACTCGATGAATCGCGAGGTCGTCCGGCAGTTCGTCGAGCGGCCCGGTGTCCAGCGTCCGGCCGAACCAGGCGTCCAGCGAAGCACTGTCGGTCGTCACCACCACCGGGGTGAGGCCGTGCTCCGGCAGGGACTTGGTGAGCTTGAACGAGCGCAGCATCCCAATCCCGCTCATCGGCGGGAACTCGAAGGCGAGCATCAGGAGGGTCGGCATGCGCTAGTGCGCGTCACCGTCGCGCTCGAAGACCAGCAGCCGTTCGCGGCCCACGCGCAACTCGTCGGGAACGTTGTCGTCAAAATACAACGTCAGATCCAGGCCATCGTCCATCAACAGGGTCTGATGATAGCCGCAGCCCTTGAGCGTGGTCTCGATCTCCTCGAGGCTCGACACCTTGCACGGCGTGTCGAAGCCATGCACGTTCTGGCAGGTCACGTAGCCGCGCCCGAGCCGCGTCATCAGCCGGACCAGCAGGATGTAGCGGGGCCGATAACTCGCGAGGGCCTCCAGCAGTTCGCGTTGCGATTCGACGTACTGCAGCGAGGCATACGCGATCACGATGTCGAACGTGGCGGCGCCTCGCGCCGGCAACGCCTCGCGGAACGACAGCTCTGCCGACTCGCCCATGATTTCGCGGCTGATCGACGCCAGCACGGGGCGGTCGACGACGAGCCACTGCACCGGCCGATGGAGGGCCCGGCGCGTGGTCCAGTAGCGGATGCCCGTGCCGCCGGCCCAATCGAGCACTCGCGGCACCGCACCGGCCGGCATCGTGTTGAGGATGAAGGTGATGAGCGCGTGCGCGGTCTCCGACTGCGGCGGCAGCTGGCCCGACTGGCATTCGCGCAGCAGCCGCCGCGACGCGTCGAGGTAGCGCGCCTGGTCCCAGGGCCGCGCGTCGGCCACCGCGCTGAAGGTGTCATGAACGCCGCGAAACATTGCCGCGGGTGGCGCGACGACGCGTTCGCGCAGGCGCGAGAACGCGCGCCACATGAAGGGCGGCGTCAGCGCCCGGGCAAGCTCTTTCACCCTGCGCTCCCCCGCTTGCCCCTGGTGAGTCCCTTCTCGGCTTTCAGGTTCTCGGTGACGATGGCCGGCACCTGCAGGCACAGCTCGCGGACGACGCCTTGTTCGGCGGCCCGGATGGTGTCGTCGAGATACACCGCCCCATCCGGGCTCAGGCGATCGGCGGCCCACCGCAGCGGATGGTACCGCGTGGCGTCGCCGGCCCAGTACGGCGGGCCATCGACGAGGGCGACATCAATCGCGAGATCGCGGCGGTCCGGCAGCGCGTACGACTGGCATGGCGGCAGCGCGCCAACGGCGGGATATTCAACCAGCGGCACCACCTGCAGGTCGACCTGAGACGCGAGACCGCACGCCTCCAGCTGCCGCCGGATTGCCGCGGCATACGCGGGATCGTGCTCGAAGCTCGTCAGGCGGCCGGCGCCGCGGTTCTTGATCCAGGCCGCCAGGATCACGGTGGATTGCCCGCAGCCAAATTCGACGACCGTCGGCGAGGATCGTTCCTGCAAGTCGGTGAGGATCCAGCCCATCGCATCCGGGGAGAGGGCCCATCCGCGCATCGGCTTGAGAATCGGCGTGCCGCCCATCGCCGATTGAATCTGCATCAGTCCGGCGATCTGGTCGTAGAGACGATCGAGGTCTTCCTGGTGCGCAACACCCGCGAGCAGGCGGCTCCGGACCTGCTCGATCGACCAGCGAATCGTGGATCGGATCATGACTCAGTCCCTGGCGAGCTCGCGCAGCAGTGCCGGCCCGGTGATGTCGTGCCAATAGAATCGCTCGAACGCGGCCACGGCGCCGCGCTGGTAACGTTCATAGTTATCCATAATCCGGTTCACCGCATCAGGGACTTCGGCGTAGCTCGCCACCAGCTCGCAACAGCCGGTCTCGGCGCGGAGGAAGGCATAGTCCTCATGGTCGAAGGCGATGAACGGGATCCCGCACTGCAAATAGCGGGCGACCTTCTCCGAGGCGAAGGCCGAGCACCGGCTGTTGGCCTCCTCGCTCGGGTAGATGGCGAGACCGAGGTCGGCCGTCGCGATCACGTCGTTCACGTGTGCAAACGGAATCGGCTCGGTGCTGACGTCGACCTTGCTGCCGTCGACGGGCGTCGAGCGGACCGCCCCTCGTCCGCCGCGAATCATCAGCACCTGCCCGTCACGGAAGTGCGTCGAGATGAGCTGCAGCTCCCGCAAGAACGCTTCGGACCACAGACCACCGAAGAACAGCACCCGCGCCTCGCCCGCGCCGGCGGGCCGCGGCGCCGGCCGGCGGCCTGGTCCGCTCATCGCCACGGGGAAGAAGATGGTGCGGACCTTCTCCGCGTGGCGCACGTGGCGGAGGAGCACCTGCGCGCGAAACCGATCCTGGATCAGCAGGGCCCGCAGCTGCGGCAACGTCGACCGTTCGAAGAGCCGGAAGCTCCGCTCGGTGCGGCGCGTCTGGAAATCACCGTGCGACTCGTCGCTGACCTCCAGGCTGTACTCCACGATCCGGCTGAGCTCGTTGCGAAACAGCTGGCAAGCCAGGTAGAGCGACGACGGATCAAAGGCAATCACGAGGTCGAACGGCGGCCGCGTCGACAGGACCTTGAGCGACTCGCGGACCTTGTGCGGCGTGATCGCGGCGCGCTTGGTGACGATGTGCAGCTGGTAGCCAAGGGCCAGGAGCCTGCCCTCGAGCCACGGCGGCGGCCCGGTGACGAGGTGACACGGGATGCCCAACGCCCGGGTCTGCGCAATCAGGTCGCGATACAACGGTTCGGGCTCAGCGTTCGAGGTGTTGAGTATTTCAACGTCGAGCCCGGCCTTCGCCAGCAACCGGGCGAGCTGGTAGACGTGGATGAAAAAATCCCCGTCTCGAACCAGGAGAATGCGGGTGATGGGCATGGGCTAGCGCGGTGTTCCGATCGCGCCAAGATACTGCTCCCAGCCGCTTGGCAACTGGTAGTCCCAGTAGTCGGGCCGCAGCACCCACTCGAGCAGCGTGGGATCGCGCCGCACTTCCTGCTGGTGGAAGGCGTGGCCCGCCGCATACGCGGCAGCGGTCCGGCGCCGCATCGCGGCGGCCGGGGATTGTTCGCCGTGGATGTTGTCGCGGGCGAATTGCCGGAGCCGGCCAAGCCAGCTCGGGGATGGTGGCGCCGCCGCCCGTCCGCCATCCTCGCGAAGCTGCGTATACGAATTGCAGACGCCCTGGTAGAAGCCCCGTTCCGCGAAGTATTCGGCGGTGAGTCGTGACGCCGGCGTGACGTGCTGCACCGCCACCTTCGGGTGATACTGCGCCTTCAATCCCGCGCGCTTGACGCTGAGGCTCAGCCCGGTTTCGCCGTCGCCCTGGTAGCGCTGCAGCGCCTTGGGAATGTTGTCGGGATGAAAGCCACCCACGTCGAACAGCACCGGCCTGCGGATCGCGTAGTTGAGCCCCCACACCAGGCAGGGATCGATGTCCTTGATCCGATCGCCACCGTCAAACAGGCTCAACCAACCGCAATAGCGCCCCTGCTCGTCCTCCGCGTAGAACTCCGCCAGCCAGTCCGGCGGTTCCGACCGGAAGAGCGGCGTGGACGGGCCGCCGACCATCGCCACCCCGGGATCGCGGAAGGCGTCCGTCATTCCGGTCAACCACTCGGGCCCGACCTGAACGTCATCGTCGAGGTAGGCGCAGACGTCGCCCTTCGCCTCCTTCGCCGCCCGATGTCGTCCGGATAGCAGCCCCGGCATCGGCTCGAAGACATAGCGCAGCGCCGGCAGCGCGTGAGCCGCGTGCTCCGCGACCGCGCGGGTATCGTCGGTCGATCCATTGTCGACGACGATGACCTCGTGGTTGCCGGCATCGGGCGCGATCGCGGCGAGCGACTCAAGGGTCTTGCGCAGCGCCTCGCAGCGGTTGCGGGTCGGGATCAGAATGGAAACCTGCATGGCGGTCAGGAAACGCCGAGCGCGAAGCGCAACCAGGCGGCAGTACGGGCCGACGCATCCTTGAAGCTGACCTGCGGCTGGTAGCCCAGCACCGTGGCCGCCTTGGCGATCGGCAGCATCGACTCACACCATTGCAGGCTCGTGATCTCCGGATCGATCACCGGTGACGGTGCGGAGACGGGCGCCGCCGTGCCCGGCGGCGGTGGCGGCGTGGACAACACCGCCCGGCCGACGTGTTTGAGTTTTTCCGACATCATCCCGATCGCCAGCCGCGACACCCGGCTCTGCTTGATCTTGCCGAGGCGTTTCTGCACCAGGGCCACGCGCTGGACTTCGCGCATTTCCTCGAGCGACACACTGAGAATCCCGGCCGGATCGACGTTCACCGCGGCCGCGACGCTGGCATACAGGTCTCGCCACGTCACGCGCTCGCCGTCGGTGAGCAAGAAGGCCTGGCCGGCCGCTGCCGGTTCGGCCGACGCCAGCCACATCGCTTTGACCAGGTTGTCGATGTAGATCGTGTTGCAGATGCCCGTTCCGCCTTCAACCAGGTAGGCGGTCTTGAGCAGGAGCTGCGTGGCCACCTGCGCCGTCCACCACTGCGAGCGCGGGCCAAACACGATGCACGGCCGCAACACGACCGTTTCCACCTTCCGGTCCTGGCTGAGCTCGGTGAGCCGCTGCTCCGCCATCACCTTGCTGACGTTGTATTCGAACGGCTGGTTGGCCAGCAGTTCGCTGTCATCGTCGGTGCC
Organism: Vicinamibacterales bacterium; assembly: GCA_039934485.1. Taxonomy (GTDB): domain Bacteria; phylum Acidobacteriota; class Vicinamibacteria; order Vicinamibacterales; family UBA2999; genus 12-FULL-67-14b. The sequence goes on from JBDTMB010000105.1 coordinate 7,245, forward strand.
GGGCGCCGGATTGTGCCCGTGCACCACGGCGCTGCTCAGATACACCAGCCGCCGCACGCCGGCGGCGGCCGCGGCGCGATACGTTGCCTCGATGCTCTTCAGGATCGTCTCGTGGCCACCGACGACGCAATGAAACACGACGTCACACCCCTGCAGCTCGGTGGTGAGGCCGGCCTGATCGGTGGCGTCGGCCACCCGGCTGTCCAGATCGAAACGGGAAAGCCGCGACAGCCCGCGGAACGAGCGGACGATGGGCCGCACGTCCGCCAGGTCGTTGAGGATGAGCCATTCGGCCAGGCGGCTGCCGATGAAGCCGCTGGCGCCAAGAATGCCGGCCGTGGCGCGCTTAGACATGGGCCAGCCGGTGGGCGCGAGCAAGTTCGCCCGGTTCGAGCCACGGCATCGGCAACAGCGTGCGGCGGCGATAGCAATCTTCGATCAGCGCCACCGTTTTCCGTGCCTCGACGCCCGACACGCCCAGGGGCGCTTGCCCCTTGGCGGCGGCGACGACATTGCGAAGCTGGTTGACGAAGCACGCCATGAACGACGGCACGTCAGCACCCAGTTGGCGCGGCTCGGCAAGGTTGTTCGCCATCGCGTGAATGCCGGATTCCAGTCCGTAGGGCCGCGCGTGAAAACCCCACTCGAGGCGATCGACCTGGTCGCAGATGTAGGTCACCCACCCGTGCTCGCACTCGATCACGTATCGGTTCGGTAGCGGCCAGTCGCGGCTCAAGTGCACGGTGCCCGCGGCACCGCTCGCCATCTTCAGGCGCAGCACGCTGTTTGCCTCCACCCCGCCCATCGCGTCGTCTACGTAATGGGCCTCGCTTACGTCGCCCAGCCACCACAGCAGCAGATCGATCGTGTGGGCGCCGGCATCAATTAGCACGCCGCCGCCGGACTCCTCACGCTTGAAGAACGACGCCGACTGCGCGGGCCAGCTGTAGGTCTCGCCCTCGAGGACCCGGAACGACCGCACCGCACCCAACGCTCCGGTGACGATCATGGTCTTGATAATCTGACAGGACGGAAAGAAGCGGCGAAAGTGACCAACCGCGAGCACGCGCCCGCTGCGTTCGGCGGCCGCGATCATGCGATCGCATTCGGCGACGGTGGTGGCCATCGGCTTCTCACACAGCACGGCAACGGATCCGTCGAGGCACTGCACCGCCTGGTCGGCGTGGAATCGATGCGGGGCGGCGATGATGGCCAGGTCGGGCTTAGCCTGGGCCAACGCCTCGTCCAGGCTCGCGCACTGGCGGGCGCCGGGCAGGATCGCGCCGACGACGGCGGTGCGCCGCGGATTGGGATCGACGACCGCCGACGTCGAGACGAGCCCTTCACCTTCCAATTGCAACAGGGCCTTGCCGTAAAGCACCTCGGATACGGCGCCGCAGCCGACCAACGCGACTTTCATGCTGTCACCTGTTCCATTCACGACTCGACGTTCCAGTCCCCATCCACGAGGAACGGACCCGCGCCCCTGGCGTTGGTGCGTTGCTTGCTGCCGAAGAAGTCACCGTCGACCACTTCGATGGTGCCGACCGGCAGTTGTGGAAAGTCGGCCTCGACGGCATTGATCTCGATCCGCGGGTAGACCGAGTAGGTGCCCGGACTGAGCGGAAAGCGGCGGATGTTACAGACGAAGCGTCCGCGCGTGCTCGACACGCTCAGTGACTTGCCGATATACGAAGCGTACAGCACAAAGAGCACTTCGTCGTAGGTGCCATGGACACCGAAGCCGACGTCGATCGGGCGGCCCAGCGTGCCGGGCTCGCACTCGAAATCGAACACCAGCCGCACGTCATCGCCTGATTGTACGCTGGTGGTGATCACGCCTCTGGCGTCTTCAATGTGGAATCCGGTGAACTTGGCCAGCCCCGTGCCCTTGCGCGGGATGCCGGCGAGCGCGATGCGCCCGGTGTTGCCCGCATCGTTCAGGTAGCTCCTGATCGCGACCTCCGGGCGATCGTCGAGCTCGAGCCGGCCGCCGCGCAGCACCACCGCGCGGCTGCACAACGACGCCACCGCGGCCATGTTGTGGCTCACAAAGAGCACCGTGCGCCCCGCCTTCGCTACGTCGTCCATCTTGCCGAGGCACTTCTTCTGGAACTGCGCGTCTCCCACCGCCAGCACTTCGTCGACGATCAGGATTTCCGGCTCCAGGTGCGCGGCGACGGCAAACGCCAACCTCACGTACATGCCGGAGGAATAACGCTTCACCGGCGTGTCGAGGAAGCGTTCGATCTCGGCAAACGCCACGATCTCGTCGAACTTCCTCTTGATCTCGACGCGGGACATCCCGAGGATCGCACCGTTGAGGAAGACGTTCTCACGGCCGCTCAACTCCGGGTGAAAGCCGGTGCCCACCTCGAGCAGGCTGGCGACGTTGCCGTCCAGTTCCACCCGGCCTTCGGTGGGTTCCGTGATTCGGCTCAAGATCTTCAGCAGCGTGGATTTTCCGGCGCCGTTGCGGCCGATGACGCCGACGACTTCCCCGCGCCGGATTTCAAACGACACGTCTTTGAGCGCCCAGAAGTCCTCGACCGAAGGCTGGTCCGCGGCGCCGCGCCACCACCCTCTCACCTTGTCGGCGATCACGTCGCGCAACGCGGTGTAGGGTTCCGGCCGCTGATGGCGGATCCGGTAGCGCTTGCCGAGGTGGTCGACGCGGATGACGGTGTCGCTCATGGTCGTTAGATCACGTCCGCGAAGCCGCGCTCGACACGGCGGAAGTACCACACCCCGAGAACCAGGAAGAACACGGTGACCGCAATCGCCAGTCCCACGGCGCGCAGATCGAGCGGCGCGCGTCCGCCGAGGAGGGCCCAGCGGAACCCGTCGATGACCCCGACCATCGGGTTGAGCGCGTAGAGCGCCCGCCACCGCTCCGGCACGTTCGCCGTGGTGAACGCGACCGGCGAGACGAACAGGCCGAACTGCACGATGAAAGGCACGACGTAGCGAAAGTCGCGGTACTCGACATTCAGGGCCGCCAGGAACACGCCTGAACCCACCGACAATCCAAAGGTCAGCAGGATGAAGACGGGCAGCAACAGGATCTGCCAGCCTGGCGCGAAGCGGTACCAGACCATCAGCGCGGCCAGCATGCCGAGCGTGATCAGAAAGTCCGCCAGGGTCGTGACCACGGCGGCGCACGGGACAATGAGCCGCGGAAAGTAAATCTTGGAGATCAGGTTGGTGTTGGCAATCAGGCTGCCGGACGAATCGGTCAGCGCGGCGGAAAAAAATTGCCACGGCAGCACCGCGGCCAGCACCAGAATTGGATCCGGCACGCTGCCGGGTTCGATGCCGACAAACCGCCGGAACACCACGAATACCACCATCGTCAGGGCGGGCCGGATCAGGGCCCACGCCACGCCGATCGCGGTCTGCTTGTAGCGCACGGCTAGGTCGCGCCACGCCAGGAAGTACATGAGCTCGCGGTAGCGCCAGATATCGCGCCAGTAATTCCTCGCCGTGCGGCCGGGCTCGATGATCAATTTCATGTCAGAGCCATCCACGTGCGAAGCAGTACACCCACGCGCCGGTATTGTAGAAGCGGAAGATCGCGTTCGACCGCAGCTTCCAGTCCGGATCGCGGCGGTTGAACGGAAGGTCCAGCCCTTCGAGGTCGACGCGCAGACCGAGCGCGCGAAACATCCGCGCGGCCCGCGGCCCGTGAAGCCGATGCGTCACGAGCCGCACCGCGCGATCGCCCAGGTCCGGCATCGCGCGGATGCGCTCCGCGGCCCACCGCGTGGTGTGGCCGCCGGGTTCGGGAATGGCCACCCGCAGCGATGCCGCCGGCACGCCGAGACTGCGGGCCAGTGCCGCCATCGGCGCCGCCTCGCACACCAGCACGGCGGACGGCTGCGCCTGCCAGCACGCCACCGCGTGCTCGACGATGCGCGAGGTCACCGCGTTCAGGCCGGTCATGTAATGCAGCTCGCCGATGAGCAGGGCGACGATCCATCGCTCATCCGGCGCCGGCGCCATCTTCCTCACGCAAGTCCGACTCGACCATCAGCCGCACCAGTTCCTTGAACTTCACCTTCGGCTCGAAGCCGAAGACCCGGCGCGCCTTGCTGATGTCGCCCACCAGGACGCTGGTCTTGGACGGGCGCATGAAACGCTCATCGAAGACGACGTGTTTCTCGGGATCGAGGCCGACGATCGCGAAGGCCTCGTCCACCCATTCGCGCACCGTGTGCGCCTCGCCGGTGGCGATGACGAAGTCGTCCGCCGCCGGCGCCCGCAGGATCTGCCAGGCGGCCTCCATGAACTCGCGCGAGTAGCCCCAGTCGATCTTCGCGCTGAGGTCGCCGAGCACGAGCGTCTGCTGCTTGCCGCGGGCGATCCGCGCCACCGCGCGGGTCACCTTGCGGGTCACGTACTCGACGGTGCGCCGCGGCGACTCATGGTTGTAGAGGATGGCGGTGGACGCGAAGATCCCGAACGCGTCGCGGTAGTAGCGGCACATGTGGTAGGCGAGGACCTTCGAGCACGCGTACGGGCTCTGCGGGTTGAACGGCGTGTCCTCGCTCTGCGTGGCGCTGTCGGTGCGTCCGAACATGTTGGAGGTGCACGGCTGGAAGTAGCGGATCGACGGATCGATCTGCTTGATGATCTCGAGCAGGCGGCCGACGGCGGCGCCGGTGATGTCGGCCGAGAACCCGACCATGTCGTAGCTCCAACCGACGTGATCCTGGTCCGCCTCGTTGTAGATCTCCTGCGGCTTGACCTGGTTGATGATCCGGTAGAGCGAGGTCGGGTCGGCGAGGTCGCCGCGGCAGAGGAACAGCCGGCTGTTGAAGATCGCCGGATCGTCGATGAGGTGCTGGATGTTCCGGGTGTTGCCGGTGGCCGAACGGCGGACCATGCCGTGCACTTCATAACCCTTGTCGAGCAGCACTTCCGCCAGGTAGCTGCCATCCTGGCCGGTGATGCCAAGCACCAGCGCGCGGGTCATTAGCCGACCACCCTGAACTCAGGCAGCGGCACGATGAACTTGCCGCCCTTGTCGCGCCACGCCTTCTCGCGCTGGTAGAACTCGTCGAAGAAGGCCCACGGCAGCACCAGGAAGTAGTCGGGCTGCGCCGCCCGCGCCTCGTCTTCCGAGACGATCGGAATCCACGAGCCGACCGTGTACTTGCCCCACTTCTCCGGGCTGCGCTCGGCGGCCGCGGTAATCAGGCTGGCATCGAGACCGTAGTACTGCAGGATGACGTTGCCCTTGGTCGAGGCGCCATAGACGTAGACCTTCTTGCCCTTGGCGACCTCCGCCTTGATGAACGACACGCAGGCGTCGCGATTGCGCCGCAGGCGCTCGGCAAACGCGTTGAGATCGTCGGCCGTGACCCGCTCGGTAAAGGCGATGCCGGTGCCGTGCAGGTGGCGCGCGAAAATCCGGTAGCTGCCGCCGTTGATGTCGTTTTCCTCGATCTTGAACATCTCGAGGCCGTTCTTCTCGAAGAGGTACTTCAACGATTCGAGCGAGTAGTACTCGAGATGCTCGTGGCAGATGTTGCCGAGGTCGTTCTTCTCGAGCATCGGCGTCAGGCACATCAACTGCGCCACGAACACCCCGTCATCGGCCAGCACCCGCTGGGCGTCGCGGATGAACTGGTTGGGCTCCTCGAGGTCGTAGAACATGCCGATCGCGGTGACCACCCTGGCCTTGGGCAGGTTGAGTTCGGCGTAGCGGTCGTAGGTCCAGAAGTCGTGGATGACATGGTCGGCCTGTTCGCGCAGCTGCTCGACCAGGTTGTTGGCCGGTTCGCAGCCGACGCGCACGAGGCCGGGCACCGCGTAACTGGCGAGCAGCGTGCCGTCGTTGGCGCCGATGTCGAGCACCACGTCGCCGGCCTTGAGCGGCACCATCTGCTCGATCTCGGCGGTGATGTCGCGGAGGGCCCGCCGCATCGTGTCGGTGACACCGGAGCGGTACCAGTAGTGCCGCGCGTAGAGCAACTCTTGCGGCGCCGTGTGCCGGAGCTGAATCAGCGAGCACCCCTTGCACATCACCAGGTCGAGCGGCGCCTGCAGGCCCTTGCCGATGCGATCCGCGGGCACGAAGTCGTTGATGTACTGGTTGCCGACCGAAAAGACTTCGTGGAGATCCGCAGATCCGCAAAGCCGGCACGTCGTTCTCGTCGTCGTGTCCATCCTGGTTCCGCCTCGTCCGTCTTCAGTGGGTGCTGGCCGCGCGGCGGGTGAGGTCGGCGACGACCTCGCGCACCGCGCCGGTCACTTCGGCCACCTGCGCATCGGTCAGGGTCAGCCCCGACGGCAAATAGAATCCCTGTCGCGCGATGCGCTCGCTGACCGGGTAGGACTCGCCGGCAAAGTAGCCGAGGTCGTGGGCCGCCGGCTGTTCGTGCAGGCCGAGAAAAAACGGCCTGGTCCCGATTCCCCGCTCCGCCAGCGCGCGCTGCGCGGCGTCGGCGTCGAAGCCGCAGGCCTCGTCGATCTCGACGCAGTACATCCAGTAGACGCACTTCGCCCAGGGTTTTTCGACCTGGCACCTCAGCCCCGGAATGCCGGCGAGCTGGGCCCGGTAGAGGGCGCCCAGCCGCCGCTTGATCGCGACGAACTCCTCCACCCGTTCCACCTGCGCCACGCCGAGCGCCGCCTGCAGGTTGGTCATGCGGAAGTTGTAGCCGAGCTCGGTGTGATAGAAGCGCCGCTCGGGGCGGAAGCACAGGTTGCGGTACGAGGCCGCCCGGGCCGCCATCGCGTCGTCCGACGTCAGCACCATGCCGCCTTCGCCGGTGTTGATGATCTTGTTGGCGTAGAACGACCACGCGCTGAGGTGCCCGAGCGCGCCGCACTTGCGGCCCTTGTACTCGGCGCCGTGGACTTCGGCGGCGTCTTCGATCACCACCAGGCCGTGTTGCTGCGCCAGCGCCAGCACCGGATCCATGTCCACCGGATGGCCGTACATGTGCACCGGCATGATCGCCTTGGTGCGCGGCGTGATGCGCGCGGCGATCTGGCT
>JBDTMB010000106.1:0-14135 GCA_039934485.1 Vicinamibacterales bacterium
GAGTTCGCGCACGACGCCGCCGATCGCATCTATCACGCCATCGTGCGAGGGCAGGACGGCGAGGCACGCATCAAGGCCATCTTGCGGCCGTTCAAAGGTGAAGAGATCGGGACCACCCGGTATGTGAGCTTCGACACCACGAAGCCCACCTACGCGACCCGTGAAGACAAGTCACACGTTCACACGTCGTCGCCGACACCGATTCGTGGGAGCAGAAGATGGCCCAGGTGCTGGAGGAACTGGACGAAATCGAGTGCTACGTGAAGAACCAGGGGTTGAACTTCACCATTCCCTACACCTTGAACGGCGACCAGCGACGGTATTTCCCCGACTTCATCGCGCGTTGCCGATCGGGCTTGAACCTCATCGTCGAAGTGACCGGCGAGGGGCGGAAGGACAAGGCCGCGAAGGTGGCCGCGGCAAAGACATTGTGGGTGCCCGCCATCAACAATCACGGCGGATTTGGGCGGTGGGCGTTTGTTGAAGTGACCGACCCATGGGATGCGAAGGGTGCGATCAAGGCGAGACTTGCGTCGTAAACAACACAGTCTAAGTATCTGCATAATAGCCACTTAAACGCCATTGTCTAAATAAGATTAGTCGGTTGACTCTATTTTTAGTCTATGGGACCCTACCAAAGTGGAAGATATTCCCCGGCAGCAGGTCGTCGCCCGGATTCGGTCAGAGAACTCATGGTGGGAGGCCCCGCACCGGATTCCTGCGCCCGACGCGACCCTTCGCCCCCGCGCCTATCTCGACGGCTTTCTCGCGCTGGTTCAGGCCTTGACGATCCGTCGAGCGGTGTTGTTGATGGGCCCGCGTCGAGTGGGCAAGACGGTGCTCCTGCGTCATGTCGTCCAACGGCTGATTGATTCAGGGGTGCCTCCCCGGCGCGTGTGCTACGTCTCGGTCGATCATCCGTTGTACAACGGGTTGGGCCTCGAACAGCTACTCGACTCGTTCCGTGACGCCGCCGGCGTGGATCCGGCCGACGGCCCGCTCTACGTGCTCTTTGACGAGATCCAGCATCTGCGCGAATGGGAAGTCCATCTCAAATCACTGGTTGACACTCACGCCGACGTCCGGTTGGTGGCGTCGGGATCCGCTGCCGCGGCGCTGAAGCCCAAGAGCCGCGAGTCGGGGGCCGGGCGCTTCACCGAATTTCTGCTGCCGCCGTTGACCTTTCACGAATACGTTGACCTGCGGGGCCGCACCGACGCGCTGTTTTACATTCAGCCGGAAGGCGTCCGAGCCAAGGCGGTGGATGACGTCAACCGGGAATTTGTCGAGTACCTCAATTTCGGGGGCTACCCGGAACTGGCGCTCAACCCTCTTGCGCAAAAGGATCCCAGCCGGTTCGTCAAAGAGGACGTGATTGACAAGGTGCTGCTGCGCGACCTTCCGGGTCTTTACGGCATCCAGGATGTCCAGGAACTGAATTCGCTATTTACGATGCTGGCCTTCAATACCGGCAGCGAGGTGTCTCTGGAGGCGCTGTCGCAGCGATCGCATGTCGCCAAGAACACCTTGAAGCGCTACATCGAGTATCTTGAGGCGGCGTTTCTCATCAAGGTCGTCCACCGCGTCGATCACTCGGCGCGCCGTTTCCAGCGGGCCAGCGCCTTCAAGGTGTACCTGACGAATCCCGCGATGTTCTCGGCACTGTTCACACCTGTCGGCGCGGATGATCCGGTGACGCCGAGGCTGGTGGAGACCGCGGTATTTTCGCAGTGGCTCCACAGCCCGGAGTTGGTTCACTACGCGCGGTGGGATTCCGGCGAGGTCGATCTGGTGTGGCTCGATGCGCTCCAGCGCCCGACCAACGCCCTGGAGGTCAAATGGACCGACCGGGCGTTCGATGACCCAAGCGAGGTCAAACCTCTCATCGCATTCTGCCTCAAGCACGGTGTGCCACGGCCGATGGTGGCGACGCGGACGGCCACCGGCGTCAAGACCGTAGGCGGGCTCACCGTCGGTTACCTGCCGGCCAGCGTCTACAGCTTCGTCATCAGCCGCGAGCTGGTCAGCCGCAGGAACGAAGCGGTCCATGCGGCCGTGCGGGAAATAGCTCAGACCCAATCGTCGCGTCAGGAAGGCACGTAGTTCATGGCCAAGAAAATGAAAGGCCCGACGCCGGTCGAGGCGATCAAGCACAAGGACACGCGCAAGAACATTCCCACCGAGGAACTGCGCGACTTCATCGCCGACGATGAGGCGAAGCCGAAGACGATGCTGTATCCGCGCGACCCGTCGCTCGATCCGCAACTGGTGTGGAAGGGCAAGGACGAGCAGGACCAGGCCGACCTCGCCGTCCCCGTCGTCCCCATCTACATCCAGGATAAGGTGCACCCGCAGGCGATCATCGAGCACCTGCGCGACACGGGATTGAGATGCCTGACGGTGTACGTCGGCGCGATCCGGGCGATCTGGTCATTGATCCAACTTGTGGGTCTGGCACGACCGCGGTTGTTGCGGAGCAATGGGGACGACGGTGGATCGTATGCGACACGAGCCGCGTCGCGATGACCCTCGCACGGACGCGGCTGATGGGGGCGAAGTATCCCTGGTATCTGCTGTCAGACTCTGCAGAGGGACAGAAGAAGGAAGGCGAGATCACCGGCAAGATTCCGCCCGCTTACAAGACCGACAACGACGTCAAGAAGGGCTTCGTCTACAAGCGCGTCCCTCACGTCACGCTCAAGTCGATCGCGAACAATCCCGAGATCACGGAGGGGATGACGCGCGAGCAGATTGATGCCGCCATCCTGCGTCACGCCGACACTGAGTTGCTGTTCGATAAGCCGTACGAAGACAACAAGCGCATCCGCGTCACCGGACCATTCACCGTGGAGAGCCTGTCGCCGCACCGTGTGTTGGCGACCGACGATGAGCGGCCGCGGAGCGAGCAGGAGGGCCAGCGCGACAGCGTCACCGGCCAGTTCGAGACGATGATCCTCGACAACCTGCGCAAGGCCGGCGTGCAGAACACGGTGAAGAAGGAGCGGCTGGTATTCGACCGGCTGGAACCGCTGGCCGGCACCTGGCTTCACGCGAGTGGTGCGTATACGGATGCAGGTGGGAAGTCACGCCGCGTCGCCGTCTCGATCGGACCCGAGCATGGCACTGTCGGTCCCAATCAAGTCAAGGAAGCTGCGAAAGAAGCCGTGCTCGGCGTCGGCTACGACGTCCTCATCGTCTGCGGCTTCGCCTTCGATCCGCATGTGTCGGAGGAGGCGAAGCGCTACGGTAAACTCCAGGTCCTGACCGCTCGAATGAATCCCGATCTTTCGATGGGCGAGGAACTGCTGAAGAAGACCGGTGCCGCCAATCTGTTCATGGTGTTCGGCGAGCCCGATGTGCGCATCGAAGGTCAGGAGAAGGACGGCACGCTCGTCGTCTATCTCAATGGCCTGGACGTGTACGATCCAACCACCGGACAGATTCGCAACAGCTCGACCGACGACATCGCGTGCTGGTTCATCGACACCAACTACGATGGCGAGAGCTTCTTCGTCAGGCATGCATACTTCACGGGCGCTCAAGCGCGCGCTGAAGGCCGAGATTGACGAGTCCGCGTGGTCAACACTCTACAGCACGGTGAGTCGGGCCTTCGCGCCCCCGGAGACAGGGAAGATCGCGGTGAAGGTCATTAACCATTACGGCGATGAGGTTCTGAAAGTGTTCGAGGTGTAGCGGCTACTGCGGCGCGGCCTTAACCCCACGAACCGCGAACCCGCTTCTGATCATGACCTCACGCATGTCACTGCGGTCCGTGTTGCTGCCGCGCGATCACGGCAGCTGGTCCTTCGTGCTCGAACCCGTCGCGCTTGGCCTGATCGCCGCGCCATCGGTCGAGGGAGCAGCAATCGCGCTCGGTGGGCTGGCGTTGTTCCTGACGCGGCGTCCGATGCAAATCGTCCGCGCCGCCGATGGCCGGCGGTGGCTCGCGCTGCAGTTGCTCGCGGTGCTCGTGATCGTGGCGCTCGCGTCGCTCGGTTATGGACTGTGGTTCGGTGGCGGAACTGCATCGGTGGCGTTACTGGCCGCGGTGCCGTTGGCGGCGGCCTTTCAGTGGTTCGACACGCGCAAGGCGGCCCGCGAGGCGGCCGCTGAACTCTGCGGCGCCTTCGCCTTTGCCGCCTTCGCCGCGGCGATCGTCCTGGCAGCCGGCCGGCCGGCGAGCGTGGGCGCGATGCTGTCGGGCTTTGCGGCGGCGCGCGCCCTCGCCTCGATTGTCCCGATTCGCACCTACCTGCGAAGGCGGAAAGGGCAGGCTGTTGCGCGCTGGCCCTCGGTCGTCGCGCCGCTGGTTGGGCTCGCCGCCTTTGCCGGCGTGGGTGCCGTCACCGGGTACTGGTGGCCGGCGGCGTGGATGGTCGCCTTCACCCTGCGCGCGGCCTGGCTTCTCGGACCCTGGGCGCCGGCATGGACCGCCACGCGGGTTGGCGTCATTGAGACCATCATCGGCGCGGCGGCAGTGCTGACCGTCGGGATGAGCGCGTGAGGCCGAGGACTACGGCGTGCGCCTGGCGACCCAGGCGGTGGTGCCGCTGCCGGACGTGACAGTGCCGGTCATGGTGTCGCCGCTGACGTTCGCGACATAGGACAGGCCGTTGGCGATGAAACTGATCTCATCGCCGTTCATTCGCGCCCTGGCCAACGGTGTGCTGGCTCCACCCGAACCGAACGTTCCCAGCACCAACTGAAAGGACTGCGTCAGCGTCAAGGTGCCCTGCGGCAATTGCCACGTTCCTGCGACCTTGGCGGGCACAATCCACAGCAGCGCCTCGCACCATCCGGAGCACGAGAGGCCCTCGACCGTTTGCCGTCTGTCCGGATCCCAGTCCTCCGGACCGAACGTATTGGCGACGATGCGGGTACCGGGCTTGAGGTCGAGGAACTTGGGCGCCAGCTTCGTGAGGTTGACGGGCAGCAGATACAACGCCAGCACCGTGGCCTGGGAGATGTCCGCCTCGTACATGTCACCTTGCACGAAGGTCGCATTGTCGGCCACGCCGGCTTCGGCCGCGAGCCGGCGCGACAGGGCCACGAGATCGGGATTGAATTCCACGCCAAGTGCCCGCGCCCCTCGCCTGGCCGCCGCGATCACATTGCGGCCATCGCCCGATCCGAGATCGATCACGTAATCCGCCGGCGTGACGCCGGCCATGTCGAGCATCTTCTCCACCAGCTCCGGTGGCGTCGGCACCCACACCACGTCCTTTCCGGGCAAGCCGGACTTCGGTTCGAATTTCGGCGCCGGTTCCTGGGCGAAAGCGAGCGTAGCGGACAGGAACAAGGCGGCGATCAGCCCGCGGGTCAGCATGAGGGCCGGAATGTTACCTCAGGGGAACCTGAGGTATCGTTCGACCATGGCAGATCACGCGATGACGACCGGCCTCTTCGAAGCCGCGCTGGTCTACGCGCACCAGGTGCACCAGGGCCAGCGGCGCAAGGGCACCGGCATTCCGTACATCGCGCATGTCCTCGGCGTGGCGGCGATTGCCCTCGAATACGGGGCGACCGAAGACCAGGCCATTGGCGCGCTGCTGCACGACGCCGCGGAGGACGGCGGCGGCGAAGCCACGCTCGCCGAGATCCGGGCCAGGTTCGGCGACGACGTGGGCGATATCGTGCTGGGTTGCAGCGACAGCCTGGTCGAGAACCCCGACGAGAAGGCGCCGTGGCGTGAGCGGAAGGAAGCCTACATCGCGCACATCGACGCGGCGAGCGCGTCGGTGTGCCTGGTGTCGGCCGCCGACAAGCTCCACAACGTCCGCGCCATTACGCGCGACTTCCGCGCCGACGGCGAGGACGTCTGGGAGCGCTTCCTGGGGAAGCGGGAGGGGACGCTCTGGTACTACGATGCGGTCGCCGACGCCCTCGCCCGTCGCTACCGCGCGCCGATCACGCGTGAACTGCTGCGCGAGGTCGATGAGTTGCTGGCGCTCGTCAAAGGCGACAGCTAAAGCCGAAGGCGACGGCTAAAGCCGAAGGCGACGGCTAAAGCCATCGCCCTCCAAGGCAGCGATTACTTCAGCGCGCCGATCACCTCCTGCGCGCCGACGATGGCGAACAGCAGGAGGATGGCGGAGAGCAGCGCGTTGGTGGTCCAGTGGTTGTGCGGGACCGCCTCGTTCCATTTCACCCGGTTGTTCAGGTACAGCAGCGTCGCGGCCAGGAACGGCACGAAGAGGCTGCCGACGATGGTGTAGGTCACAATCACGGCGATGGGGCGGCCGGTGAAGGCAAACGGGATCGGCACCAGCGTGATGTAGAGCAGGGCGAGCCGGTACGGCGTGCTCGTGACCTTGACCACTTCCTCGCGGGCGCCGGCCGGGAGCTTCTTCACAATCCCGTAGAAGTCCGCATAGAGATACGGCACGCTCTGCCACACCCCAAGCAGCGACGCGAACACCGCGGCCCAGAAGCCGGCGGAATAGGCGAAGCGTCCGAACGGCCCGAGCAGCTTGCCGAGCGCCTCGGCCATCTTCGGCACGGCCTGCGCGTCCACCAGTTTCACGCTGTTGATGAAGAAGGCATCGTTGGCGATCAGCATGATCGAGATGCCGAAGAGCGCCGTGAAGATATACGCAATCGCCACGTCGCCCCGGACATACGACAGGTAGCCCGAGCCCCGCATGCCCTCTTCGCGCATCCAGTAGTTGTAGGAGAGCATGGTGATCGAGCCGCCGACGCCGCCGATCAGCGACAGCACGTAGGTGCCGCTGCCGGGCGGGATGATCGGCAGCAGCAGTCCCTGCGCCGCCGGCGCCGGATTGTGCAGCGTGAACATCGCGCAGAACAGGATCGAAAAACCCATGATGCCGACGAGGAGCTTCATCAGCTTCTCGAAGCTGGTATAGCCGCCCAGCCAGACGAACGCGAAGCCGATCAGGCTGTGCACCACCGCGCCCCACGATTGCGGAATCGCGCCGCCGGTGAGGTTCGAGATGCCCAGACCGCAGGCGTTGGTCAGCGCCGCGCTCACCGCCACCGTCCAGAGGATCAGGTAGGCGCCGAAGTACCACTTCACCCATGACGGCAGGTGCTCGGCCCAGCCCTCGAGCGCGGTGAGGCCGGTGGCCAGTTGCCAGCGCGCGATGCCCTCGCTCAGGACAAACTTGAAGAACGCGCCGGCGACGATGGCCCAGAGCAGCACCACGCCGTAGCGGGCGCCGCCCACCGTGGCCGACACGACGTCGCCGGCGCCGGTGCCGGTGGCCGCGACGACGAGCCCGGGGCCGGCGAGTTTCAGGAAACTGACAGATGGCTTGGGATCAGGCACGACGGGCTAGTCTAACAGCCTGCAGCCTTCAGACCGCAGCCTGAAGTCCCCGAAGCCCGAAGCCTGAAGCCTGAAGCCAGTTAGAATCCCCCAGTGGAGATTTCGTTCGATCGCGCCTGCGCGCTGGTAGAGGCCGCCCTGTCGGGTTCGGCCCGGGAAGAATTTGTCAACGACGTGTCGCGGGAGGCGACGCTCGGCGCGGCCCTCGAGCGCGTGCGCGACAGCATGAGCGCCAACACCTTCAAGACCGGCGGCCACCAGGTTCATCTCGACAAGATGCTTCGCAGCTACGACGGCCGCACCCGGGCCGAGGGCTTCCACATCCTCCACGACTGGGATGGCGTGTCGCAGCAGGTCAACCCCGACATCATTCCCGTTGACGTGCTCAACTTCATGATTCGCCAGCGCGGCGGCGACGCCTCCGACGCGGTGGTCCCGGCGATCCTGCTCGACTACTACTACATGCACGTCCTCGCGCTGTTGTCGATGCGGGTGTGGGACGACGGCAATCCCAACGCCAACTTCGATCGCGTTGACGCGCTGCTGCGCCTGTTGCAGGGCCCGGGCGGCAGCGGCCAGTTGTTCGCGGATGATGCGGCGACGCTGATGTTGATTGGGACGTCGCATTACGAGTTGAAGGAGTGGGGCTACGGGACGCTGCTCGATCGGGTGAAGACCCTCAGCGACGCGCACCAGGCAAAGATCGCCATCTGCCACGCGTCGAGCATGGGATGCCACCTGCGCTTCGGCTTCGAGGCCCAGTGCGGCCGCGACACGGTGGCCCTTCGTGACGACAATGTCGCCGACTATCCGTGGCTGTGCTTCGCGCTGTCGCGCGTGATTCGCGAGTACGCGCGCGTGGAGTTCGACGGCGTCACCGGCCGCGAGCGCGACGTCGTCGTCGAGGCGCTGCTCAACGGCCTCAGCCCGGACGCGCGGGCCTTTGTGGGCGCCGCGCCGGCGTCGCTGTCGAAATCCGGCGACGACCGCGAGGCGTTTCTCGAGATGTGGGAGCGGCACAAGGCCTCGCTCCTGAAGGAATTCGAGCAGCACCGTCCGTCCGACACCGGCTATTCGCCGCTGGCGTTGTTCTTCAACTTCGCCCACAACGTGGTCAAGGGCGCGGTGGTCGATTCGTTGATGTGGGGACAGACGTGGGATCTCACGTTCAACGACCTGCTGACCGGCACGCCGCGCGACGGCGTCGACGCCACCGACCTGGTGACGCTGGCCAACACGGTGATGAGCTATGCGCGCACCAATCCCGATCGCATCCGCGGAAAGCTGATGCCGGTGATCGTGTACGACCCGGCCGGCGGGAGACAGGCCTACACGACCGCGATCAAGAAACTCACCGAATGATGGAGGGCGACGGCTTCAGCCGTCGCCAGGCGGGGGCTAAAGCCCCCGTCCTCCGAGTTTCTTCAGTTCCTCGAACTTCGCCATCGCGCCGTGGAGCGGGACGATGCGGTCCACCTTGAGGTTGCGCTTGGTGATGTTCTCCAACAGGTTCGCGGCGTACGGTTGCACGGCCGATCCTGGCGTGAAGGCGTCGGCTTCCACCAGCACGCGCTCGGCCGGGAAATACGCCATCAACATCGTGTCGGAGTGCGGGTTGCCGGCGACGTGATAGAGCACCACGCTCTGCACGTAGGGCGCCCCTTTAGGGGTGCCGGAGTCCTTCAACACCAACTCGTCATCCACCGTTTCCACCGTGACCGGTTTCGGCGTCCTGGCCAGGGCGTCCGGCTGCAGCGTGTGCGGGCGCTTGGCCATCGTTTCGACGAAGTCCTTGTTGCCCGCCTGCGTGATGACCTTCAGGCCTTCCGAGATCGCGGCGCGCAAGCCTGCGGTGTGATCGAAATGATGATGCGTCGTCACCAGCGTGGTCAGGGGCTTGCCGGGCACGATTTCACGCGCCTTGGCGATTACGGCGAGTGTCCGCGCCTCGCTGAGCGGCGCTTCGATTAGCACCAGGTGATCGCTGAACTCCACGAGCACGCTGTGATGCGACTGTCCGGCGAGGAACCACACACCCTTGGCCACCGGTTCTGCGGTGACAGTCGGTGGAGGCGGGACTGGCGCGGCGGGCGAGTCTCCTGGCAGGGCCAGATCCTTTGGCTCCGCCGACACCGACTGGGTGTTCACGGTGATGTCCGCGGTGGTGAAGTCATCCGTCCTGGTGGTCAGGCGCGTCGGCAGCTTCAACCCTGCCACCTCCTGGTAATTCGCAAACGTCGTCGAAAGCGTGACGTCGCCGAGGTTGGGATGGTAGGTCTTCGATTCCACGCGAATTGGCAGGCCGGTGGTGTCGGTGACCACGGTGAACATCTGCCCGTCGGCCAGCGTCACGTCCGCCATCTTGCCGGTGCCGGCGTCGCGCACGTTGGTCACCTGGGTCGTCGGCGCCAGCGCCGCCCGGGCGATCACGAGAGGATGGTGATACATCTCGGTGCGCCGGTCCTTGGTGGCCTGCGCGCCGACGCGTGCCGAGGCGCCCGCTTGCGTCGAGTTGTAGCCGACGTCGCCGTCGAGCCCGAGGATCTGTATTTGCGGCTGCGGTCCCTGGAAGTAGGCGAACTGCGGCGTGCGGGTTTGATCGATCCGGATGCGGCCGGCGGTGAGATCGACCCGGCGCCGGTAGTCGGTGATCTTGAAGGTCTGGGTGGCGGCGCCGGGGGTCAGGTCCTGACCCAGGTTGTAGTTGAGGCCCTCGCCGAGGAGCTCGAGCCCGTGCGCGGCGTCGATCTTCTCCCGGCCGCCGAGCGCGGCGGCCATCGAATCCACGAACTGCTGTTGCGGTGGCGCGCACCCCGCGACGGCCACGAGTGATGCGAGAGCGATCCAGGATGCGCGCGTCATCGAATCTCCTTAGCGGTGCTTGATGAACGATCCGTCTTGCAGTTCCTGGTAGGCCCGCCGGATTTCTTCCTTCGTGTTCATCACGATGGGTCCGTACCACGCCACCGGTTCCTCGAGCGGCCGTCCCGACACAAGCAGGAACCGGATGCCGTGTTCGCCGGCGGTCACGGTGATCTCGTCGCCGCTGTCGAAGACCACCAGCGATCGATTGCCGATGTTCGAGGGTGTCGCTTCGTCCGACACGCCGACATGCTCGGTCTGCACCGGCAGCGGCTTCGAAGCGTCGCGGAACCGGCCCGAGCCCGCGAAGACATAGGCGAAGGCGTGACGCGATGATTCTACCTGCAGGCGCTTGGTCTGGTTCGGCGCCACCGAGACGTCCAGGTACCGCGGATCGGCGGCGACGCCTTCGACGGGACCCTTCTGGCCCCAGAAGTCGCCGACGATCACGCGGACGTGTGTGCCGTCGTCGTCGGTGACCTCGGGGATGTCCTTGGCGAGGATGTCCTGGTAGCGCGGGTTGGTCATCTTGAGCTCGCGCGGGAGGTTGGCCCACAGCTGGAACCCATGCATGCGTCCCTGCGCATCGCCTTGCGGCATCTCCTGGTGCATGATGCCGCTGCCGGCGGTCATCCACTGCACGTCGCCGGCGCCGAGCGAACCACGATTGCCGAGGCTATCCCCGTGGGCCACGGTTCCCGCAAGTACATAGGTGATCGTCTCGATGCCGCGGTGCGGGTGCCACGGAAACCCGGCCAGGTAGTCGTCGGGACGCTCGTTGCGGAAATCGTCGAACAGCAAAAAAGGATCAAATTCGCCGGTATCGCCAAACCCAAACGCCCGACGCAGCTTGACCCCGGCGCCTTCCATGGTCGGGGTGGATTCCACGACGCGCTTGACAGGACGAATGGACATGATGGCGAAACTCCAAAGTGAGTATATCGAAGGAAAACTCTGCCGGCTTTGCCGGCGACAGTTGTTGGATGCAGCTGCCTGAAGCTCCGTTTCAGTCACGTACGTAAACCACGGAGGACACGGAGCTCCTCCTTCTCCGTGGTTAACGTCCGTTCGTCGATGAATTTCTTCTCACCGAGGCAGACGGGCGGTCCACTCGGCAGGAACATCCACGTACGAACCGTCGAGTTCCTGCGTTGACGCACAACCGAGAAGCTTGAGTGTGCGGACGATGTCGCTGCGAAGGATCTCGATGGCGCGGGCAACGCCCTCCTCCCCGGCGGCGCCCAGGCCATAGGCGTAAGCGCGGCCGATCAGGACGGCGCTGGCGCCCATGCACAGCGCCTTGACGACATCCCCGCCACGGCGGATGCCACCGTCGAGCATGATCTCGGTCTGCCCCTTCACCGCAGCGATCACCTCTGGCAGCACGCGCAGCGTCGACGACACACCGTCCAACTGGCGCGCACCATGGTTCGAGATCACGATCGCGTCGGCACCCTCGCGCACCGCCTGCCGCGCATCGTCCGCGGTATGCACGCCCTTGACGACGATGCGGCCCTGCCAGGCGTCGCGGATCCAGCGGAAGTCGTTCCACGAGACCATGGATTGCTCGAGCGCGGCGCCGACGTCGGCGTAGCCCATTGGTCCGTCCGCCAGCACGATGTTGGGGAAGCTCATGAGCCCGCCGTCGCCAAAGAACGAGAGGAGCCACGACGGCTTCGCGATCATCTGGCCGAGATACGGCAGCGTGGAGAGGTTCTTGGCGATCAGCTCCTTGACGCCGTTGCGCGAATCGCGCTCGCGAAATCCGGCGACCGGCGTGTCGATCGTTACCACCAGCGCGGAATAGCCGGCGGCCCTGGCCCGCGCGATCGACTTCTTCGCGACGTCGTGACCGCCGACGAGATACAGCTGATACCAGGCCGGCGCCGTCGTGGCCGCCTTGACATCCTCAAGCCGGCAGCCCGACAACGTGGACAGCGTGTAGATGGTGCCGGCCTTGCCGGCGGCGCTGGCCGCGCGCTCTTCGCCGCGCGGATAGAACATCCGGCTGCTGCCGACTGGTCCGAGCAGGAACGGCAAGTCGATAATGTGATCGAGGACCCTGGTCCGGAGGTCCACGCTGGCCGTGGCCACCGCCGACCGCGGCCGAAACAACACCTGGTCGAAGGCGCGCGAATTTTCCTTCAGCGTGATCTCGCGCTCCGCGCCGCCGTCGATGTAATCGAACACCATCCGCGGCATGCGGCGCCTGGCGACCCGGCGAAGATCTTCGATGTTGAGGACGTGAGGAGGTGAAACGGACCGGGGCATCGCGCGGGATTGTACCACCGGGCCGCGCCCCGCCTGGCTCGCTCCGTTATACTCGCGCGCATGAAGATTCGCAGATGCCTGGCCGCGAGCCTGGCTCTGGCGGCGGTGGCCGTCGCCGCGCTGATCGCCGCGCCGTCGCCGGAGGTGCTGCGCGCCCGGCAGTGGCGCGTGGCCCACGAACGGCAGATTCTCGCCGAACTGCTGCAGCTGGTGTCGCTCCCCAACATCGCGGCCAACCAGGCCGACATCGCGAAGAACGCGGATGCGCTCACGACGCTGTTCGAGCGCCGCGGTTTCACCGTGTCGCGCATCGCCACGCCCGGCTCGCCGGTGGTGCTGGCCGAGCGGACCAGCGCCGGCGCGACCCGGGGCCTGACGTTCTACATGCACTACGACGGCCAGCCCACCGAGGCCAAGGATTGGACCATCGGCCAGCCGTTTGCGCCCGCCGCGTTCGTCGGGCAGACGCGCGTCGATCTGGCTTCGGGCACTGGCCCGGTGGATCCGGAAACACGCATCTATGCGCGGGCGGTCTCCGACGACAAGGGGCCGATCGTCGCGTTCCTCGCCGCCATCGACGGGTTGCTCGACGGCCAGGTCACGCTGCCCTGGAACCTCCGCGTGGTCCTCGACGGCGAGGAGGAGGCGGGGTCGCCGAATTTCACCGCCACCATGAAGGCGAACGCGGCTCGCGTGCGTGGCGACCTGGCGGTGGTGGTCGACAGCCCGCGCCATCCCAGCGGATTACCCACGGTGTTCTACGGCAGTCGCGGACTCACGGGAGCGACGATCACCATTTACGGTCCCCTTGGCGACCTGCACAGCGGGAACTATGGCAACTTCGTCAGCGATCCGGCGATGGCCCTGGCGAAGCTGCTGGCGTCGATGAAAGACGAGCACGGCAACGTCGCGATCAAGAATTTCTATGACGGCGTCGTGCCGCTGACCGAGACTGAACGAAGGGCGATCGACGAGATTCCGAATGTCGATCGCAAGCTGCTCGAGCAATTTGGGTTGAGCGCGGCCGAACATCCCGAGAGCCGCATCGAGTTACAGCACAACCGGCCAACGTTGTCGGTCGTGGGCCTGCAGTCGGGCACGGTGGGCGCCGGCGCCCGCAACGCCATTTCGTCTTCAGCCACCGGCCGCGTCGAGATGCGCCTGGTCAACGGCCTCGATCCCAATCGTCAGTACGAACGCCTCCTCGCCCACATCCGCGAGCAGGGCTACTTCATCGTCGGCACCGCGCCAGACATGACGATTCGGCGCAGCCATGCCCGCATCGCCAGGGTGACGCAGGCGGAGAACGGATTTCCCATCGGCAAGGGCAACATGGATGATCCACGGACCGCGATGGCGGCCAACGCGATCCGCGCGCTCGATCAACGGCTGGTGCAGATGCCGACGATCGGCGGCAGCCTTCCATTCGATACCTTCAGCGCGCACCTGGCGATGCCGACGATCGGCCTCGCGTTGGTGAATTTCGATAACAACCAGCACGCCATCAACGAGAACCTGCGCGTCGGCCACTTCTGGGAAGCGATCGACATCTTCGCGGCGTTGCTGACGATGAAGCCGTAGGCGAGGGCTAAATCCCTCGCCCGCCAAATTCTACCAGCATCGCTTCGACGACGTTGACCGCTCGCCAGTATTCGTCCAGTGACAGGTGCTCATTCGGCGTGTGATCGAGCAAGCTGTCGCCAGGGCCATAGGC
>JBDTMB010000107.1:0-14072 GCA_039934485.1 Vicinamibacterales bacterium
TCGGGATTCATCGGCCACAACGTCCTGCTGCGCGCGCCGCGGGACTGGGAGATCGTGGCGGTGTATCACCACACGCCCGGTCTCGAAGCCTTCGCCGCTCGGCACGGGCTCACCAACGTGCGGCCGGTGAAGTGCGACCTGCTGGACGAAGGCGCGGTGAAGGCGATGGCGCAATCGATCGGCCGTCCCGATGCGATGCTCTACCTCGCGGCCAACGGCGATCCGGCGGCCTCGGCCGAGCGGACGCGCTGGGACCTCGAATCGAACACGCTCGCCTTGGTCACCTGTCTCGAACAATGCCCGGCGGACCACGTGGTCTACGTGTCGTCGGGCGCGGTCTACGACGGGTTGCATGGTCCGGTGTCGCCCGCCACGGCGGTGTCGCCGCGATTGCCCTACGCGATTTCGAAACTGGCGTCAGAGCAGTACCTCCGCTTCTTCGCCGAGCGCCGCGGTTCGGTGGGCAGCTACGTCAACGTCCGCTTCTTCGGCGCTTATGGTCCGTACGAGGCGCCGCGAAAGATCACCACGCGGTGGCTGCAGGGCATGGCCGCCGGACAACGCGAGTTCGTGGTCCGTGGCGACGGCCAGAATTTGATCGACTTCATGTACGTGGACGACGCCGTGGATGGCTTCCTGGCGCTGGTCAAGGCAAGGGGCACGCGCGCGACGGTGGACTTTGCCTCCGGCACGCCTGTCAGCGTCAACGACATCGTCAGGACGATGGCGGCGACGCTGGGCGTGGACGTCACCATCCGCAACCAAGGCCAGGTGGCCGAGTACATCGAGTTCCGGTCCGTGGACACCTCGATGCGCGACACCTTCGGCATCGCCCCCACGGTTTCATTCGCCGACGGCCTGCGCCGGCTGGCGGACTTCTTCGCCAAGGAGTGACATGTCCCGGCCCGACCTGCGAAAGCTGACTGAAAACGAACTGCACGAATACGTGGCCGAGGTCGAAGGCCACGATTCGCAGGTCACCGGCGTCGTCGGCTACTTCTACCGCATGTATCGCGGGGAAGTGTTGAAGACGATCACGGGCGTCGCCAACCGCGAGATTCTCGAAGTCGGCTGCGGCGAGGGCATGATGTTCGAGGGCACCGACATCGCCCCGGTGCAGATGGATGTCTCGATGCGCCGGGTCGCGGCGGCCAAGGCGAAGGGCCGCTCGGTGCTGTGCGGCGACGGCTACCATCTGCCGTTTGCCGACGCGTCGTTTTCGGTCGTGCTGCTGATCGCCATCCTGGAACACACCAGCGAGCCGTGGCGCGTGCTGGCCGAAGCGCGCCGCGTGCTCAAGCCGGGCGGGCGCGCCATCATGGTGGTGCCCAACGACTTCACGATGAGCTTCGGCCGCCTGTTGCTCGGCAAGTTTCCGATCCGCTACCCGGATCACCTGATCTTTACGCCGCCCGGGCGCATGCATCGCTGGTCCCGCCAGAGCGGGTTCCGCGTCACCACGGGCATGAAGCTGCCGTTCCGGTTCCTGCCGTTCGGCCTGAACCTGTATTACTTCGTCGTCGCGGAGGCCGTGTAGTCGTGCAGAAGCCAAAGGTCGTCATCCTCGGCGCGGGTCCGGCGGGCATCTCCGCGGCGTGGCGCCTCACCGAGCTGGGCTATCCGGTCACGGTCCTCGAGCGCGACGGCGCGGTCGGCGGCATGGGCCGGACGATCCCGATGGGTGATTACCTCGTCGACTTCGGCCCGCATACGTTTCACATCCGCGAGACCAAGGAGAGCAAGGCGATCCTCCAGAAAATCCTGCCGTTCTTCGGCGAGGACCCGCTGGTGCTGACGCGCGGCACCCGCGTCCTGCTGCGCGGCAAGGAATACGTGTATCCCCTCGAGATGCTCCAGGTGCTCACCGGCGTCAGCCCGTTCCTCTCGGCGCGGATCATCTTCGACTACACCATGGCGACGCTGAAGTCGACGTTCGCGCCCGCGAAGCGGGAAGACTCCTTCGAAGAGTGGGGCGTGCGCAATCTGGGCCGGACGCTGTACGACTTGTGCTTCGGCATCTACTCCGAACGCGTGTGGGGCCTGCCGACCAGCCAGATTTCGTCGAAGCAGGCGCAGCGCGTGGCGAAGTTGAACCTCAAGAACATCATCCTGCGCACGCTTGGCATCAAGGCCGATCCGACGACCTATTTCACGAAGTACTTGTACCCGCGCAAGGGCATCAGCCGGCTTTACGAGAGTATGTCGGCCGAAGTGGAACGGGCGGGCAGCCAGGTGTTGCTCAACTCGCCGGCCGTGCGCGTGGAGCGAACAGGCGACAAGGCGAGCCGCGTGTTCTACCAGGACGCGACCGGCGAGCACGCCATCGACTGCGACATCCTGCTGTCGACGCTGCCGCTGCCGGCGCTGGTCAACATGATGTCGCCCGCGCTTCCCGCCTCGGTGGCGGAGCACGCCGCCAGGCTGAAATACCGCAGCCTCAAGCTGATCTACATCGCCCTCAAGCGTCCGCAGATGACCGACTATCACTGGGTCTACCTGCTCGACGAACAGTTCCGCGTCAACCGCCTCTCCGAACAGAAGAACGTCAGCCCGTTCATGGTGCCGAAAGATCGCACCGTGCTCTGCATCGAGCTGTCGCTGTGGAAGGACGAGGCCCTCTGGCAGGCGAGCGACGAAGAGATCTACCGGCTGGCGTTACGCGACCTGATGAAGATGGGTTACGGCGTCACCGAGGCGGAGGTCGATGAATACCACGTCGCCGACATCCCCACGGCATATCCGGTCTACGAGCTGAACTTCGAAGACCACTTGATCCCGGTGCTCGAGGGCGTGCACGAAGTGCGCAACCTGATGACGCTGGGACGCCACGGCCTGTTCCTGAACAACAGCATGGACGACAACGTCGGCCTTGGCTTCCAGGTGGCGGAGCATATCGACAGCAAGGGCGCCGACAGCCGCGCCTGGCGGACCGCGATGCTCGAGTTCATGAACCTTCGGTTCGCCGGGAAGTGACTGCGATCGCGGCCAGCACGAGGACCAGCGGTTTCACCGGCAGCGATTGCCGCGTCTCGCACAGCAGCGGCAGATGCACGCCGGTCACATAGAGCAAGGGCAGGGCCAGCAGCGCCGCCTCCGCATATTGGCGGCGGCGCAGCAACACGACGAGGCCCGCGGCGGCGACGGCCAGCAGCACCACTTGCAGCAACCAAATGGCGCGAACGATCAACGGCGGGGTGGCGTTGATGTCGGTATACCGAATCGGAATGTCCGACGCCCACAAGATGAACAGCCCGCGAGTGATGCGCCGCATCGCCCAACCGGCGGGGTCGTCCTTGATGTGTCCGAGCGCCGCGCGCAGGTATTCCTGGTCGGCGACGACGCGCGCACGGGCGCGTTCCATCGGATCGACCGGATCTTCCCAAATCTTGCGGATGTCACGCCACTCGTGGACGTAGTCCAGCATCGCGCCGGCCGGCAATCCGCTGCTGCTGGCGATGGCGCGGACGCGGGTATCGAGCTCCTCGCGCGTGATGTCCTCGTCGGCCGTTTGCGTCAGATCGTTGTGCACGCGTCCCGGCCAGCGTCCTTGCCACGACCCTTCCCACAAACCGCGTCCGACGCCGCCGGCCGGCGAGAGCGTGAAATTCCCGAGATAGATGCGGTTGTAGGCGAGCCACGGCGCGAGCGTGATCGCCGCCGCGACGGCCAGCGCGGCCCATCCCATCAGGCGGGCAGCGGAGCGGCGTTCGGACGGCACGAGGATCGGCATGCCGATCGCCAGGCCGAACGGCAACAACACGAACGCCGGACGCACCAGGGTGGTGCAGCCGAACAGCACCCCGGCCAGCACGAATTGGCCGAGGCGCCCTTGCTGCACCGCGCGCATGCAGGCCAGCATCGCGAGGGCCAGCACGAAGGTGGTCCACACTTCGGTGAGCACGAGCGCGCCGTAGTACGGAATCGGCGGGAACAGCGCCACGAAAGCGGCCGCGGTGAGCGCCGTGCGTTCGGAGCCGATGCGGCGGACCAGCGCGTAAATCACCAGGCAGATGCCGACAAAGACCAGGGACTGCGCCGCCGCGACACCGACGTCGCGGACGCCGGTCACCCTGTAGACCGCGGCGACAAACGCCGGGTAACCCGGCGTGCGGATCACTTCCGGCACAAAGACCGGCGAGTCGGGATACCGCGTGAATTCGCCGGTGGCCGCAAGGACTTCGCCCAGCCGCTTGTAGCCGCCCTGATCGCTCCAGGCCACTTCCCAGTCCGGCCGTTGATAGACGATGAACAGCCACGCGTGGATCAGCGCGATGAGCGAGATGATCAGCAGGGACCGGCGGGGCATGTGGCGGAAATGATAGTCCGTGCCGGGGTCTCAGGGCTCGGACAACATCTCGTCGTAGAGACGGGTGATGTCGGCAACCAGCCGGCCGAAGCCGAAGCGCTGGAGCACCGACGCGCGGGCGGCGTCGCCCATCGCCCGGCGCGTCGCCGGGTCCGCGAGGATCGTCAAGACCGCCGCGGCCAGCGCGGCGCCATCACCAAACGGCGCCAGCGCGCCGACGCTGGACGAGGCGATGACGTCCTTGACCCCGCCCACATCGGTGCTGACGCCGGGCACGCCCGATGCCATCGCTTCGATCAGCGCCACCGGCGTGCCTTCGTTGCGCGAGGTCAGCACGAAGACGTCGGTGGCCGCATAAATGGTGTCGAGGTCGCGGCGCCAGCCAAGAAAACGCACGTTCGCGCCAATGCCCAGCGCGGCGGCATGGGCTTCAAGGTCGGCTCGCAGCTCGCCATCACCGGCGATCAGGGCGACGGTGGCCGGATGCGCCGCCACGACCCGCTGAACGACGTCGAGGAACAGGCGGTGTTGCTTGATGCCGGTCAGCCGGCCGACGGTCGAGAGCACCACGGCGTCCTTCGCCAGGCCCAGTCCGTCGCGCGCCCGCAGCCGCGCCGCGGCGTCGATGGCGGCAAACGGCTCCAGATCGAAGCCGAGTGGAATCACCCGGTACTGCGCATCCCGGCCGATTCGATAGGTGCCGGCCAACTCCACGCGGATGGCCGGGGAGATCGCCACAATTCGATCGCTCGCGTGGGCGAGCATGCGCTCGAAGGTGATGAACAACCGGGTCATCAGCGGGCTGAAATATCCCTCCAGCACGTGACCGTGATAGGTGTGCACGACCCGAGCGCGCGGCGCCGCTCCGCGGGTGAGGTTGTAGAGCGCCGCGGCCAGCCGGCCGACGAGCCCCGCCTTGGCCATGTGCGTGTGGACGATGGCCGGCTCGAGGCGGCGGAGTTCGGCGTAGAGACTGACAAATGCGCGCAGATCATTCAGCGGCGACAGCGGCCGGCACAACGTGGGGATGAACACGGCGTCGGCGCCGGGCGACAGCAGATAGCTCATGTCGCCTTCGCCCTCGCCGAGGCGGCCGTGAAACAGCCGCGTCTGAAAGTGATTGGCTTCGAGCGCGTTGGTCAGGCCCGCGGCCTGGATCGACGGTCCGCCGATATTGAGGCGCGTGATGATGCGTGCCACGCGCGCGTCGGCCAGGTGGGTGGGGTCGCTCGGCGCCATCTCGCGTCCGATCACTCTACCATTCGCGCCGATCGGCGGGTGGCCTAGTGGCGGTCCTGTCGCGCCGTCGCAAGCTGTGGTTCGCCGCGGTCGCGGTTGGCACTGTGGCGATGCTGACCGTGCTGGCGTTTCTCGCCGCCGACGTTTACGTGCACCAGCGCACCCAGGACATCGCCGGCGTCAACGTGTGGGGTTATCGCGGCGCGCCGCGCGGCGCCAAGCGGCCCGGTGAGCACCGCGTGGTGATGATCGGCGGCAGCACGGTGTTTGGATGGGGCCTGCCGGTGCACGAATCGATTCCCGCGTACCTCGAGCGGCGGCTGAACGCGGCCGCCGCCGATCGATCGCCGCGATTTTCCGTGATCAATCTGGGCGCGCCCGGTGAAGGCGCGTACGGCTTCGCCTACGAACTCGCCGACTACGCGTATCTCGATTACGACCTCGTGTGCTTCTACGAGGGCTACAACGACCTGGGGCCGTTCACGATTCGCGGTCGCGACAACTACCTGCTGTGGCGCCGCGAATCGCCGGTGTTCCGCCTGACCGGCTATTACCCGATCCTGCCGCTGGTGCTGCGGGAGAAGGCGACAGCGATGTTGCAGGGCGGCAGCATCAGCGCGGATCCCTCGCGCGTGACCTTCACGCCCGGGCTGGCGACGCGGGCCACCGCCGGTGCGTTTCGCGCCGCGGCGCAGATCACCAATCGGCTGGGCGGGCAGGTCGGCGGCCTGTCGCCGGTGCCGCCGAATCCTCCGGTGGTGGAGGAGTGCGGCGGGTTGTGGAAGCACTACTGCGGATCGGTGCGCGCTGCGGTGGCGTGGGCGCTGGCGCGCGACAAGCGCGTGATGTTCGTGACGCAGCCGTACATTTCCGACGCGCATATTGACCAGCAGGCCAACGTCGCCGCGATGCTGCGCGCGGCATTCGGTCGCGAACCGCGGTTCAGGTACGTCAACCTTGGCGGGGTCGTCGACATGACGAATCGCGACCTCGCTTACGACGGCTTGCACCTGATCGCCAGCGGCAACGACACGGTGGCGTCGCATCTGGTTGATCCCGTCATGGAACTGGTGCGCCAGAAATGACGCGCCGCCGGTTCATCGCGTTTGCGCTCGCGGCGATGGCGCTCTCGGCGGTGGTCACGGTGGCCGGCCTGCTCGCGGTCGATCTCTACCTGCACCATCGCGCCGAGCGATCGGCGGGTCTCAACCGCTGGGGCTACCGGGGGCCGGTCGTCGGCGCGAAGGCACCGGGCGAGCTGCGGGTGGTGATGCTGGGCGGCAGCACCGTGTTCGGGTACGGCGTGATGTGGGACCAGGCCATCCCGGCGCAGCTCGAGCGCGCGCTGGCCCAACGGCGGCCCGGCCTCGCATCGGCGCGCGTCGTCAACCTTGGCTTCAACAACGAAGGCGCCTACGCGTTCCAGCCGACGCTCGAAGATTTTGCCTATCTCGACTACGACGTCGTCTGCCTGTACGAGGGCTACAACGACATGCCGGGCGACGAAGGTCCGAACACCGCGGTGTTTCGCCATCGTTCGGCGGTGTTCCGCCTCACCGGGTATTTCCCATTGCTGCCGCTGGTGCTTGACGAGAAGGCGATGTCGCTGCGCTACGGTGGCGATCTCGCGGCCGCCTACGCCGCGGCACGCGGTGAGAGGCCCGGGCCCAACGTCTTCAGGCCCAACCTGGCGCAACGCACCTCGGCGAACGCCCTCGACGCGGCGAAGGCGTTGAGCGAATCACTCGGCCGGCAATTGGACCGCGTCTCGAAGGCGCCGCCGTCGGCGTTGGTGAAGACGAGCGCGATCGGCTGCGCATTCCCGTGGGTGAACTACTGCGACTCCGTCCATCGCGCCGTGGATTATGCGCTGGCTCACGGCCAGCGCGTCGTGGTGGTGTCGCAGCCGCGCCTGGGCGGGACCCTGACCGAGGCGCATGCGAAACAACAGGCGATGCTCGGCGCCATGGTGGCGCGGGTGTATGGCGGCGACCACCGCGTGGTGTGGGCGGATCTGTCGGGCGTGGTTGACGTCAACAATCCCGGCGCCTCGTTTGACGGCATGCATCTCAATCCGCAAAGCAACGCGGTCGTCGCCGAGGCGCTCGTGGCGCCGGTGCTGGCGGCATTGGGTTCGGCGGAGAGCTCGCGGTGACCGCGCCGATGCGGACCGCGTCCTTTATCGCGGTCGCCGCAGTGCTGGCGCTGATCGCGTGGCGGTCGCCACAGCCGGATCGCGTCACCGATCGAGCGATGTACGAAACCACGGCGAGCCAGTTCATCATCCCGGACTGCACCGACCTGCACTGCTTTCGCGTGCTGGTGGCGTGGACCCTGGGCGTGGTGCCCGGCTCGTCGGACGTGAAGTGGAAGAGCTATGCGGTGATCGCCAACGCGACGGCCTCGGTGGCGGTATTGGCGTTGTCGCTCGCCTGGGGATTGTCGATGCGAGCGGCGGCGATGGCGGCGTTCGCGACCGCCTTTGGCTTCGGCTCGTTGTACACCTTGCACGACCCGTTCACGTCCGATCCGCTCGTCTATGCCCTGGCGCCGATTATCGTGCTGCTGTTGCTGAAAGAGCGAGTGGCTGCGGCAGGAGCGATCGCCGGCGTCGGCGTGCTCGGCAAGGAATTTGTCGCCGCGCCGCTTTACATCTTCGTGGCCTCGTCCTGGCTCGCCGGCCGGCGGGAGCTGGCGATGCGAGCGCTCGTGGCCGCGAATGCCGCGTTCATGGTCTGGCTGACGTTTCAGCTGGTGATGATCCTGCGCTTCAACTACGGCTACGGCGACAATCCATCCACGCATCTGCTCAGCGGCGGCTACCTGATGGTGTGGCTGTCGAAGCAGAGCGCCCGCGGTGCCGCGTCGGCGATGATCAACGAGTTCGGGGCCTTGTGGCTGTTGGCACCCGCCGGCTTGCTGCTGGCGCCGGCGTCGCTGCGTCGCTTCGCGCTGCTGTCGTTGCCGGTCGCAGGCCTCTTCGCGTATGTCCAGCAACCGGATCGCGCGCTCTGGAATCTCCATTTCCTGATGACACCGCTGGCGGCCCTGGTGCTGGCCCGCGTGCAGCCGATGCTCGCCTGGTCCACGCTGGGCGCGTTTGCCGTGGCCAACTTGCGCGTTGGCGCCCAGCTGGCCGGAATCCCGGCCGCACGCTTCGCGCTGGCGGTGTCGATGGTGCTGGCGGTGATCGCGTTGTTCCGGGCGTGGCGGGCGCCGCGTTCGGGCGAGTTTGGGGCGCTGGCAGCGCCGGCAGGGCCGTGAAGACGCTCTGGAATTTCGTCCTCGTGTCAGCCGCCCTCGCCGTGGTGGCGTTCGCCGCGCCCGCACCATGGTGGCCCACCGATCGCGATGTCTACGAGCGCATGAGCCGCGAGTGGTTCATTCCGGGCTGCAACGACTTCCACTGCTTCAGGCTGTTCGTTCCCGTGGTGCTGGGCTTGTTCCCAGGCGCCGCGCTGATCAAGTGGAAGGCCTACGCAGTGCTGTGCGAAGCCGGTGCGGCCGTGCTGATGGGCAAGTGGGTCTCGAAGTGCGGGGCGAGCCCGCGCGCGGCGAGGCAGGTGACCTGGTTGACCGCTCTTGGATCGGGCTCGTGCTACACGCTGTTTGATCCCCACACCTCCGATCCCTTCATGCACTTTCTCGCGCCGGCAGTGATGCTGCTGCTGACCGGCGGCCAGGTGGCCGCCGCGACGTTGGCCGCCTCAGCCGGAGTGCTGGCGAAGGAATTTGCCGCAGTGCCGGTGATGGTGGTGGCGGCGTGGGCCGCGGTGCAGGGCCGATGGCGCGACGCCACCAAGGCCGGCATCGCCGCGGCGGTGGTCCTCGCGACCTGGGCGGCCTGGCAGATCACCGCGCGAACGATGCTGGGCTACACCACCGGACCGACCTATTCAGCGGACCTCACCACCGGCAGCTACATCGTGTTCTGGATGTTGACCATCGGCATCGGGCTGGTGATGGCGTCGATTGCCATGTCGTTCGGCGGCGTCTGGGTGCTGTGGCTGGGCGGACTCGCCATGGGCCCGCGCGACTTGAGGCAACTGACGTTTGCCGCCCTGCCGCCGCTGCTGGTGTTTGTCGCGATCCAGCAACCCGAGCGTGCGCTCTGGAATTTTGCGTTCCTCGCCATGCCTGCTGCCGCAGTGGTGCTTGGCCGCATCCCTTCGGCCCTGGGTTGGTGCATCGTCGGCATTCAAGTGTTGCTCGGTCTGCGGTTTGGCGCGCAACTCTCGATGGCGCCGCCGGCACGCTTCACGCTGGTGCTTGCCGTGGTGCTGTCGCTCGCCGCGGTGTGGCGCGCGCGTGCTGTTCCTGCGGTTGCACTTGGGCAAACCTAAAGGTTTGCCCCCACACGAAGGTTTGCCCCCACACGAAGGTTTGCGCCCACACGAAGGTTTGCGCCCACACGAAGGTGTGCCTCCTCGGGTCCTGGAGTCTGCATGAGCTCACGCAAGGCGAAGGCGCCGTTTTTCAAGGAACGCTCGTTCGGCGTGTCGGTCGGCGGCGTGCTGCTGGCCGTCTCCGCGCTTCTCGTCTGGCGCGGGCGCGTTACCAACGCCGAGATCACCGGCGGCATCGGCGCCGTCCTGCTCGTCTGTGGCCTCACCAAGCCGGCGCTGCTCAAGTACCCGAGCCTGGTGTGGTGGAAGTTCGCGATGCTGCTCGGCTACGTCAACGCCCGCATCATCCTGTCGATCGCGTTCTTCTTCGTGCTGACGCCGCTGTCGCTCGTCTGGCGGCTCATAGGCAAGGACCCGCTTACCAGGCGCCGGGCCAACTGGCCCGGCTGGTCCCCGTATCCGCCGCGTTTTCAGGATCGAGATCACTTCACGAAGATGTACTGAGGTCACACATGGCAAAAAGTCGCGTCCTCTCGGAGTTCTGGCAGTTCCTGAAGCAGGAAAAGAAGTATTGGCTGATGCCAATCGTGATCGTCTTCCTGCTGTTCGGGCTGCTGATCGTGTTTTCGCAGTCAAGCGCCGTCGCACCGTTTATCTACACCCTCTTCTAGTTCGTGCCCACGCATATCCTCGGACTCTCGGCTTACTACCACGACTCGGCGGCGTGCCTGGTGGTGGATGGCCGAATTGTCGCGGCGGCGCAGGAAGAGCGCTTCACGCGCAAGAAGCACGACGCCGCGTTCCCGACGCAGGCGGTCGCCTATTGCCTGCGCGAGGCGGGCATCACTCCCGCCCAGCTGAACCTCGTGGGGTTTTACGAAAAGCCGCTCGTGAAATTCTCGCGGCTGCTCGAGACCTACATCGCCTTGGCGCCTCGCGGGCTGCAGTCGTACATCATGGCGATGCCGCTGTGGCTGAGCGAAAAGCTGTGGATGGCCGACGACATCGCCGAACAACTCGAGGGCTTCCAGGGCCAGGTGCTCTTCGGCGAACACCACGAGTCGCACGCGGCCTCCGCGTTCTATCCGTCGCCTTTCGAAGAAGCCGCCGTCGTCACCATCGACGGCGTGGGCGAGTGGGCCACTTCGTCGATCGGCGTGGGCCGCGGCCACGTGCTCGACATCCATCACGAACTGCGGTTTCCGCATTCCCTGGGCTTGCTGTACTCGGCCTTCACGTATTTCGCAGGCTTCAAGGTCAATTCCGGCGAATACAAGCTGATGGGCCTCGCGCCGTACGGCGAACCGAAATACGTCAAGGCCATCAAGGACCACGTCGTCGAGATTGGCGACGATGGCAGCCTGTGGATGAACCAGGATTACTTCACCTACGCGCACGGCCTGACGATGACCGGCGCGAAGATGGAAGAGCTCTTCGGCGGCCCGGCGCGCAAGCCCGAGAGCCGGCTGACCCAGCGCGAGATGGATCTCGCGCGGTCGATCCAGGAGATCACCGAAGAGGTGATGCTCAAGATGACGGCGTTCGCGCACAAGGAGTCGGGGCTGCGAAACTTGTGCCTTGCCGGCGGCGTCGCGCTCAATTGCGTCGGCAACGGCCGCATCCTCCGCGAAGGCCCGTTCGAGAACGTATGGATTCAGCCGGCGGCCGGCGACGCCGGCGGCGCGCTGGGGGTGGCGATGAGCTTGTGGCATCGGCATCTCGACAAGCCGCGCACCAGTCCCGAAGCCACCGGCGCCTGGGAACGGAGCAAGGTGCCAGTGCCTGGGGTGCCGGTGCCAAAGGTGCCAACAGTGCCGAAGTACGCGGACGGCATGCAAGGGTCTTATCTCGGCCCCGCGTACTCAGAGGCGGAGATTGCTGCCGCCATCCAACAGAACGGGTGGGTGGCCCGGCGGGTGTCGCGTCCGGATCTTGCCAACGAAGTGGCGAAGGCGATGGCCAGCGAGAAGGTCGTGGGCCTGATGCAGGGGCGCATGGAGTTCGGCCCGCGCGCGCTCGGCGGCCGGTCGATCATCGGCGACCCGCGCTCGCCGAAGATGCAGGCGCAGATGAACCTCAAGATCAAGTTCCGCGAATCGTTCCGGCCGTTCGCGCCGAGCGTGCTGCGCGAGCACGTGGCCGAGTGGTTCGAGATCGACGCCGACAGCCCGTACATGCTGCTGGTGGCCGACGTCGTCCACGGGCGCCGCATCCCGGTGCCGGCGGACGCCGACACGCTGTGGGGCATCGAGAAGCTGAATGTGCCGCGCTCCACGGTGCCGGCGATCACGCACGTGGACTACTCGGCGCGCGTGCAGACCGTGCGCCGCGACACCAACGCGCTCTACTACGACATCATCGAGGCGTTTCATCGCCAGACCGGTTGCCCGGTCATCATCAACACCTCGTTCAACGTGCGCGGCGAGCCGATCGTGTGCACGCCCGAGGACGCCTATCGCTGCTTCATGCGCACCGAGATGGATCTCCTCGTGCTCGAGAACTTCCTGCTGGAAAAAGCCGATCAGCCCAGGCGCGCGGAAGACGAATCGTGGCGTCACGAGTTCGTGCTCGATTAATGGCCAGAGTCCTCAGCGACCGTCCCGAGCGCATGTCGCTCTCCGCGTACTTCGAGCTGTTCATGAACCTGACGCGGCGGGAAGTGAAGGGGCGCTACAGCCAGTCGCTGTTCGGCGCCGCCTGGGCGATCGCGCAGCCGCTGGCGATGATGGCGGTGTTCACGCTGGTGTTCGCCAGGCTGGGCCAGATGCCCTCCGATGGCGCGCCTTATCCGCTGTTTGCGTTTGCTGCGCTGGTGCCGTGGTTTTTCTTTTCGAATTCCGTCGTCTCGGGCACGGCGAGCCTGGTGACCTATCGCAACATCGTGACCAAGACTTATTTCCCTCGTGAGATCGTGCCGCTCGCGCAAGTGGGATCCCGGCTGGTTGACCTGGCGGCGGCGTCGGGGCTCTTCATCCTGTTCCTCATTTACTACCGGGTGGGCGCCTCGCCGTGGACGGCCCTGGTGCCGCTGTTCGTGGTGCTGCTCATCCTGTTCACGCTTGGTGTGACGCTGGCCACCTCGGCGCTCAACGTGTTCTACCGTGACGTCACGCCGGTGGTGCAGATCAGCCTGCAGCTGTGGCTCTACCTGACACCGGTTGCCTATCCGCTGTCCGCGGTCAGTGGCCGCTACCGCGCGTTCTTCCTGCTCAATCCGCTGACCGGCGTCGTCGAAGGGTTGCGGGCGGTGCTGATATTCGGCCGCGAGCCGGAGTGGCCGGTGGTCGGCATCTCCGCCGCGCTCATCGTCGTGATCTTCGCGGGAGCGCTGGTGTTGTTCAAGAAGACCGACAAGTATTTCGCTGACGTGATTTAGGCCGCAGATAACGCAGATTACGCAGACACGCTCCTAGTGCCGATCGCCATTCAACTCGAACACGCCACCAAGCGGTATCGCACCGGGCGCTCGCGCACCGTTGTCGACCTGGTCGCTTCCACCGTGGACGGCTGGCGTGGCAAGTCGGACGACGTCCACAGTGCGACGCGCGGCAGGATCAGCTCGACGATTCACGCACTGAACGACGTGTCGTTCGAAGTGCCCGAGGGCGCCGGGCTCGGCATCATCGGCAGGAACGGCGCCGGCAAGACCACGCTGCTTAAGCTCATCTCGCGCGTCACCTGGCCCACCACCGGCAAGGTGCGGGTGGCTGGACACGTGGTGTCGCTGATCGAACTGGGCGCCGGTTTCCATCCGGAATTGACCGGCCGCGAAAACGTCTACCTCGGCGCCGGCCTCTTCGGGTTGACGCGCTCCGAGATCGATCGTCGCTTCGACGAGATGGTCCATTTCGCCGACGTCGAGCGGCTGATTGATACGCCGATGAAGCGGTATTCGTCCGGGCTCTACGCGCGCCTGGGTTTTGCCGTCGCCATCTACAGCCGTCCCGACATCGTGCTGGTGGACGAAGTGCTGTCGGTCGGCGACGCGGCGTTCCGCCGCCGCGCGCTCGAGGCGTTGCGCGGGCTGATCGCCGAAGGCAAGACCGTGCTCTTCATCTCGCACGACATGTGGAACGTGCGCCGGCTGTGCAGCCAAATCCTGTGGATGGAAGAGGGGGCCGTGCGCGCGCATGGCGACGCCGGTGAGATCGCCGAGCGCTACATGAACGAAGTGAACCTCC
>JBDTMB010000108.1:0-13943 GCA_039934485.1 Vicinamibacterales bacterium
GCGGCCCTGGTTGAATGACCAGTGGAATCTGCGTTCATCTGCGGCCCTGGTTGAATGACCAGTGGGATCTGCGTCATCTGCGGCCCTTGGTTGAATGACCAGTGGGATCTGCGTCATCTGCGGCCCTGGTTGAATGACCAGTGGAATCTGCGTTCATCTGCGGCCCTGGTTGAAGGACAGTGGGATCTGCGTCATCTGCGGCCCTGGTTGAATGACCACCCAAAGGGCTTTCAGCCTTACAATGAGCAGCGCCATGCCAGGCTTCACGCAGCTCCGCGATTCGGTCTGTCGCGCCAACCGGGAAATTGCGGCGAACGGCCTGGTATTCGGCACCTTCGGCAATCTCTCGGCGGTGGACCGCGGGGCCGGCGTCTTTGCGATCAAGCCAAGTGGCGTGGCCTACGCCTCGCTCACCCCCGATCACATGGTCGTGTTGTCGATTGATACCGGCGAAGTGGTCCAGGGCAGCCTCAAGCCGTCGTTGTCGGCGCCGGCGCATCTCGAGCTCTATCGCGCCTTCACGTGCGGCGCCATCGTGCATGCCCATTCTGAATTCGCGGTCTTGTTCGCGCAGTCGCGCCTCGGCCTGCGCTGCATGGGCACCACCCACGCGGACCATTTCCACGGCGACATTCCGGTGACGCGGCCGATGACGCAGGCCGAAGTCGATCAGGACTACGACCGGAACATCGGCCTGCTGATTGTCGAGACCTTCCGTAAGGCCGGCATCGTGCCCGAACAAGTGCCGGCGGTGCTGGTGTCGAGTCACGTGCCGTTTGCGTGGGGCGCCGATATCGCGGCCGCGATCGACAATGCCACCGCGCTCGAGTTCATCGCCCGGCTGGAATTCCGCAGTCGTTTGATCGCGCCGGATGCCCTGCGCCCCGACGGCTTCCTCGTCGACAAGAGATACGCGCGGAAGCACGGGCCGAAGCCGACCTACGGGCAGAAATAGGCTGCAGGCTTCGGGCTGCAGGCTGCGGGGGCTGCGGGTTGCGGGTTCGGGCTGCAGGCTAATGGGGCGACCGGCCGCGGGGCTTCAGGCCTCGCGGGCGTCGGTTAGGCGTTTGCGGATGGCGTCAAACGCGGGCGCCGGCGCCGTCCACTCCAGGTCGTCCACCGACGCAAAGACGGGCACGTCCAGCCGGAGCGTCGCCAGGTCCCGAAAAAGAAACGCCTTGTCGCGGTCGGCGGCGAGCGTGCGCGACAGCGCGGCCGCCCGGGTCACGTCCAGGCCCCACATCTGCCAGTGTTCGGGAATCGCCTCGAGATGCTTGAACTTGGCCAGCACGGTCGCGGCCGACTTGGCGCCCCAGCCGGTCAGGCCGGGAAAGCCATCGGCGGAATCGCCGACCAACGCCAGGTAATCGGGAATGGATTCCGGCGGCACGCCGAACTTGGCGACGACCCCGGCTTCATCGCGGATCGTGCGCCGCAGGCGATCGAGCTGCACGACGCGCGTGCCGCGGACGCACTGCGACAGATCCTTGTCGGGCGTGCAGATGATGACCCGGGACACGCGCGGATCGAGCGCCGCCTTGGCCGCCGCCGACGCCAGCGCATCATCGGCCTCGTACTCCACCATCGGCCAGACCACCACGCCGTAGGCGGCCATCACTTCCTCGAGCAGCGGGAACTGCGCCCATAGTTCCGGATCGATGCCTTCGCCGGTCTTGTAGCCGGGCCACAGTTGATTGCGAAACGATTCGATCACCTGATCGGTGGCGATGCCGATGTGGGTGGCACCGCCGTTGATCATGCCGCGGATCGACGACAGCACGCCCTTGACCGCGCCCACCTCCCGCCCATTCGCGTCTTTCGCCGAGGGCACGGCGAAGAAATGCCGGAACAGTTCGTAGGTGCCGTCGATGAGGTGCACTTCCATCGGATGAGATGCTATCGCAGACGGGTGTAAGATCCCGCCGTGAAGATCTCGCGACACCAGTTCTTCCAGCTCGTCGCCGGCGGATCGGCGTGGCTGGTGTCGTCGGCATTCGCACAGCGCATCACGTTCGCCGCGCCCAACGCGGCGCGCGCGTTGCCGCTCACCGCGGTCCGGCTCACCGGTGGTCCGCTCAAGCACGCGCAGGATCTCGACGCGGCGTACCTGCTCTCGCTCGACCCCGATCGCATGCTGGCCTTCTATCGCCGGCGGGCGGGCCTCGAGCCCAGGGCGGCGGGCCTCACCGGCTGGGACGCCGACGGACGCCAGCTCACCGGCCACATCGCCGGCCATCACCTCTCGGCCGTCAGCCTGATGTGGGCGGCCACCGGCGACGCCCGCTTCAAGCAACGCGCCGACTACCTGGTCTCGGAATTGAAGGTGGTGCAGGACAAGAACGGGGACGGCTTTGCCGGCGCGCTGGAGGGCGTGCGCGAGTGTTTCAGCGAGGTATCGAAAGGCAACATCCGATCGGCCAACTTCGATCTCAACGGCCTGTGGTCGCCGTGGTACACGCTGCACAAGACGTTTGCCGGCTTGCGCGACGCCTACCGCCACACCGGCAACCAGGCGGCGCTCGACGTCGAAGTGAAGTTCGCCCGGTGGGCCGCGGCGTTCCTCGAGCCGATGGACGACACGCTGATTCAGCGCATGCTCGCCACCGAGTTCGGCGGCATGAACGAGGTGATGGCCGACCTCTACGCCGACACCGGTGACCGGCGCTGGCTCGATCTGTCGTACAAGTTCGAGCACGAGGCGGTCTTCGAGCCGCTCCGTCGCCATGAAGATCCGCTGAACGGCCTGCATGGCAACACCCAGGTGCCGAAGGCGATCGGGCTCGCCGCGCGGTATGCCTGTGCCGGCAACACCGCCGATCGGGACGCCGCGGCGTTCTTCTGGGACCGTGTCGTCAACCATCACACCTTCGCCACCGGCGGCCACGGCAAGGACGAGTACTTCCGCGACCCCGACCACCTGGCCAACATCACCGACGGCCGCACCGCGGAAACCTGCAACGTCTACAACATGCTCAAGCTCACGCGGATGCTGTTTGCCGCGCAACCCGACATCAAGTACGCCGAATTTCACGAGCAGGCGCTCTTCAATCACATTCTTGGGTCGATGGATCCCGAGGATGGCGCGACCTGCTACATGGTCCCGGTCGGTTCGAGCGTGCGTCGCGAATACGCCGACATGAACCGCAGCTTCACGTGCTGCGTCGGCACCGGCCAGGAGAGTCACGCGCTGCATGGCCTCGGTCTCTATTACGAAGCGGGCAACACGCTGTGGGTCAATCTCTACGCGCCCTCCACCGCGCGGTGGGACTCCGCCGGCATGAAGTTCGAGATGCAGACCTCGTTCCCGCAAGGCGACGAGGCGGCGCTGCGGATGGAGTTGCTGGCGCCGAAAGCCTTCACCCTCGCGCTGCGCCGGCCGCGCTGGGCCACGGATGGCTTCGGCGTGAAAATCAACGGAAAGATCGTCAACACGCCGGCAGCCCCCGGCTCGTATGCCGAGGTGACGCGGACTTGGGTGAGCGGCGACACCGTGTCGCTGACGCTGCCGAAGAGGCTGCGGCTGAGCCGCCTGCCCGACAACCCGCAG
Source organism: Vicinamibacterales bacterium (assembly GCA_039934485.1). Lineage (GTDB taxonomy): Bacteria > Acidobacteriota > Vicinamibacteria > Vicinamibacterales > UBA2999 > 12-FULL-67-14b. The sequence goes on from JBDTMB010000108.1 coordinate 3,548, forward strand.
AAGGCGGCAGTGCTCTGGGGACCGATCGTGCTGGCCGGCGATCTGGGTCCCGCGCCGCGCAGTCGCGACGACGGCGACGGCGATGGCGTGCGCGCGGCTGCACTGGTGCCGCCATCGATCGTCACGGAGAGCCCGGTTGGTGAATGGCTCACCCCGGTGGGGGGGCAACCCGCGACCTTCCGCAGCGCCCGGGTCGCGCAAACGCCGGGTGTGCCGGCCGCCGCCGCGATCGAGTTCACGCCCTTCTTCCAGGTTCACCGCCGCACCTACGGCGCGTATTTCGACGTCCTCACGCCAGCCGAGTACGCGGTCAAGGTCGCGGCGATAGAAGCGGAAACGACACGGCAGGCCGCCCTCGACGCCGCGGCGATCGCCTCGCTCGTCACGATCGAGCCCGCCGCCGAGAAGCCCTTCAATCAGCAGGGCGAAGAGTCCACGATTGTGCGCAACGACGGGCGGCCAGGCCGCCGCAGCGCCAGGTGGTTCTCGTACGACTTGCCGGTCGACGGCGCCATGCCCGTCGCCGTCGTCGTCACCTACAACAGCGACAACCGCCGCGCGCGGAGTTTCGAAATCCTTGCCGACGGACAGCGCCTCGGCGAGGAGACGCTGCCGCAAAGCAGCGTCGCGAAGTTTTTCGACGTGCGCTACCCGGTACCACCGGGCATCGCCGCGGCCAGGCAATCGATCACGGTTCGCTTCCAGGCGACCCACGGCAATGAGATCGCGCCGGTGTTTGCGATCAGGACGGTGCGCAGTTGACCATGACGGCTGCCGAACGCCAGTTGCTCACCGATCTGCGGCGGGCGTTGCTACACCTGCACAAGACGCTGCTCGACTGGGAACGCGCCGACTACGAAATGACGCACGGCCGCATGGAGCCGATGCAGGCGCTGCAGTTGATCTACAACCACGAACAGTTCGCGTGGCTGCGGCCGATGTCTGGACTGATCGTCAGGATCGATGAAGGGCTCGACGCCGACGACGTCGTCGATGTCGCGGCGTTGATGGGCGCCGCGCAGGACCTCACGTCGCCGACGGCTGGGAACGCGCCAGGCGCCCGGTATCACGCGGCGCTCCAGGAATTACCGGAGGCGGTGCTGGCTCACGGACAGGTTGTTGCGCTGCTCAAAAGAGGGAAAGTGTAGCCCGCATCTTTTGATCTCGTGATGTGGTGATCTCTTGATCGATCTGGTGATCTAGTGATCGTGTCCGGCTACTTGATTTTCTCCATGAGAATATCTCTCATCGCATCCGCCGATCCTTCAAGTTCGGTGGCGCCGACCGGAAACTTGTTCAGCTTCAGGAAGTAGGCGACCACATCGCCGTACTGTTGCGGCGGTAGCGTGCCCGGCCGATCTTCGGGCATCGAGTCGGAAATCATGCTGAACAGCTCGAACAGCGGCTTGTCGGCCCACCGGCCCACGAAATCGTCGCCGGTGAATTCGGTCTGGTAGTGGCAGCTCGAGCAGTTGTTCTTGTACACCTGTTCGCCGCGCGCGCCCTGGTCCTCGGTGTAGACGCCGGTGTTGACCGAGCGGGTGGTGGTGGCCTGCATCGCATTCCCGACCGTAGTGGCAAGGACCAGCGAGGCGGCAAGAAGGGCAATCCGGTTGAGGGTCATCAACCTGAATTGTATTACGAGGTGTCCCCCTGGCTGGAATCTCGGCCAGGGGCCTGTCCGCTTTTGAACATACGGCGGCGGGCCAAGGCGCCACTATTGAAACCTCCAATGAGACCGGCCTCCCTCCACGAATTCATCACGTCCAACCGGGACGAGATCATCACCCGCTGCCGCACCAAGGTGGCCGCGAGGCCGGTGCCGCCGCCGACCGATGGCGCGATCGACGGCCGGCCGCTGTTCCTGGAGCAACTCGTCACGGCGCTTCGCTCCGGCCGGGTCTCGAGCTTCGAGATCGGCAACAGTGCGGCCCAGCATGGGCATGCCCTGCTCACCCAGGGCTTCACCATCTCCCAGGTCGTGCACAACTATGGGGATGTCTGCCAGGCCGTCACCGACCTCGCGGTGGAAAAAGCCGCGCCAATCACCGCCGACGACTTTCGCACGCTCAATCGCTGCCTGGACGACGCCATCGCCGCCGCCGTCACGCAGTTTGGCCGGGCACAGAATCAGACGACGCTGGACGGCGAAATCGCCAGCGGCAACCAGCGGCTCGGCTTCCTCGCCCATGAACTGCGCAACCTGCTGAACACGGCGGTGCTGGCGTTCGAGGTGCTCAAGACCGGCAATGTCGGCGTCGGCGGCAGCACGGGCGACCTGCTCCATCGCAGCCTGACCGGGCTGCGCTCGCTCATCAGCCGTTCGCTGGCCGAAGTCCGGCTGACGCGGGGCGTGCAGAACTTCGAGCAATTCCTGGTGGCCGGCTTCCTCGAGGAGATCAGCGCCTCCGCGAGGCTCGACGCCAACGCCCGTCACATCACGCTGAACGTCCTGCCGATCGAAGGCGGGGTCGCGATCGAAGCCGACAAGCAAGTGCTCACCGCCGTGGTCGGGAACATCCTGCAAAACGCGTTCAAGTTCACCAAGCCTCACACCGCCGTGTCCCTTCGCGTCCGCGCCACCGACGCGCTGGTCTCGATCGACGTCGACGACGAGTGCGGCGGGCTTGCGGTGGGTAGCGCCGATGAACTGTTCCTGCCGTTCTCGCAGCGCGACACCAACCGGACCGGCCTCGGCCTGGGGCTGGCGTTCTGCCGGTGGGGCGCCGAGGCCAATCATGGCCGCATCCTGGTGCGCGACCGGCCGGGCCATGGTTGCACCTTCACGGTGGAGCTGCCGCGATTGCAGGTCTCCGACAATCAACCAGCACTCGCATCAGCGTAAGGTGCCGCGCGGGCGCCGCGTCGTGCGCGCGATCATTACTTCGGTGGATTTGATGATCGCCAGCGCGTCATCGCCGCGGCGCAGCTTCAGCGCCTGAACCGCGTCGGCGGTGACCACGGCGGTGAGGATCTGATCGCCCACCCGCAAGCGTACCTGCGCGAGCAATCCATCAATGCGGACTTCTTCCACGAACCCGGCCAGGCGGTTTCGTGCGCTGAGTCCCACGATCGCATCGTCGTCTTCCACCGTGGCCGCCGGCGTCCGGCCGTCGGGGTTCTGCCGCGCCGTCAGCCGATCGATCTCGAGGTCCGAGATGCGGTGATGGCCGCCCTCGGTCTTGGTCGTGCGCACCCGGCCGTCGCGCACCCAACGCTTGAGCGTCGAATACGCCACCCCGAGACGCTCCGCCGCCGCGCGCACCGTGTAAAGAGGCATCGATGGTCCGAAAGGGTATCACCACCCCGTTCGCGCCAGTAGGCGTGCGATAGGGGCCAACCTTTGCGATAATTGCCGGCATGCTTGTGACCCGCGTCGCCGTGTTGTGTTCGCTGCTCGTTCCCACGATTTCATTCGCCCAAGCGACGCCGCCGTCGGTCACCGTGCCGACGGTGATCGTCACCGCGACCAAGGCCCCGGAAGACGTCAAGACCGTCCCCGCCAGCGTCACCGCGGCGACCCGTGATGAGATGCGCGACGCGGGCGTGACCAGCGTCGGCGACGTGGCACTCTACGCCCCCAACACCACCTTCCAGGAATTCACCGCGCGAAAGGTCAGCAACGCGCGGTTTCGCGGGATCGGATCGAGCCCGTCGAATCCCGCCATCACCACCTATATCGACGGCGTGCCGCAGCTGAACGCCAACTCCTCGAGCGTCGATCTGCTCGACGTCGATCAGATCGAGTTTGTCCGCGGCCCGCAGAGTGCGCTGTATGGACGCAATACGCTGGGCGGCCTGATCAACATCACCAGCGCGAAGCCGGCCACCGCGAAATGGACCGGCTCGGTGGTGGCGCCGTTTGGCAACTTCGGCGCGAAGGAGGGGCGGGGCAGCGCGTCCGGGCCGGTCGGCGACAAGCTGGCGATCGGGCTGGCGCTCGGGCACCAGGTGCGCGAGGGTTACACGACCAACGACGTCACCGGCAACGACCTCGACTACCGTTCGGGGACGTTCGCCAAGGCGCAGGCGCGCTGGACGATCAACAAGAACTGGGAATCGCGGACCATCTACACCTACGAGAAGAATCGCGACGGCGACTACGCGCTCGGCGACCTCGGCGCGATTCGCCTGAATCCGTTTCACGTGGCGCGGGATTTCGAGGGGCACACCGACCGCGACATCAACGCGCTGACGACGACGCTGCACGGCGAGGGCGAGCGGTTTTCGATCCATAGCAGCACGGGCTTCCTCAAGTGGAAGACCTTTGACGAGACCGACCTGGATTACACGCCGCTGCCGCTCGCGACCCGCAGCAATGCCGAGGAAGACTTCCAGTTCACGCAGGAAGTGCGCCTCGCCTCGCCCACCAACGCGCCGATGAGGGTCGGCGACACGATGCTGCTGAAGTGGCAAGGCGGCCTGGCGCTCTTCACCCAACACTACGATCAGGACGCGCGCAACGTGCTGGCGCCCTTCGTGCTGTCGCCGCAGATCAACTTCTCGGTGATCCAGCGCTCGCCGATCGCCGCCATCGACGGCCTCGGCATCGGCCTGTTCGGGCAGGGCACGCTGAGCTTCAACGACCGGGCCGACCTCACCGTGGGCCTTCGCTTCGACCACGAATCGAGCCAGGCCAACCTGGTGACCGCGTTCGAGCCGCCGATTGCGCCGGCCAACACCGTGGACGCCGACGCCGGTTTCTCGGACGTCTCACCGCAAGTGGCGTTCGCTTACCACGTGCAACCGGAGACCATGGCCTACGCCTCGATGGCGCGGGGCTTCAAGGCCGGCGGCTTCAACCCGGCGGCGATCCCGGGCAGCGAAGCCTATGGCTCGGAACACGCGTGGCATACCGAGGCCGGCGTCAAGACCACCGGTGCCGGCGGCAGGCTCTCGGCCAACGCCGCGGTGTTCTATATCAACTGGGACGACCTGCAGCTGAACGTGCCCAATCCATTCGTGCCCGGGCAGTTCTACATCTCGAACGTCGGCGCCGCGCACAGCGCCGGCGTCGAGTTCGACGTCACGGGCCGTCCACATCCGTCGATCGACATCTTCGCGTCGTTCGGCTACACCAACGCCACGTTCGGCGACGGCAGCCTGTCGAGCGGCGTCAACGTGGCCGGCAACAAGGTGCCCTTCACGCCGGATTACTCGGCGCTGGTCGGCGCGCAGATCTCGCGCGCGATCAATTCCTCGATCACGATCTACGGCCGGGCCGAAGCCGCGTTCTACGGCGCCTTCCATTACGACGACCTCAACACCGGCACCCAGGATGCGTATTCGATCGCCAACCTGCGCGTCGGCGCCCGGGCGAGGCGGATGTTCGTCGAAGGGTGGGTCAAGAACGCCGGCGACACGCGCTACGTGCCGATTGCGATTCCCTATCCCGGCTTCGCGCCCTCGGGCTTCATCGGCGAGATGGGCCGTCCGCGCACCGCCGGCGTGAGCGTGGGGTTCACGTTCTAGTGGCGGGAGGACCGCTGTTCGGGCGAGGGTGTGTTCGATCTGGTGATCTGCCGATTTGGTGATCGGATGATCCTGGGCGTGGTCTGATCGAACGAACACGAGTTCAAGCCGCTCCATCGATCGATCACGCGCTCAATCGATCGCCAGTTCAAGAGATGCCGGTCTCCTGTTGCCTTTCAACAGAAGTTATGGCATCTTCCTGTTGCCTAATCAACATGTCACCGGCCAATCACGAAGTTCCGTACGGCACCCTCGACCTGATGGTCCTCAAGACGCTGGCGGCGATGAGTCCGCTGCACGGCTACGGCATTGCGCGGCGGATCGAGCAGCTGGCGCAAGGGTCGCTCAATCTCAACCAGGGGACGATCTACCCGGCGCTGCTCCGGCTCGAGCAGAAGGGCTGGGTCAGGAGCGAGTGGGGCACCAGCGAGAACAATCGCCGCGCCCGCTTCTACAACATCACGGCCGCCGGCAAGCGCCATCTCGCAGATGAGGAAGACAGCTGGGCCAGGACCGTGGCCATGGTCAATCGGATGCTCGCCGCCGATTAGGCACAGGTGAACACAAAACGGCCACAGACAGGTAGATCCGGAACACAAAACGGCCACAGATAAACACAGATAGACCAGGTCAACACGCGCCACAAAGCCAGGGCCGCAGATGCCGCAGATCAGAAGGGACTGAACGCGTGCGAACACTTTTATCGCGATGGCTCGATCTCCTGTTGCGGCGCCAGCGCGAAGAACGCCTCACGGACGAGATCCAGGCCCACCTCGAGCTGCTGGCGGACGACTACATTGCCAAAGGCATGGCACCCGCGGACGCACGCCTTGCCGCGCGCAAGAGTTTTGGCGGCGTCGATCAGATCAAAGAGGCGTATCGCGATCAGCGCGGCCTGCCGGGGCTGGAGACCCTGGTCCAGGATGTTCGCTTCGCGATCAGGGTGCTCGTCCGGGATCGGGGGTTCACCGTCACGGCGCTCGTCGTGCTCGCCGTCGGCATCGGCGTGAACAACATGTTCTTCACCCTGGTCTACGCTCATAAGTTTCGCGGCCTGCCGATCGAACAGCCGGAGCGCGTGCTGTACCTGTCGACCTTCGACGATCGCGTGCCGGACCGCGCGCTCTCGCCGGCCGAATTCGCCGATCTCAGCCAGGCGCAAACGCAATTCACCGGCCTCGCCGCCTACGCCACCGGCGTTGTCACGGTGGGCGATGAGGGCCGGGCGCCCGAGCGATTCGACGCGGCGTTCGTGTCGTCGAATGCGTTTCCGCAGATTGGCGTGTCGCCGATCATCGGCCGCGGACCGTCGCTCGCCGAAGATCGCCCGGGCGCCGCGCCGGTGGTGTTGCTTGGCGCGAACGCGTGGCAGTCACGGTATGCCGGCGACCCGGGAATCGTCGGCCGCTCGATCCTGATCAACGGCTCGCCCGCCACCGTCGTCGGCATCATGCCGGAAAAATCCGGTTTTCCCAGCGTGGCCGGCGTGTGGCTGCCCCTCGGCCAACTGCCAGGCTGGTCGCAGAAGCGCGACGCGCGAACCTTGCGCGTGTTCGGCCGCCTGCATCAGGCCGCAGCCGTCGCCGATGCCCGCGCGGAAATTGAGGCGGCGTTTGGTCGATTTGAGATCGCGTACCCAGACACCAATCGCAAGCTGCGCGCCAGAGTTGTGCCGATCAACGAGCGAATCCTCGGTGACCTCGCCGGCTGGGAGCCCTTCATCATGGCCGGCATCGTCGTCATTCTCGTGGCTTGCGCCAACGTGGCCAACCTGGTGATCGCCCGCGCGCTGCATCGCTCACCCGAGATTGCGATCAGGGCGTCGCTCGGCGCCAGCCGGAGCCGGATCGTGCGGCAGTTGCTGGTCGAGGCCTCGGTGCTTGCCGCCATTGGCGGCCTGATGGGCGGCGGACTGTCGCTCGCCCTCGTGCGGCTGTTTCAATCAGCCATTCCCGCCGGCGTGTTGCCCTATTGGTTTGACTATTCGATGGACCGTAGGGTGTTCGGAGCCCTGGTCGCGATCGCATTCTCCACGGCCGTGGTGTTTGGACTGATCCCGGCGCTCCACGCCTCCCGCACTGACGTCACCCGGATCCTCAAGGACGGCGGCCGCAGCAGCGGCGGCCATGGCGGAATGCGCCTCTGGACGGCGGCATTCCTCACCGCGGAACTCGCCCTCGCGATGGTGATGTTGACGCAGGTCGCTCTCCCGATGCTGACTTCGCGCACGTCGCTTTCGACCGACGCGGCCGTCGACACCACTGCGGTGATGACGATGTCGGTGACGCTGCCAGCGACTGGGTATCCGACGGCCAGCCATCGCCTCGAGTTCTTCCGCCGGTTGGGCGATCGGCTGGCGGGGCGCGCCGATGTGACCGCGGTGTCGCGCACGTCGCTCCTGCCTTGGGACGGCGGCAGTTCAGCCACACGCCGCCTCGACATCGATGGCCATGCCGTCGCAGACCAGGTGGCGGCGCCGAGCGTGCTCGTGATCGACATCGCGCCGTCGTACTTCGCCACGCTCGGCCTGACGCTGCTCGAGGGCCGCGACTTCACCGCCAGTGATGGCACCGGCGCCTCGCCAACCGCAATCGTCAACGACCGCTTCGCGCAGGTCTTCCTGGACGGCCACGAGCCGCTGGGCGCGCGCATCGCGGTCACCGCGCCGAACGCGCCCGATGGAGCACCGCTGCAGTGGTTGACGATCGTCGGCGTGGCGCCGGCCATCGGTCAGCAGGGCGGCGGCGACCAGGGCCAAGGCGCGCCTGTGGTCTACCTGCCGGTCGCTGCGTCTTCGCCTGTTACGTCGATCGTGATGGTCCGGCACCGGACGGATCCGGTCGCGATCGCCGGTCTGCTGCGAACGGAAGTGCAGGCGATCGATCCTACTGTCCCGCTCGATCGCATGCGGACCCTGGCCGGCGCGATCCGCGATGCGCGATGGAACTCGCGGGTCTCGAGTTATCTCGCCACGACCATCTGCCTGCTGAGCGTCCTGCTGGCGGTGGTGGGCCTGTATGCCGTCACCGCGCAGCGCGTGGCGCTCAAGACGCGCGAGATCGGCCTGCGCATGGCGCTCGGCGCGCAATCGCGACAAGTGCTCCAGCTCATTCTCGGCGGTGTGAGAGTGCCGTTGGCCCTCGGCTTGCTGCTGGGGACGGCCGGCGCCGTCGCCTGGGATCGCGCCTTCTCGTCCGGATCGGCCGACCTCTATGCCAGCGCGCCGAGGACACTGCTGATCATCACGGCCTTGATCGTCCCGGTGGTCGTGCTGGCCTGCCTCGTCCCATTCCACCGCGCGGTTCGGATGAGCCCGCTGACCGCACTCCGCGAGGATTGACGCCCATGCGCGCTTTCCTGTCACGCATGTTCGATTTCGTCTTTCGGCGCCAGCGAGAGGCGCGTCTGTCGGCCGAGATCCAGGCACACCTCGATCTCCTCACCGATGAACACCTCGCGCGCGGCATGTCGCCGGAGAACGCCAGGCTCGCGGCGCGCAAGAGTTTTGGCGGCGTCGATCAGGTGAAGGAGGTCTACCGCGATCAGCGCGGCCTGCCGCTCGTCGACATGCTCGGACAGGACGTGCGCTACAGCATCCGGATGCTCGGCAAGGAGCGCGCGCTCACCATCACGGCGGTCCTCGCGCTCGGCATCGGTCTTGGTGCCAACAATGTCACGTTCACGATGGTGAACGGGCTCTTTTTCCGCACTGTCGCCGTGCCAAATGGCCACGAGATCGTCACCCTGGGCACACGCGACCTTGAACGCGCCAGGAACCTGGGCGTGTCGTATCCGGAGTTCCAGGACTGGAAGGCCGAGGTCCGATCGATCGCGGCCCTGGTGGCCTACCGAAGCCGATCGGTCACGATCGGCGATGAGGGCATCGCCCCTGATCAGATCACGGTCGGACATCTTTCCGACGGTCGTTTCCAGATGTTGGGAATTTCACCGCAACTTGGTCGCGACTTTCGATCCGAAGAAGACGTCGCCGGTGGGCCACCGGTGGTGATTCTCTCCCATGCGCTCTGGCAGCGCCGGTATGCCGGAGACCCGGCCATCATCGGGCGCACCGTGAAGATCGCGGAGATTCCCACCACGGTCATCGGCATCATGCCGGCCGGGGAGGCCTTCCCCTCCTCATCCGACGCCTGGCAGTCGATGGCTCAACACCCCGACGTGCCCACGCAGCCGCGGAGCACACGGAATCTGCTGGTCTACGGCCGCCTGAGTCCGGGGCAGACGATCGCCGGCGCGCAAGTCGAACTCACGGCTATTGGCGAGCGCCAGGAGCGCCAGTATCCCGACACTAACAAGGGCATCCGGCCCAGCGTCAGGTCCTTCGCATCTGCCAATAACGCCGGGTGGTGGCAGGTCCTGCCGGCACTGATCGTCGCGGCCGGGCTCGTCCTGCTGATCGCGTGCGCGAACACCGCGAACTTATTGCTGGCCAGGGCTGCGGGCCGTTCAAGAGAGATCGCGCTTCGCGTCGCACTGGGGGCCACACGTGCGCGCATCGTCCGGCAGTTGATGATCGAAAGCCTGGTGCTCGCGGTCGCGGCCGGCATCGTCGGCTGGCTGGTATCGATGGCCGGCATCGCGTTTGTCGAATACACGATGCGAAACGTCAGCAAACCATATTGGATTCGGTTCACGATGGACGCCCGAGTGCTCGCGTTTCTGGCCGGCCTTTGCCTGATCGCTCCGCTGTTGTTCGGCTTGCTGCCCGCACTCCATCTTTCGAAGAACAGGGCCGGCGAGCTGCTCAAGGATGGCGGCCAGCGCAGCACCGGCGGCCGGCGAATTCAGCGCTGGACCGGCGGGCTGGTCGTCGCCGAGATTGGCCTGTCCCTGATCGTGCTCGCCTTCACCGGCATCCTGATCCGAACGATGGTCTCGATCAGCGAGGCGGATCGTGTTGTCGATC
>JBDTMB010000109.1:0-13915 GCA_039934485.1 Vicinamibacterales bacterium
GCAGAAGTAGCACCCCGAAGCCTGTAGCCGCTGAAGCCCGAAGCCTGTAGCCGCTGAAGCCCGAAGCCTGTAGTCTGTAGCCTGTGAAGTCCGAAATGCGCCCCATCAAGGAAACGATTCCTCTTGAGGAAGCGCGCGCCATCATCGACGAGGCGGTGAAGCCCATCGAGCGCCGCGAGCGCGTCAACCTGATGGACGCCAACGGCCGCGCCAGCGCCGCGGATGTGCAATCCACGCGCGACGTGCCGCCGTTTTCCCGCGCCGGCATGGACGGCTTCGCGGTCATCGCCGACGACACCTTTGGTGCCAGCCGCTACGAACCGAAGACCCTGCGCGTGATCGAGAAGGTTTACACCGGGCAGATGCCGGCCAGGCGCGTCGAGCCCCGCACCGCCACCGAGATCGCCACCGGCGCGCCGATGCCCGACGGCGCCGACGCGGTGGTGATGGTGGAAGAGACCGAGAAAGACGGCGACACCGTCCGCATCCTCACGCCGGTTTACCCGCGCCAGAATGTCGGCCGCCAGGGCGCCGACATCGTCATCGGGCAGATGGTGTTGCGATCGGGCCAGGTGTTGAACCCGAGCCGGATCGGCGCGCTGGCCGCGCTCGGCGTGGGCGACGTGGAAGTGTTCGAGCGGCCGACCGTGGCCATCCTCTCCACCGGCAACGAGATCGTTGATCCCGGCCAGGAGTTGCAGCCCGGGCAGATCTACGACATCAACAAGTTCACGTTGAGCACGATCATCCGCGAGCACGGTGGGATTCCGAAACCCTTCGCCACCGCGCAGGACACCATCGAGGCGCTCGAAAGCGCAATCGACGCCTGCGCCTCGTGCGATGTGCTGGTCTTCTCCGGCGGCAGCTCGGTGGGCGAACGAGACCTGATCCTCGACGTGATCGGCCGCAAGGGCGAGATCCTCTTTCATGGCATCGCCGTGAAGCCCGGCAAGCCCACCGTGTTCGGCACCGTCAACGGCAAGCCGGTGTTCGGGATGCCCGGCTATCCAACCTCGTGCCTGTCCAACGCCTACATGCTGCTCGTCCCCGCACTGCGCCGCCTCGCGCGGCTGTCGCCGCGGCAGCAGGCCACGATCACCCTCCCGGTCGGACAACGCATCGTCTCGACGACGGGGCGGCACCAGTTCTACACGGTGAAGATCGTCGACGGCCAGGCGATGCCCGCCTTCAAGGCGTCGGGCGACATCACCTCGATGTCGCAGGCCGACGGCTACATCGAGATCCCCGCGCAGACCGACATCGTTGAAAAAGGTGAAGTCGTCGAAGTCCGATTGTTCTGAGGAGGCCGTCATGCGTCGTCCCGCTCCCGCCGCGTTCGCCTGTGCCCTGATCTTCGTCATGCTCGCTGCCGCATGCAGCAGCGCGTCGCCGGAAACCAAGGCGTCCGCCGCTCCCGCCGACCTCAAGGCGCTGGCGCGGCAATCGCTCGCCACCATCGACGGCGCGCTGGTCGTCCCCGGCCTGCAGCAGCCGGTGGAAGTGATCCGCGATCAGTGGGGCGTGCCGCACATCTACGCGCAGAACACCGAAGACCTCTACTTCGCGCAGGGCTACGTCATGGCCCAGGATCGGCTCTGGGAAATGGAATGGTGGCGCCGGGAGCTCGAAGGCCGCCTGTCCGAAGTGCTGGGGCCGGTGGCATTCGAACGCGATCGACGCGCGCGCCTGCTCAAATACCGGGGCCCGTACGACGACGCGGAGTGGACGACGTATCACAAGGATGGCAAGGCCATCCTCACCGCCTACGCCAACGGCATCAACGCCTTCATCAAGGAGCGCGCCGACAACCTGCCGGTGGAGTTCAAGCTGACGGGCATCACGCCGTTGCCCTGGACGGCAGAGACGGTGGTGCTCCGCGAACCTTCGTTTGGCGACGCCGCTTCGGAATTACGCCTGGCGATGAACGTCGCGAAACTCGGCGTCAAGGAAGCCAACCGCCGCGCGGCGCCGGACCCATGGGACGACCTGACGGTGCCCGAGGGTCTCGATGTCAACCTGATCACCGACGAGGTGATCGCCGCGACGCGCACCACGGGCCAACTGCCGCGGCCCGCGATCGTCGCTGAATACGAAAAGCTGCTGGCGCCGAAGACGGCGTCACTGCCGCTGCCGGTGAGCTCGATCACCGATCTGGGGAGCAACAACTGGGTGATCGGCGGCGCGATGTCGCCGAGCGGCAAGCCGATCGTGGCCAACGACCCGCATCGCGCGGTGGGCAACCCGTCGCTTCGCTACATCGTGCACCTGAACGCCCCGGGATGGAACGTGGTCGGCGCCGCACAGCCGCCGTTTGTCGGCGTCAGCATCGGCCACAACGACGTGCTCGCGTGGGGCCTGACGATCACCGGCACCGATTTCCAGGACGTCTTCATCGAGGACCTCAACCCGGCCAACCTCAACGAGGCGATCTACAACGGCAAGCCCGAGGCCCTGCGGATCGTGACCGAGGAGATCCCGGTCAAGGGTGCAGCCGCGCGCAAGGTCGAATTGAGGTTCAGCCGGCACGGCCCGGTGTTCTACGTCGATGAGCAGCGCCACAAGGCGTTCGTGCTCCGCAGCGCGTTCACCGAGCCGGGCACGGCGTCGTACCTCGCGGCGTTGAAGCTCGGCCAGGCGAAGGACTGCAAGGAGTTCATCGAGTTGGCGATGTCATGGAAAGCCAACTCGGAGAACCTGATCTGCGGCGACGTCCAGGGGAACATCGGCTTCCAGGCGTCGGCGCTCACGCCCATCCGCAAGGGCTGGCTGGGCCGCCTGCCGGTGCCGGGCACCGGCAAATACGAATGGGATGGGTTCCGCGCGGATCTGCCGAAGGAACTGAACCCGTCGCGCGGGTTCATCGCCACGGCGAACCACAACATCCACCCGAAGGGCTATTGGCCGCCCGTGATGTTCACCACCACCAACACGGTGCCGTACGACCGCATCACGCGACTGCTGCAGGTGATCAAGCCCGGGCAGAAATTCTCCATCGAGGACTCGCAGAAGCTGCAGCGCGACGTCTATTCCTTGAGGGGCGCCGAAGATCTCGCGGCCTTCCGCGGCTGGACGTCGAAGGATGCCGCCGTCGAGCGCGCCCGCGCGATGGTGGCCGGCTGGGACGCGATGCTGACGAAAGACAGCGTGCCGGCGGCCATTTACATCACGTGGCGGCGCACCATCGGCTTGCCCACGAGGGAAAAAGAGGCGGCGCGCCCCAGGGCCGACGTGGAGACGGCGCTGAAGCAGAGCGTGGACAAGCTCACCGCGGACCTGGGGGCCGATTGGAACCAGTGGCGCTACGGCCGCGTGCACACGCAGGCCTTTCAGCATCCGCTGTTGACCGAGTACGACCTGCCGACGGTGGAGCGTCGCGGCGGCAACGGCGCCGTGGGCGCCGACGGCGCCAGCTATCGGGAGATCATCGACGTGGCCAATTGGGACTCGGCGATCACCATCAACACGCCGGGCCAGTCAGCGCAGCCCGAGAGCCCGTATTACGGCAACCTCCTGCCGCTGTGGGCGAACGACGAATACTTTCCGATGGTGTTCAGCCGCGCCGCCGTGGACGGCAAGGCGGGGCACAAGTTGGAACTGAAGCCGCGTTAGGCTATGCGGCGAGGGCTAAAGCCCTCGCCCTCCATGGAGCTGTGCGGCGAGGGCTAAAGCCCTCGCCCTCCATGAACCGGTTGGAGAGCGACGGCTTTAGCCGTCGCTGAACGATCCTAAAACCGGATCACGTTCTCGATGAACCACGTGGTGAGGCGCTTGCCGCTGAAGGATCGCTTCACCACCTCGCCACCCCAGATCGTCCCGACGTAGCCGTTGATCGACCAGAAGCGCATGATCGGCACGTCGACGACGCTTTCGACGACCGTGCCGAACGAGGTCGCGCCATTCGCGGACCGTCCGGAAAAGCCGAAAAAGCGCGGCGGGTTGCCGGCGGTGGCGCCGCTGCCTTGATACCAGAGGTCGGCGGCGTTGGCGAGATCCAGGCGATGCACTTCCACCCGCGCCGAATACCGCGCCGGCTCGATCCACGCCTGCACGAAGGCGTCCTTGAGATTCATCTGTGTGTAGGCCGACGACAGCGCGTACTTCCTCGATGAGGGCAGCATCTGGAAGAAGGTGCCGTGGCGGTGGTCGAGCGGATCGCCATCGCCCGACGCATAGGCATAGCCGCCGCGGAGCCAGGGGCGAAGCGCCGTGTTCGTCCATCGATGCCCGGCTTCAACCACGACACTCGCGGCGCGCTGCGACTGGCCATACCAATCACCCAACTCGCCGGCGCCCCACAGCACCAGGTCAACCTCGCCGTGCCGCGTCGGCGACACTCGGGCCAACGATCCGCCGAAGGCCGCGATTGTCACGTCAACCGGCACGTCGTCCGATCCGGAATTGTCGGGACGCGCCATCAAGCCGCGTCGATCGCGATAGACCTGTCCAAACACTTGCCACTCACCCGCCCTGAGCGACGTCGAAGCGCTTGCGGACGCCTTCCGGGTCACCGCCGCGCTCGCGATCTGGAGCTTCGGCATCGTCAGGTTGGCGGATTCTTCGAACCCGCCTTGCGTGGGCATCAGGACCGCGCCGGTGGCGTGCCACGACGGTCGATCGACATCGAGCCGCAGCCCGTCGAAGCGGCGTTGATAATGCGACCATTCGAAGTCGCCAACGAGGCGCGACGCCAGGCGTTCGCGCTTCAATCGCTCGATCGCCGGCGAGGTGGATGCCGACTCGAGGCCGGAGGCGAAATGCATGCGGCCGAGGGTCACGGCGAAGCGTCCGTCGCGGGTCTTGGCGCGGAGCAGGAGCTCGCTCAGGTAGAGCTGATAACTGTAGGGAACGCCGGCGGCGGCAAAGTAAAACGCCCCGGCACCGAGGCCTCCGGGACCGATCGCGTTGGCCGGCAGGTTTTCAATTCTCACGTAGTTGAACGCGCCGGCGATGTCGAACCGCGCGCCATCGACGCGAATCCCAAGCTCAGCGCGATCAGCGGGAAAGGTGTAGGTGGGATCCGAACCGGCTTGCGGCGGCGGCGTGAAATACGACCACGACTCGACGCGGGTGACGTTGGAGAGCGTCGCCGTGACTGTTGCGGCGTCGGCGTTCGACTGCGCGGAGGCCGCACCGTCGAACGCAAACACCACCAGGACGAGCGCGAGGAGAATCAACCCTTGAGGAGTCTATTCACTTCCGTCCAGTTGACGACGTTCCACCACGCGCCGAGGTAGTCGGGGCGGCGGTTCTGGTATTTCAGGTAGTAGGCGTGTTCCCACACGTCGATCCCGAGGATCGCCTTCTTGCCGTCCATCAGCGGGTTGTCCTGGTTCGGCGTGCTCATCACCTCGAGCTTGCCGCCGTTGTCGATCACCCAGGCCCAGCCGCTGCCGAAGCGCGTGGTGCCGGCGGTCGTCACCGCGGCCTTGAATTTCTCGAAGTCGCCAAACGCGCCGTTGATCGCGTCGGCCACCGCGCCCGTGGGCGCGCCACCGGCGCCCGGCGCCATCAGCTTCCAGAAGAACGAGTGGTTCCAGTGCCCGCCGCCGTTGTTGCGCACGGCCGCCTTGATGTCGTCGGGCACGCTGTTGATGCCCTTGACGAGATCGTCGAGGCTCTTGTTGTGCAGCTCCGGGTGCTTGTCGAGCGCGGCGTTGAGGTTGGTCACGTACGCCTGATGATGCTTGCCGTGATGGATCTGCATCGTCTGCGTATCGATATGGGGTTCGAGGGCGGCTGCGTCATACGGCAGCGCCGGAAGTGAATGTGCCATTGAAGAGTCTCCTACTCAATCGTGAGCATGCGGTCGAGAGCGATCTTAGCCCACTTTTTCTGCGACTCGGGCACGACGATGCGGTTGTGGACCTCACCGTCGAGCAGCCCCTCGAGCACCCACAGCAAGTGGTTGGGCGAGACGCGGAACATGGTGGAGCACAAGCAGCCGTGCTGGTCGAGCGACACCACCACCTTGCCGGGCGCCACCTCTTCCGCGAGCCGATGGACCAGGTGCACCTCGGTGGCGACCGCCCACGACGTGCCGGCCGGCGCCTCGCGCACCGTCTTCAGGATGAACTCCGTCGAGCCGCTCAAATCCGCCGCCTGCAGCACGTCGAACGGCACTTCCGGGTGGACGATCACCTTGATGCCGGGGTGCTGCTCGCGCACGCGCGCGATCTGCTTCGCGGTGAAGCGGACATGCACCGAGCAGTGGCCCTTCCAGAGGATCAGCTTCGCGCGCTGGATCTCGTCCTTCGTCAGCCCACCGAACGGCTCGAACGGATCCCACACCACCATCTGATCGAGCGGCACGCCCATCTGCCAGGCCGTGTTGCGGCCCAGGTGCTGGTCGGGCAGGAACAATACTTTCTCTTGCTGCCGCCATCCCCACGCGAGGGCGGCGCGGGCGTTGGCTGAGGTGCAGACGGTGCCGCCGTGCTCGCCGACAAACGCTTTGATCGAAGCCGCGGAATTGATGTACGTCACCGGAACGACCCGGCTGGTCACGCCGAGCTGTCGCAGCTCGGCCCAGCAGGTCTCGAGTTGATCGGGCGCCGCCATGTCGGCCATCGAACAACCGGCGGCGAGGTCCGGCAGGATCACCTGTTGGTGTCCGAGCGAGAGCAGGTCGGCACTCTCGGCCATGAAGTGCACGCCGCAAAACACGATGTAGTCCGCGCGCGGATGCCGGGCTATCTCGCGCGCGAGCTTGAATGAATCGCCGGTGTAGTCGGCGAACTTGATGACCTCGTCGCGCTGGTAGTGATGGCCGAGGATGACGAGGCGATCGCCGAGCGCGGCGCGGGCCGCGCCGATGCGCACATCCATTTCCTCGTCGGAGAGGCCGAGGTAGGCCTCGGGAAGCGGCTGCCGCTCGGCAATGGAAGCCTTCTCGACGTCGTTGAGCACCGGGAGAAAGGTCGTCGTCATGTGCGCTTGTGAAACTTTTCCCAAAGTACCGCTGCGAAAAGACCAAGCTTTGCCGGCGGACATCCGCCGGGAGCTTGGCCTGGGATCTACTGTAACACTGGAACGCGGACCACGTTATACAAGGTGTCGCGCTCGATCGGCTGGCGCCCGGCGTCACGGATGAGTTGCTCGATCTCGCCCGTCGACAGTGACGTCGGCGTCGATGAGCCGGCCATGTGATAAATCGTTTCTTCCTGCACGGTCCCGTCCAGGTCGTCGGCGCCAAACCACAGCGCCGTCTGCGCCACGTCGACGCCGCACGAAATCCAGTAGGCCTTGATGTGATCGACGTTGTCGAGCACGAGGCGCGCCACCGCATGCACGCGCAAGGTGTCGCTCGCCGACGGCGGCGGGAGCTTGCGCATCTGGTTATGGTCGGGGTGAAACGCCAGCGGGATGAACGCCTGCAACCCGCCGGTGGCGTCCTGCAACGCGCGCGTCTGCAGCAGGTGGTCGACGCGCTCCTCGATGGTCTCGATGTGCCCGTACAACATCGTCACGTTGGTGCGCATGCCGAGCGCGTGCGCCGTGCGGTGAATCGCGAGGTAGCGATCGCCGTCACACTTGTCGTGGCAGATCTTCTGGCGCACGCGAGGCGCGAAGATCTCGGCGCCGCCGCCGGGCAGCGAATCGAGGCCGGCCGCCTGCAATTCCACCAGCACCTGGCGATCGGTCTTGCCATAGTGATCGGCGAAGAACGCAATCTCCACCGCCGTGAAGCATTTCAGGTGGATGCCGGGGCGAATCTGCTTCAGCCCGCTTAGTAGTTCGAGGTAGTAGCTGAACGGCAACCCGGGGTGCAGGCCGTTGACGATATGGACCTCGGTGAGGGGTTCATCGGCACGCTGCCGCAACTTCGCGAACACCATCGCCGGCGTCATCGTGTGCGCGTCCGGGTCGCCTTCCTTCAGCCGCGCAAACGAACAGAACAGGCACGACGCCTCGCACACGTTGGTGGCTTCGAGCCGCAGGTTGTGGTTGAAGTAGGTGCGATCGCCGTGCCGCCGTTCGCGCTCGCGATTGGCGATCCAGCCAAGCGCCAGCAGGTCCGGCGTCTCGAACAGGCGCACGCCATCGTCGAACGACAGCCGTTCGCGGGCGTCGACCTTGTCGGCGATATCGGTAAGACCGGCTCTTGTCAGGCGCTCTCGCATTCTCTCTTCTGCCTTTTGCCTTCTTATGCAATCCCCATCACTTGCACCCTGATCGTCCGCAGCCTGGGGCCGTCGAGTTCACCCATCAGGATCCGCTGCCACTGCCCCAGCACGATTTCCCCACCGCTGACCTGCAGCGTGAGCGAGTGGCCCAGCAGCATCGCCCGCAGGTGCGAGTCCGCGTTCTGGCGATCGCAATCGGAATGGTCCGGATCGTTGTGCTTGTAATAGCGATCCTGCGCCACCATCTCCTCGAGAAACTTGATGATGTCGGTGTCGAGCGCCGATTGTGATTCGTTGATGAAGAGCGCGCACGTCGTATGCATCGACGACAGCGTGATCATCCCCTCCTGGATCGCGAACTGGCGCACGTAGGCCATCAGCCGATCGGTGAGGTCCACCAGCTCCACCCGCTTGGCGGTGTCGACCACGAAGTTCTCGCCGTGAATCACGAGGTCGCCGGAGGACACCCGGGTGGTCTTCTGGATGGGCCTCGCGCGCGCGGTCACCACCGAACTCTTGCTCATCTCGTTATTGTAACCGGTGGTACAATCCGTGGTTCAACCGACGAGTACCCGGACAGGGAGGGAAGATGGGTGAAACGCCCACACGGTCCCGCCACTGTAAGCGAGAAGTTCCGCAAGTCAGGATACTTCCTGTCCACGGGCCAAGTCCGATGCAAGCGCGTAAGACGCTTGGAGGCGACCATGATTCACCCGGGTGCCCACATTGCTGTGGGCCGATAACGTCTCATTCCGCTACGCCCCAGCCGGCCCCCAGGTCGTCGACGGCGTCACGATTCGCATCAGCGACGGCGCGCTGGTCGGCATTCTCGGCCCCAATGGGTCCGGCAAGACCACGCTGCTGCGCCTGCTGAGCGGCACGCGCCGGCCCTCGTCCGGCCGCGTCCTCCTCGGACCCGACGACCTCACCAACTTGTCGCGCCGCGACATCGCCCGCCGCATCGCCGTGGTGCCGCAGGAAACCGAACTGGCCTTCGAATACAGCGCCCTCGAGATCGTCCTGATGGGCCGCCATCCCCACCTGGGCCTCTTCACCGTGGAAGGGCCGGCCGACATCGAGATCGCGATGGCGGCGCTCTCCGCCACCGGCACCGCGCCGCT
Organism: Vicinamibacterales bacterium; assembly: GCA_039934485.1. GTDB lineage: Bacteria > Acidobacteriota > Vicinamibacteria > Vicinamibacterales > UBA2999 > 12-FULL-67-14b. Next base: position 9,245 of record JBDTMB010000109.1, read on the forward strand.
CGCCGGGCGCCTGTTCCACACGCTGAGCGGCGGCGAGAAGCAGCGCGTGGTGATCGCCGGCGCGCTCGCGCAGTCGCCCCAGTTGCTCCTGCTCGACGAGCCCACCGCCTCCCTCGATCTCGGCTATCAACTCGAAGTCTCCACCCTCCTGCAGCGCCTCAATCGCGACCAGGCGGTGACGATGGCGATCTCGACGCATGACCTGAACCTCGCGGCATCGATCTGCCGCGAGCTGATCCTGATGCGCGACGGCCGGGTCATCGCCGCCGGCCCCACCAACGACGTCCTGACGCCGGAGCACGTGCGCGTGCTCTACGACGTCGAGGCGGACGTCCACGTACATCACGACACGGGACACCTGACCGTGGTGCCGGTTCGCCGGGTTCCTCGATGAGCATCAGGCGCCGCATCGTCACCGTCGTCTCGGCCTTCGCGGTGGTGACGGCCGTGGTGATCGTGTGGGCGCCGACCGTCGGGAGCACTTCGATTTCGCTCGCGCGCGTCTTCGACACCTCGATTCCGTGGGCCGATAACGTCGACGCGCAGATCTTCTTCGTGGCGCGGTTGCCGCGCGTGCTGGCGGCGAGCCTGGTGGGCGCCACGCTGGCCGCCGCCGGCGTCGTGCTGCAGGCGATGCTGCGCAATCCCCTGGCGACGCCGTTCACGCTCGGCGTGTCGGCCGGCGCCGCGCTCGGCGCCATGCTGGCGGTGATCTTTCAACTCGAGGTGGGCGTGCTCGGCATTTCCTCGGTGCCGATCATGAGCTTCGCCGGGTCGCTCGTCGCGATCGGCATCGTTTACGCGCTCGCCTCGTCGCAGAAGCGGGGGCTGTCGACCAACGTCCTCCTGCTCGCCGGCGTCACGCTCAACTCGTTCTTCTCGGCGCTGATCCTGTTCGTGCAGTACCTGGCGGATTTCACGCAGTCGCTGCGCGCGGTGCGCTGGCTGATGGGCGACCTCGACGTCGGCAGCTACCGGCCGATCGTCGGCGCCGCGCCGTTCATCATCGCCGCCTTCGCGGTGTTCGCGATCCTGCCGCGCACGCTCAACCTCCTCAGCATGGGAGACGACGTGGCAGCCGCGCGCGGGGTGGAGGTGGTCCGGGCGCAACGGTGGGCGTTCCTGAGCGCCTCGCTCGCCACCGGCGCCGCGGTGTCGCTGGGCGGCCCGGTCGGCTTCATCGGCATCATCGTCCCGCACCTGGTGCGCCTGCTGGTGGGATCCGATCACCGCATCGTGCTGCCCGCCGGCACGCTGTTCGGCGCGGCCTTCCTGGTGATGTGTGACTTGCTGGCGCGCACGATCATGGCGCCGCTGGAAATTCCCGTCGGCATCATCACCGCGTTGATTGGTGGACCCTTTTTCTTATGGCTACTGGTAAAAAAATCGTAACCACGGAGAACACGAAGGTCACGGAGGCTTTCTTCCTGGCCCTGTTTTTCTTCGTGTCCTCCGTGGGCTACGTGGTTAACGTCGATGCCCAGCAGCCGAAGCGTATCGTTTCGCTGGTGCCCAACGTCACGGAGATCCTCTACGCCATCGGCGCCGGATCTCAGGTCGTGGCGGTGAGCAGTTACGACGAGGAGCCGCCGGCGGTGCGCCGGTTGCCGAAGGTGGGCGCGTTGATGGATCCCGACACCGAGCGGATCATCACGCTGCGGCCCGACCTGGTGATCACCTACAGCAGCCAGGTCGATCTCCAATCGCAGCTGACGCGCGCGTCGATTCCGTTCTTCGACTATCGCCATGGCGACCTCGCCCACATCATGGCGACGATGAGGGGGCTTGGGGAGCGGACCGGGCACTCAGCCGAGGCGGAGCAGGCGGCGCGGGCGCTCGAGGCCCGCATCGACGAGGTTCGCGCGCGGGTCAAGGGCAAGCCCAGGCCCCGCACGCTGCTGGTCTTCGAACGCGACAGCGGGACCCTGCGAAACATCTACGCCAGCGCCGGTCGTGGCTTCCTGCACGACATGCTCGAGGTCGCGGGCGGCGTGGATGTGCTCGATGAGATCGACAAGGAATCGGCGCAGGCCTCGATCGAGAACATCCTGACGCTGGCTCCGGAGGTGATCCTCGAGCTGCGTTCCGCCGACCGCCTGTCGGACGCGGCGATGCAAACAGAGGTCGCGTCGTGGTCGTCGCTGGCGTCGGTGCCGGCGGTGAAGAACCACCGGGTGATGGTGTTGGTGGGGAAGGAACTCACGGTGCCCGGCCCGCGGGTGGCGGAGGCGATCGAGCGGATGGCAAAGGCGCTGCACCCATGAAGACCAACGAACACGTAGGGCACCCCTTTAGGGGTGCCACATGAAGATCATCGTCAGCTGGTCGTCCGGAAAAGACTCCGCGTGGATGTTGCACGTGCTGAAGCAACAGGACGCCGGCGTAATCGGCGGCCTGCTGACCACGACCAACGAAGCCTTCGATCGCGTCGCCATGCACGCGGTGAGGCGGGAGTTGCTCGAGGCGCAGGCCAGGGCCGCAGGTCTTCCCCTTCACGTGGTGCCGCTGCCGTGGCCCTGCTCGAACGAGGAGTACGAACAGCGGATGGGCGCCGCCGTGGCGCGCCTCGTGGCCGACGGCTTTACGCACGCGGCGTTTGGCGATCTCTTTCTCGAAGACGTCAGGCAGTACCGCGTTGACCGGCTCAACGGCTCAGGCCTCGAACCGCTCTTTCCGATCTGGAAAACAAAACCCACCGCCGACCTGGCGCGCGAGATGATTGCCGGGGGACTGCACGCGCGGTTGACGTGCGTGAATCCGCAGCAACTCGATCGCCGCTTCGCCGGCCGCGCGTTTGATGCGGCGCTGCTGGCCGACTTGCCGCCCGGCGTGGACCCGTGCGGCGAGAATGGCGAGTTCCATTCGTTTGCCTGCGCCGGGCCGATGTTCAACCACCCGATTCCGGTTCGCCTGGGCGAGGTCGTCGATCGGGACGGCTTCGTGTTCGCCGATTTATGTACCCCAAGCGCATCGTCTGCCTGACCGAAGAGACCACCGAGACGCTCTACCTGCTCGGCGAGGGCGATCGCGTGGTCGGCATCTCCGGCTACACCGTGCGACCGCCCGAGGCGCGGCGGAAGCCGAAGATCTCGTCGTTTCTCCATGCCCGCTACGAAAAGATCGAGGCGCTGCAACCAGATCTGATCCTGGCATTTTCCGATCTGCAGGCGGACATCACCAACGACCTCGTCAAGCGCGGCTACCCGGTGTTCACCTTCAACCAGCGGAGCGTCGCCGAGATCCTGCAGATGATCCGCGTGCTCGGTGGCATCGTCGGCGTCCCCGAGAAAGCGGCGGCGCTGGCCAGGGCGTTCGAGGCAGGACTCGAGGCGATCCGCGCCGCCGCGGCGGACCTTCCCCGGCGGCCCCGTGTCTACTTTGAGGAGTGGGACGATCCGCTGATCAGCGGCATCCAGTGGACGGAGGAGTTGGTCGAGATCGCCGGTGGCGACCCGATTTTCCCCGAACTGCGCCACGCCGGGCTGGCGAAGGATCGCATCGTTTCCAGTGAACAGGTCATTGCCCGCGCACCGGAGGTGATCATCGGGTCGTGGTGCGGGAAGCCGGTCCGTCCCGCAAAGATTGCCGCTCGCCCCGGATGGGAGCGGATTCCCGCGGTGGCCGGCGGCGCCATCTTTGAAGTGAAGTCCACCTACATCCTGCAACCGGGCCCCGCGGCGCTCACCGAGGGCGTCCGCCAGATTCACGAGATTCTCAAAACGCATGTAGGGCGCCCCTTCAGGGGTGCCGCATAATAGAGCAGGCTTGATGTCTGAGTCACCAGCGACACCGGAGCAGGAAACCGGGGTCGGCAGTTACTTCGTCGCGAACTACCCGCCGTTCTCCGTGTGGTCGCCGGCTGCTGTCGAAACCGACGCCATCCCCGCGCTGCAGTCTCCCGGGAGCCAGGTGCCGCTCGGCTTGTACCTGCACATTCCGTTCTGCCGGAAGCGCTGCCACTTCTGCTACTTCCGCGTTTACACCAACAAGAACGCGCAGGACGTCACCACGTATCTCGACGTGCTGGCGCGCGAATGGGATCTCATCCGCCGCCAGCCGGCGATTGCCGGGCGCCGGCTCGATTTCGTCTACTTCGGCGGTGGCACGCCGTCGTTTCTCTCCACCAGCCAGTTGAGCGGACTGGTCGAACGGCTGACCGCCGGATCGTCCGACTGGAAGGCCGGGGCCTCAGCCCCCGCCGAAATCACCTTCGAATGCGAACCAGGGACGCTGACCGACGCCAAGCTCGCGGTGATTCGCGACCTGGGCGTGACCCGCCTCAGCCTCGGCGTGGAAAACTTCAGCGATCACGTGCTTGAGATCAATGGCCGGGCGCATCGCTCGCCGGAAATCACCGTCGCCTACGACCGCGCGCGCAAGCTGGGCTTCCCGCAGATCAACATCGACCTGATCGCCGGGATGCTCGGCGAGACCGACGAGAACTGGCGCGATTGCCTCGGGAAGACGCTGGCGCTCGATCCCGACAGCGTCACCATCTACCAGATGGAGCTGCCCTTCAACACCGCGATCAGCGGCGACTTGATCAAGCGCACCGGCCGCTTCACCGAGACGGTGGCCACCTGGGCGACCAAGCGTCGATGGGTGGGGGAAGCCTTCGCGGCGCTCGAGCGCGCCGGCTATCACATCGGCAGCGCCTACACCGCCGTCAAG
>JBDTMB010000110.1:0-13844 GCA_039934485.1 Vicinamibacterales bacterium
GAGAACGAGCTGCGCGCCGCCCGCGACGGCCGCGTGCGCGAGGTGGCCGTGGCCGAGGGCCAGTCGGTGGATGCCGGCGCCGTGCTGCTGGTGGTGGCCTAAGCCGCCGATGACGCCGATGACGCAGAACCCATCTGCTGCGGGACGCCTCGCGAAATTGACGCGAGTGGTGCTTGCGGCGATGTACCGCTACGCGCGGCGAACGGCGGTGGCGGCCGCGATCATCCTGGCGGTGCTGCTGGTCTCGATGGTCAACATCGACCTGGGGCCGGCGCTGAAGGCGCGCGCCGAGCGCGCGGGCAGCAACTGGTTCCAGCGCACGCTGACGATCGGCCGCCTGGGCGTCCACATCGCGCGCGGCCGCTTCGTCGTCGAAGACCTGCAAATTGGGGGCATGCGCCCTGGCGAACCGCCGTGGCTCGTCGCCAAGCGCCTCGAGGTCTCCCTCACGTGGGGCGCGATTCTCCCTCGCGAAATCCTCTTCGACACCGTCGAGATGACCGATTGGACGATGACGGTTGAATCGTTCCCTGACGGCCGCCAGACCTTCCCTCGCGTCACCGGCCCGCCCCGCGCGCCGAGCACCGGGCCGCGGCCGGTGGTGACGACGCTGCAATACATCCACGCCTATCGCGGCAAGCTGATTTACAACGACTACGGATCGAACTGGAACACCGTGGCGCCGAACCTCGACGTCACCGTGTCGAAGCTTGGTGAGTACCGCGGCTACGCGCGCTTCACCGGCGGCACCGTCAGGATCCTCGACTACCTGCCAATGACGGCCGACGTGTCGGCGTCGTTCAAGATCGCGGGCCCGAACCTGTTGGTCGATCGCCTCGACATGAAGAGCGACGGCGCGGTGACGACGGTCACCGGCGTGGTCGACCTGGCGCACTGGCCGGAGCAAACCTACAAGGTGAAATCGCGCATCCAGTTTGCGCCGATGCGCCCGATCTTCTTCAGGAACGAGACCTTTACCCTGTCGGGCGCCGGCGACTTCACCGGCACCTTCCACATGTTCAAGGGCGGCCGCGAGCTGAAGGGCGATTTCACCAGCGCCGTGGCCGGCGTCAACGACTACCGCTTTCCCAACCTGGCGGGCTCGCTCGTCTGGGTGCCCGATCGCTTCGAAGTGACGCACGCCACGTCGAGCTTCTCCGGCGGGCGGACGGCGTTCCGCTACGACATGTCGCCGCTCGGCAAGCCCGGGCAGCCGGCGGTCGCGCACTTCGACGCCGACTACGAGGATGTCGACGTCGGCGAGTTGAGCGCCTTCTTCCAGACGCGCGGCCTGCGCCTCACCGGGCGCGCCCAGGGCCGCAACGAAATGAGCTGGCCGCTTGGCCACTATGCGGAGCGCGCCGGCCAGGGCACGGTGACGGTGACCGCGCCGGCCGGGGTGTCGCTGCAGGGGCCGCAACTGGCGCCCGCGGCCGCCGCGGCCGCTCGCGATCGTGCGACGCTGTTCGGCCCGTTCAGCAACCACACGCCGCTCGCGCCGCTGGCGATCGCCGGGGAACTGACCTATGCGTTCGACCCGGACGCGATCCGCTTCGAGCCCAGTCACGTCCTGACCGAAGACACCTACGTCGCGTTCGAAGGCGCCACCGCGTGGGGCGAGCGCTCGAAGATGCCATTTCGCGTCACCAGCCGCAACTGGCAGGAGAGCGATCGGATGCTGGCCGGATTGATGACCGCGTTTGGCGCCACCACCAACGCGATCGCCGTGGACGGCATCGGCCGCTTCGAGGGCGTGATGCTGGGCGCGTTCCGGCGCCCGCGGATCGAAGGCCGCCTGGTGGGCTCGGAGATGCGCGGGTGGGAAGTGACGTGGGGCGACGTCGACGGCGACTTCGTGGTCGAGAACTCCTACGCCAACATCAGCCGGGCGGTGATTCGCTCGGGCCTCTCGCGCATCGACGTCACCGGCCAGTTCTCGCTGGGGTATCCGCGCGCCGACGGCGGCGAGGAAATTGACGCCCGCGTGCGCATTGACTCGCGTCCGGTCGCCGATCTTCGCGAGGCTTTCGACCTCCAGGACTACGAAGTGAATGGCGCCCTGTCGGGAGACTTCCATCTCTACGGCCAGTACCAACAGCCGTTTGGCTTTGGCCGCATGTCGATCGACCGTGGCGTGGCCTACGGCGAGCCGTTCTCGGAGGCCGTGGCCGGGCTCCGCTTCGAAGGCACCGGCGTGCGGCTCGACGGCATCGAGATGCACAAGGGCGGCGGCCTGATAACCGGCGCCGCCTACGTCGGCTGGGCCGGCACGTATTCCTTCAGCGTCGACGCCCGCCGCATCGCCGTGGACACGCTGGCGCTGACGAGCGCCCCCGGTTATCCGCCGGTCAGCGGCACGCTCGAGTTCACCGCCAGCGGCACCGGCGATTTCGCCATGCCGAAATACGACGTCAAGGCCAACGTGCGCGACCTGTTCATCGGCGAGGAAGGCATCGGCCAGATGACCGGCCGGTTGTCGATGCGCGGGCTGCTGCTCACCTATGAAATGGAAACCGCGTCGTCGCGGCTGGCGGTGTCGGGCACGGGCCGCATCGAGATGAACGACGAGATGGATTCCGAGCTCTCGTTCCGCTTCACCGATACCTCGCTCGATCCGTACGTGCGCGCCTTCCAACCCACGCTCTCTCCGTATACGTCCGCGGTGGCGAGCGGCACGATTCGCGTCGTCGGGGAGCTCTACAACCCCGACGCGCTCGTCATCGACACCAACGTCGAGCAACTGGACCTGCGGCTGTTCGATTACCGGCTGCGCAATTCCGGGCCGATTCGGCTGAGCGTGGACCGCCAGATACTGCAGGTCGATTCGCTGAAACTCGTCGGTGACGACACCTCGCTCGACTTGTCGGGCACCGTCAACCTGCAGGACCAGGCGCTGGCGCTGCAGGCCAACGGCGCCGCGAACCTCGCCGTGCTCCAGGGGTTTGTCGCCGACGTGCGGAGTTCCGGGCGCGCCGAGGTGACGGCGCGCATCGGCGGCACCGCCCGCGAGCCGATCGTGTCGGGCAATGCGCTGGTGGCGAACGGCCGGCTGCGGCAGTTCTCGTTCCCGCATGCCCTCGAAGACGTCAACGGCATCGTCACCTTCGACGCCACCGGTCTCCGCCTGGACGGCATCAGCGCGCGGCTGGGCGGCGGGCCGGTGCGGTTCGGCGGGCGCATCGGGCTGTTCGGCTATCGCTTGAGCGAATACGACGTCACCGCGGTCGGCGAGGACATGCGCCTGCGGTATCCGGAAGGCATGCGGTCGCTGGTGGATGCCAACCTCGCGTTGCAGGGACCGGCCGACGCGCCCGTGGTCAGCGGCACCGTGAACGTGAAGAGCGCCAGCTACACGCGGGGCATTGACACCTCCACCAATTTCCTGAGCGCCCTGGCCGGCGGCGATCCCACACTCACGGTGATCGGACAGGTGGCGGAAGTGAGCTCGTCGCTGCGCTACGACGTGCGAATCCTGGTGCCGTCCACCCTGACCATCCAGAACGAGCAGGCGCGGATCGTCGCGAGTGCCGACCTCGCGCTGCGCGGCACGTTCGAGCGCCCGCTGCTGTTTGGCCGCGCCGACATCCAGCACGGCGAAGTGGAATTCGAGGGCCGCCGCTACCTCGTCACCCGCGGCAGCCTCGACTTTGCCAACGCCTCGAGAATCCAGCCCTTCTTCGACATCGAGGCTGAAACACGCGTCCGCGGCGCCGGCCAGACCTATCGCGTGACGATGCGGGTGGCCGGCACGACCGAGCGGTTGCAGCCGGAGTTCACCGCGGATCCGCCACTGTCGACCCTCGACATCCTGACGCTGCTCTTCAGCGACCAGGCCTTGAGCGGCGACATGGAACTGGCCGGGCTGCAGCGCCCCAACGAGCGCGAGCAGCGCCTGGTGGAAGCGCGCGCGACCCGCGCGCTCACCGGCGCCCTCTCCGCCGAAGTCGGCCGCGTCGTCGAGCAGACCTTCGGCGTCGACACGTTCCAGATCACGCCGCTGCTGAACGATCCGTACCAGCAATCGGCGCGCCTCAGCGTCAACCCGACCGCCCGCGTCACCATCGGCAAGCGCATCTCGAACCGGATCTTCCTGACCTATGCGCGGAGCCTGTCGTCGGCCACCAACGACGAGATCATCCTCCTCGAATTCGACCAGAACGAATCGCTGGGGTGGGTGCTGTCGCAAAACGAAGATCGCAGCTACGCCATCGAAGTCCGCAAGAGGCATACCTTCTGATGCGACGGCTGTTCCTGGCGCTGGCCGTGATGGCCGGCCTGCTCGTGCCGCAGATGGTCGAGGCCAGCATCGATCAGTACCTTGGCCGCACCTTGATCGACGTCCGCGTCGAGGTCGCCGGCCAGCCGACCGAGGAGTCCACGGTCCTCGAGTTGATCGAAACGCGCGTCGGCGAGCCACTGCTCATGCGGCAGGTGCGCGCGACGATCGATCACCTGGTGGGTCTGGGGCGCTTCGAAGACGTGCGCGTCTATGCCGCTGCCAACCCGCAGGGTGTCACGCTGCACTGGCTGCTCATTCCGGTCCGCCACCTCCGCTCGATCGCGGTGACCGGCCAGGCGGGAATGGCCGAGAAAACCATTCTGAGCGAGCTGGCCGATCGCTTCGGCGCCGCGCCGTCGGTGGCGCGCGTCGCCGACATCACCGCCACGCTGCGGTCGTTGCTGGCGGATCGCGGTTATCGCAGCGCCGTCGTCAGGCCGGAGGTGAAGGAGAGCGAACTGCCCGATCGCGCCGAGCTCGTGTTGTCGATCGCGGCTGGAGTGCGGACGACGATCGGCGACAGCAAAGTGACGGGGACGCCGCTGCAGCCGCCCGCCGACCTGCTGAAGAAGCTCAAACTCGAAACCGGACAGCCCTACGACGGCCCGGCGATCACGGCCCGGCTGACCGGGTTCGAAGACGAACTGCGCAGCCTCGGCTACTACGAGGCGCGGGCGCGAGAGACGCACCAGTTCAGCGGTGATGGACGTCTCGCCACGATCGCGATCGAGGTGCAGCCGGGGCCGCACGTCCGCGTGGTGTTCGAAGGCGACGCGCTGCCGGCCAGCGAGCGGCAGGCCCTGGTGCCGATTCGCGAAGAACGATCGGTGGACCTCGATCTGCTCGAGGACGCCGGCCGCGCCATCGAGGCCGCGCTGCGGCGGCAGGGCTATCGCGCCGCCCAGGCCACCTACCGGCGCGAGCAGACCGGCGGCGAGTTGCTGCTGACGTTCAACGTGTCGCGGGGGCCGCTGCACCGGATCGGCACCGTTGACGTGGCGGGCCACCAGGGACTGGCCCAGGCCGACATCGCCCCGCTGCTGCAGTTGAAGACCGGCGAGCCGTTCGTCGAGGCACGCGTCGGCGCCGTCGCGACGGCGATCGGTGAACTTTATCGGGTGCGCGGCTACTCACAGGTCCGGGTCACGCCGGCGATTCAAGTGCTGCCGTCCGACACCCGGGCGGGGGTGGCCTACCGGCCCGTGGATATCCGTTTCGACATTGTCGAGGGCGCACAGACCACGGTGACGGCGGTGGAGTTGCGTGGCACGTCGGCGATCGAGGCGAATCAACTGTCGGTGCTGCTGGGCCTCGGGCCGGGAAAGCCCTTCTACCGGCCGCAACTCGCGGTCGATCGCGACGCCATCGAGCACGAGTACCGGAGCAACGGCTACCAGACCGTTTCGGCCGCGCCGCAGTTGTCGTTCGAGGAGGACGCGCGCGCGGTGACGGTGATCTGGACGGTGCGCGAGGGGCCGCAGGTGACCGTGGACCACATCCTGGTGTCCGGCAACGAGCACACCAATCCCGAGATCATTCGCCGCGAGCTCACCGTGCAGCCCGGCAGCCCGCTGAGTGACGAGGCAATGGTCGAGAGCCAGCGGAAACTGGCCGTGCTCGGGCTGTTCCGCCGCATTCGCATCACCGAGGTGCCGCGCGAAGGCGCGCCCACCCGCGATGTGCTGGTCGAGGTGGAGGAGGCCGACACCACCACCCTCACGTATGGCGGCGGTCTCGAGGTGAGCCGGCGATACCGTCCCGGCGCGGAGGGGCAGCCGTCGGAGGAGCGCCTGGACGTGGCGCCGCGCGCGTTTGTCGACATCAGCCGGCGCAACCTGTGGGGCAAGAATCGCTCGATCACGCTGTTCGGCCGGGCCTCGCTCAAGGCCCGCGATCCGGCCACCGACAATCCCGATCCGACCGACACCGGCGGATACGGCTTGAACGACTATCGCGCCTTCTTCTCGTTCCGGGAGCCTCGCCCGTTCGGCACACCCGGTGATGCGCAATTGCTTGCGTTTGTCGAACAGGGGGTGCGGACCAGCTTCAACTTCAATCGGAAGGGCGTCAGCGCCGACTACGCCCGCCGCCTGGGGAAGGCCGTCACCGTCACCGGCCGTTACACCTTCGATTACACCCAGCTCTTCGACGAGAAAATCACCGCCCAAGATCAGCTCCTGATCGACCGCCTGTTCCCGCAAGTGAAGCTGTCGAAATTATTTGCCGCGGTGGTTCGCGACTCCCGCGACGACGTGCTCGATCCGCAACGCGGCGCGGTCGTCGGCGTGGACGGCTCGCTGGCGGCGCGCAAGCTGGGGTCGGAAGTGGGTTTTGTCAAGACGTTCGCCCAGGGCTTCATCTATCGCAAGATCCCGGGACGTCGGGTCGTGCTGGCGGCCGGCGCGCGGCTTGGCCTGGCGGTGGGTTTCGCGCAAGACGTGCCGCCGATTTACGAGATCTCGTCAGGGCCGCTGGACCGGAAGGTGGATGCCGCCAGCTTGCCCAACGTCGTCAAGGACCTCCCGGCCAGCGAGCGGTTCTTCGCCGGCGGCGACACCACGGTCCGCGGCTTCTCCCTTGATCGCCTCGGTACCGATGAGACCCTGGACCCGCAAGGCTTTCCGCAGGGCGGCAACGGCCTGGCGGTGTTCAATCTGGAAGCCCGCGCGCCGTACTGGAAGAACCTGCAGTTTGTCTGGTTCAGCGACGCCGGCAACGTGTTCAAGTATGCGGGCGACATCCGCCTCAACGAGATGCGCGTCACCAGCGGCCTGGGCTTTCGCTATCGCTCGCCGATCGGTCCGCTGCGCGTCGATTGGGGATTCAAGATCAGCACGCGGCTCTTGCTCACTGGCGGCCGCGAGAAGTCAAACGTGCTCCACATTTCGCTCGGGCAGGCATTCTGATGCCGGTGAAGGTTACCCTGGCCGCGGCCATTGTCCTCGTCGCCTCGACGGCCGGCGCCCAACCGGGCGAGCTCGTCGAGCGGACGCTGGCGATTGTTGGCGGCCAGGTAATCACGCTGAGCGACGTCAACGCCGCGATCGGGCTGGGGCTCGTCGAGGGGGTGGACGCCGCTTCGCCGGCGGCGGCCGGGACCGCCCGGCTGGTCGAACGCGTGCTGATTCTCCGCGAAGTGCAACGCTACGCGCCGCCCGATCCTGGCGACGCCGCGATCGACGCGCGCCTGGCCGAGGTGCGCGCGAAGACCGGCGCGGCGTTCGCCCGGGTGCTGGAGCAAACCGGCTTCACCGAGGTCAGGCTGCGGGACTGGATCCGCGACGACTTGCGGTCACAGGCCTACCTGGCCCAGCGCCTCGCCGCCGCCGGCATGCCGAGTGACCCGGAGCTTGCCGCCGCCTTCACGAGCGGCCGCGCCGAGTTTGACGCCGCCGGCACCACGTTCGAACAGGCCGTCCCCATCCTTCGCGAACGCCTGACTGCGGCGCGCCGTCGCGAGCTGATCACCGACTGGGTGACGGATTTGCGGCGGCGGACCGATGTCGTGGTGTTACCCCAATAAGGCAGTCATCGCATCAGGAAGGCGCGCAGCAACTCGCCGCAGTTGAACAGGCTGTGGCTGACGATGCCGGCCACGGCGCTCCCGCGTGAGATGTACATCAGGCCCCAGGTCGCCCCCAGCACGGCGGTGATTAACGTCGCGTCCCACCCTTGCAGCGTGTGGCCGAGGCCGAACGCGAGGCTCGTGATCAGCAGCCCGCGATAGACGCCGCCGAGGTCCTGGCGGAACCGGTGCAGCAGGAACGCGCGCTGGACCTCTTCGCGAATCCCACCGGCGACAATGACAACGAGCAGGAACATGACGAGCCCGGCCGGCGTCTCGAGCAGCGCTTCCAGCGGGTTGATGGGGAGGTTGCGGAGGCCCGGCGCGATCAGGCGGATGAGCAGCGACACTGCGATCACGATCGCCGCGACCATTGGCGCCGAGAGGACACCGAACGCCACTTCTTGGGCGACCGGACGGTTGCCGAGCACCACGGTCGACACGCGTTCGCCGCGCCGCCAGAGGAAGAAAGTGATGAGCGACAGCAGCAACCCGGCGTCGAGCAGCGACAGTGAAAAGATGAACGTATCCGACAATTGCCCAGCCGGCGTCAGCGGCGCGATGCCCGCGGCCTGCAACAACGCGCCAAGCGCAAACTGCGTGGGGAACCCGGAGCAGAGTATGAGCTCGCCGATGGTGGCCCACTTGACGCCAGCGATCCGGGCGCCCGTTGCGTCCGGCAGTGGCGGGATGTCGGCATCGCCAAGGCTCTCTGGTTCCACGGAGGCGATGGTACACTCGAACCGTGTCGGAGCCGGTGTCCCGAGCCGCTGAACGTGTCCTCATCGTCGAAGACGATCCCGCCACGCGCGACGGGTTGACCGAGTTGGTGCGCTCGTGGGGTTTCCTCGCCGAGGCCGCCGCCGACGGCGCGCTGGCGCTCGAGCGGGTCACCTCGTTTCGCCCGTCGATCATCGTCACCGATCTCGTGATGCCCAACATGACCGGCCTCGAACTGCTGAAGGCGCTCAAGGGCGACACCGAGCACATCAAGGTCATCCTGCTGACGGCGCAGGGCACCGTCGACACCGCGGTCGAGGCCGTCAAGGCAGGGGCCGAGGACTACCTCACCAAGCCGGTCGACACCGTCAAGCTCCGGCGGCTGCTCGCACGCCTGGCGGAAATCAACCAGCAGAAACACGAAAACCAGTCGCTGCGCCGGCAGTTGAGCGAGCGCGGCCGCTTCGGCCGCATCATCGGCCACAGCCCGTCGATGCGGGCGCTTTACCAGGTGCTCGAGCAGGCCGCGCCGACACCCGCCTCGATGCTGATCCTCGGGGAGTCGGGCACCGGCAAGGAACTGGTGGCGCAGACGATCCATGAACTGAGCCCGCGCGCCGGCGGGCCCTTCGTCGCGCTCAATTGCGCCGCCATCCCCGACACGCTGCTCGAGAGCGAGATCTTCGGCCACGAGAAGGGCGCCTTCACCGGCGCCACTGAACGCCGCGCCGGCTGCTTCGAGCTGGCCGACCGCGGCACGCTGTTTCTCGATGAGATCGCCGAGATGACGCCGGCGACGCAGGTGAAGCTGTTGCGCGTGCTCCAGGAGCGGAAGTTCCGCCGGCTGGGCGGCCGCGTCGAGCAGGAAGTGGACGTGCGGGTGCTGGCTGCCACCAACATCGATCCGATCCGGGCCATTCGCGACGGTGCGCTGCGCGAGGATCTCTACTACCGGTTGAACGTGTTCAGCCTGGCGCTGCCGCCGCTGCGCGAGCGCAAGGACGACATGCCGCTGCTGATCAGCGCGTTCATCGACGAGTTCAACGCCCGCGACCACCGCACGGTCAAGGCGGTGTCGCCGGAGGCGATGCGCCTGCTCGAGCAGTACGACTGGCCGGGCAACGTCCGCGAGCTGCGCAACGTGATCGAGCGCGCGACGATTCTCACGCGCGGCGACATGATCGAGACCGCCCATCTGCCGGCGCTCGGCCACCCCGCCTCGTCGAGCGCGCCGGCGGTGCGGGCCGGCGTGACGATCGCGCCGGGCATGACCGTGGATGAAGCCGAGCAGAAATTGATCGTGGCCACGCTCGAAGCCGCCGGCGGCAACAAGACCCGGGCCGCGGAGATGCTCGGCATCAGCCTCAAGACCCTGCACAACAAGCTGAATCGGTTCAAGGAAGTGGCCAAGCCCGAGGCCCCGTAGCCGGTAGCCGCCGCCCGTAGTCCCGCAGCCCGTAGTCCCCGCAGCCCGCAGCCTGTAGCCGGTAGCCAGCCATGTTCTCCATCAAGACCTCGGCGTCACCGCGATGGTCGCCGGCGTGGTGACGGCGTTGAGCCTGCTGCACCTGATGGACCTCACCCGCACGCTGCTGGCGGAAAGCCAGGCCCGCGCGGAGCTGATCGCCAACGCGATTTATCACCAGACGCGCGAAGTGGTGTCGAGCCGGGAGACCGCGTACGAAGAGCTGCGATCGAGCGCGAGCGTGCGGGCCGCGCTCGAGGCGGCGATCTACTCTGAAGACGTCACCGACGCGGTGATCGTCGATCGCGCCGGCGCCATCATCGCGGCGAACGATCGCGATCGCGTCGGCCAGACGGTGGCGCCGCGCGCCTCGCTGTCGGCGCTGCTGGCCGCCGGTGGCCTGGCCCAGCTGCGCGCGGTGTATTCCGGCGGGCAGACGCTCGAATGGGCGCAGCCGATCAAGATGGGCGATCAGCCGTTCGCCGAAGTGCGCATCGGCTTTTCGACGATCCTCGTGCGGCGCGACCTGAACCAGTCGCTCCGGCCGGCGGCGCTGGCCGCCGGGGTCGCGCTGCTGGTGGCCGTCCTGCTGGCGATGCTGCTGGCGCAGGTCGTGTTGCGGCCGATTCACGTGATCACCAGCGGGCTGTCGCGCCTGGGCCGCGGCGACCTGGGCGCCACGCTCGACCTGCGCGACGAGGAGTTCCGCGACGTCGGCGACATGTTCGACCGCGTCAGCGCGCAGCTGCGCGCGGTGGGATCGGGCCGCCTGCAGCCGGCGCAACTAGTCGAGCTCTCCCGCCGCATCGCCGGCATCGGGCGGCTGACGACCGGCGTCACCCACGAAGCCAAGAATCCGCTGAACGCGATGACGATCCACCTGGAACTGTTGAAGGAAAAGCTCGCCGATCCGGCCGCCGCTGCCGTCCACGTGGACGTGATCGCGAAGGAGATTCGCCGGCTCGACGAGGTGATTCAGCGCTTCCTGCAGTTCGTGCGCCCGGTGGAGCTCTCGCTGGCGCCGGTGGTGCTGGCGCCGCTGGTGGCCGGCGTGCTCGAGGTGGTGCGGCCCGAAGCGGAGCGGGCCGGCGTGCTGATCGAGTGCCGGTGCACCAACGGCGCATTGAGCGTCGAGGGCGACGCCGCGCTGTTGCGGGACGCCCTGCTCAACCTGGCGCAGAACGCGCTGCAGGCGATGCCCGGCGGCGGACGCCTGAGCATTGCCTGCGGCCCCGCAGCCGACGGGCGGGTCGAGATCCGCGTCGCCGATACCGGCGCCGGCATCCCGCCCGAACACCTTGCCCTGATCTTCGATCTCTACTTCACGACGAAGACCGGCGGGTCCGGCGTCGGCCTGCCGACGGTGTACCGGACGGTGACCGTCCATAACGGCGACATTGGCGTCGAATCCGTTGAGGGGCGCGGCACGACGTTCACGATGACCTTGCCGGCGCTACAATCGCGATGATGCGGGCGCTTCGATTCGGGTGGGTTGTCATCGTGGCCGCCACGCTGTCCGCGTGCGCAGCGAAGGCGCAGGCGCGCACCGAGATCGACCTGCCGCTGCTCGATCCGCCGCCGCCGCCGCCGCGCGTGGTCGCGACGTATCCGGAAGAGATCGAACCCGCGCCGCTGGTGGTTCCCGCGACGCAGGAGCCCACAGGCGCTCGTCCTCCCACGAGACCCGCCAGGCCCGAGACGCGGCCCGAGACGGCACACCAGGAGCCCGCACCGCCTGCGGCCGAGCGGCCGTCGCTGACGCTGTCTCCGGCGCCTGGAACCGAGGCGCAGACCGAAGTGGCGGTACGCGCGATGTTGACCAGGGCCGCGCGTGACCTGTCGCGCGTGAACCCCGCGACGCTGAGCGCCGACGGCCGCGCCCAATTCGAGACCGCTCGACGCTTCCTGCAGCAGGCCGAAGAGGCGCTGAGGGGCCACAATCTGGTCTACGCTGGCACCCTCGCGGACAAAGCGGCGACGCTCGCCGCAGTTTTTGCGCGCTGATTTTCGTCACACTCACCCACACACGAGCTTGCACGGCCCTGCACGGGGCCGCACGTACACCTTGCGGAAACATTTCTGTTAAGCGAAAATAATACGAATGAACTGATTCTCGGTGAAATTCGCAACATATTGCGTCCGCCCTAAAAGAAAAACGCAACATGATGTGGCTAAGTGCTTGACAACAAAAAGTCACAAGCGCATATTTGGCGTCGCGCGCGAAGATGAAGATTCAGTCGAAGGCTCCTCCCGGCGCCCCAACGACTGGACCGAAATCGTAGCCCGACGAAGAAATTTAGAGCAGCGATTACGAAAAAGTCAGACGCGCGCACCAAGCCCGTTCAGAAAAATCGATAATGTTAGGGCGATTGCCCCTTGGGGAGGGGTGTCGCTATGCGGAGGCAGAGGCATGCAAGAGGGTGCTGCTCGTAAGATGTCGGCCGTTGGCGCCGAACAGCAGTCAGTAGGGTCGTCGGCACACACCGAGGCCTCGGAAACGACTAGAACCAGGAAGCCGCAGACCCCCCCCGGTCTGGAATTTCCAAGATTTTTCACCCTCGCGGGCCAGGATCCATTCGACCAGGTCGAATGGGAACTGCGCGATGCGATCATCGGCAACGAAAAGGGCGCCGTCGTGTTCGAACAACGGGCCGTCGAGATGCCGAAATCGTGGTCTCAACAGGCCACCAACATCGTCGTCTCGAAGTACTTCCGCGGCCACGTCGGCTCGCCCGAGCGCGAGCGATCGGTCAAGCAGCTGATCGGCCGTGTCGTCGACACGATCACCGAGTGGGCCCGCCGGCAGAAGTACTTCGCGTCCGATGCGGAGCTCTCGGCGTTCAGCGACGACCTGAAGTTCCTGCTCGTGAACCAGAAGGCGGCCTTCAACAGCCCGGTGTGGTTCAACTGCGGGTTCGAGAAGGCGCCGCAGTGCTCCGCGTGCTTCATCAACTCGGTCGACGACACCATGGACTCGATCCTGGGCCTCGCCAAGACCGAGGGCATGCTCTTCAAGTTTGGTTCCGGCACCGGCAGCAACCTCTCGGCGATCCGCTCGTCGAAGGAACTCCTGGCCGGCGGCGGCACGGCCTCGGGGCCGGTGTCGTTCATGAAGGGCTTCGACGCCTTTGCCGGTGTCATCAAGTCGGGCGGCAAGACGCGCCGCGCCGCGAAGATGGTCATCCTCAACGCCGACCATCCGGACATTGTCGAGTTCATCAACTGCAAGGTGGAAGAAGAGAAGAAGGCCTGGGCCCTCATCGACGCCGGCTACGACGGCTCGTTCACCGGCACGGCCTACGGCTCGGTGTTCTTCCAGAATTCCAACAACTCCGTCCGCGTCACCGACGAATTCATGCGCGCGGTGCTCGACGATGGCCTGTGGCAGACGCACGCGGTGACCAACGGCGAGGTGATGGAAACCTATCGCGCCCGCGACCTCATGCGCGCGATTGCCGAGGGCACCTGGGTCTGCGGCGACCCGGGCATGCAGTTCGACACCACCGTCAACGAGTGGCACACCAGCCCGAACACGGCGCGCATCAACGCCAGCAACCCGTGCTCGGAATACATGTTCCTGGACGACTCGGCGTGCAACCTGTCGTCGATCAACCTGATGACGTTCGTCCGCGAAGACGGCGAGCTCGACCCCGAGGCGTTCCGCGCGGCGTGCCGCACCATGATCACGGCGCAGGAAATCCTCGTCGACAACTCGAGCTACCCGACCAAGGCGATCGAGAAGAACAGCCACGCCTATCGTCCGCTCGGGCTCGGCTACGCCAACCTCGGCGCGCTGCTGATGTCGCGCGGCCTGC
>JBDTMB010000111.1:0-13763 GCA_039934485.1 Vicinamibacterales bacterium
TGCTGACCGTACCGTTCCATTCCGCCTTGAACATCGTGACATCGTTCTGCCGATCTGCCGTTGTCCCGACTTCTGACGTAAACGTGAAGACCGGGACTGGCCGCTGGAACAGTTGGTTTCTGGAGATGTAGCCGACCAGCTTGTTACGGCGATTGAGCTGCGCGGTGACCTTGCCCGTGTAGTTGTGCATTTTGCTGTCGTAAGTCACGCCAGCCATCGAGCCGATGAAGTTGGGCTGTTCGAGGCCGCTCTTCTGATTGTGATAGGCGAGATGCCACCAGACCCTGTCCTTAGTGACGGGTCCGCCAACGCTGGCATGGAAGTTCCGGTTGAGCGCCGATTCGTTGCTGCCAGCTCGAATGCCCTGCGCAAGGATTTCGTCCGGAATGTTGGCGCTCTGCATCGAATTGTTGCCGTAGTCCTGATACACCTCGCCAGAGATGCGGTTGCCGCCGGATTTGGTCAGCATCTGGGTTTGAACTCCGGGATTGGCCGACTCGGCTCCGTGGCTGATCGTCCCCACGGACACTTCCTCGAGCGAACCGTAGTCCGGATAGAACATCGAAAGGTTCGCGTCGTAAGTGACATTGATGCCCTCCATGATGACCTGCCGCTGCGTGGAGAACCCGTAGGCCGTATAGTTGCCCTGTGTGCCAGCCTGGCTGCCGCCGACGTCGGTGCGAGCCATCGTCACCGACGGGGTTGCCGCGATGAGCGCCCACATCTGGCGTGCATTGGGAATCTCGGCCATCTCGGCAACGGTGAAGGTCTGTTGAACGCGGGTCGACGTGGCATCAATAACTGGAGAATCGCCCGCGACGGTGACCGATTCCTGCAGGGCCGCCACCTGGAGCGTCACGTTCAGAGTGGCCGTGAAGTTGAGCGAGATCCGAATCCCGTCACGCTCAAGGGTCGAGAAACCCGGCAGTTCATACGTGACTTTGTAAGTGCCGGGCGATAGCGCCGGAAACCGGTAGTTACCGCCGGTGTCGGAAACCGATGTTTGGACGCCGAGCAGCGAAGGGCTACTCACTGTCACGGTCACCCCGGGCAGCACGGCGGCGCTTGAGTCCGAAACCTTGCCGGCAATTGATCCCGAAGTCCCAGTGGATTGCGCGAACGCCACTCCCTGGAGAAAGCAAATGAGCAACAACGTGCGGGGAACTCCAAGCCCAAAGCCAGTCATCGTGCCCTCCCAGAGAATGGACGTCAGATCAAATCAAATTGTGCAGACCCTTCCGGATATACCGCTGAATTACCCTGCTCATGCGATGGTCAACATGAAACGCAGAGGTGATTGTTCTTGGCCCCGAGCTTCTCAAGCAATTTGATGGTTTCAGGAAACGGCTGCACCTTCTGCACCGGACCGTTGGCCCAATCCAGCACGGTGAGACCGGCGCGGTTGACCACCAACGGATCGGCGCCCTTCGAGACAAGGTAGAGAATCATCTCGTTGTCTCCCCGGGAAGCGGCCTCATGGAGCAGCGAGTTGCCTTGTGAGTCGCGCGCGTTGACGTCCATGTGCAGTTCCTCGACAAGGAACTTCACCGCCGCCATCATGCCGGTCGGGGCGAGACGATGGGTATTGCCGCCGCCATCGACGTAGCCCACACCCGCCGCAGCCAGCAGCGGCGAAACATCGGGCGCGCCGTTCGGAGTTGCCGGGAGCGGCGAGACGTAGCCTTCGAGATACGCGCGTTGGCCCGGGTCGTGTGCCTCGTTCTTCTTCGAAGGCATTTTCATCGTCCAAACGCTCGGATCGCCCCCCCGTGACAGCAGCAATCGCATGGCGTCGAGATCGCTCGCGTAGGCCGCGCGCCAGAAGGGAGTCGCTCCCGATTCGTTCACGCCGGATTGATCGAAGTTGTAACCCGAGTACCAGACTTTGCTCTTCACTCGTGCATTCGGTTCGGCGCCCTTGTCGAGCAGCGCGGTCATGAGCTCAAGGTAGGTGGTGTGTTGCTGCTCGTAGGCGCGAGGCTGGGGATAGGCCGCCACCGGGGCCCACTGGCAGTTGAGCACGGCGTAGAGCGGAGTGACGCCGTTTTCGGCCGCCGACATGGGATTGGCTCCGCGATCCAGCAGGTACTTCGCCAAGTCGAAACGGCCGTTGATGATCGCGATCAGCAGCGGCGTCGTCCGATCGCCCGCCGTCGGCTGGTTGATATCAGCGCCAGCTGCGAGCAGGGCGCTCACCGTGTCGAGGTGGCCTTGGCGCGCGGCCAGGTGCAGGGCGCTTAGCCCGCCCTCGGCAAACACCAGCAGGCTCTGCGGGTAGTTGCCGCCGGCCCGGCCAAGTTGCGGAGCATTTGGGTCAACGACGATTCGTCCCGGTTCGGGGGGAGGCGGGGCCTTGGGCGGAACGGTGAGATCCGTGGCCTTGGTGACGGCCGCATGGTCGGCCCCTCGAGCCGCCAGCGTGCGGACCACCTCGGCGCGCCCGTTGGCTGCGGCCATCATCAGCGCGGTTTCGCCCTTGGTCTCCTTGGCATTGATGTTGACGTGATTCTCGAGAAGCGCCGTCACCCCGTCGACCGAGCCAGCCGCCGCCGCGAACATGAGTGCGGTGGTTCCGTGGCTCGTCACCACATTGGGGTCCGCCCCGGCGGCGAGCAGCTCTTTGATCATCGCCACGTTGCCATCCTTGGCGGCCAGCAACAACGGCGTGTAGCCGCCGAGCCGCGTCGTGACTTCCACGTTCGCCCGGCTCTTCAGGAGCAGCCTCCCCAGGTCGACGTCGTTCTTGAGCGCCGCCCAGTGCAGCCCGGTCATGCCGTCACCTTGCGCGGCATTGATGTCCGCCCCGCTCTTGACGAGCGCGGTGACCGCGGCCTTGTCTCCCTGCATGGCGGCGTCAGCGACTGATGACGCCGGGGCCGCACTCAGCGGCGCCGACAGGCAGGCAGCCGCGCACGCGGCCGCCAACAGAATCAATCTGGGCAACGATGACATGGCTACCTATCCTTTCGAAGCCGCCAGGGTTGACGACGCCACGGAGTTCAGGTCAAACGTGCCCGTGCTGTTGCCGAAGCTCGGCACATCGAGCCCCAGGATGTGCGCCATTGACAGCATCGGGTTCGCCATCGGCGTGCCCGCGGGAGCCCTGAGATGGAGGTTGCCCTTCAGCTTGCCGCCGGCGTGACCGACGATGAACAGCGGGCAACGCTTGTGGTTGTGCGGGTGGGGATCTCCCATCGGCGATCCGTAGATGATCAAGCTGTTCTCCAGCAGATTCGCCTCACCATCCGCAGTGTTTTTCATCTTCTCGAGGAAGTACGGCACCAGGCTGACGTGGTAGGTGTTGATCTTCGAGAACTCGACGATGCGATCCGGGCGGTCGCCGTGGTGCGACATCGGATGGAATCCGCCGGTAATACCGCTCTCAGGGTAGGCCCGGCTGGATCCATCGCGCCCGGTCTTGAACGAGAAGACGCGGGTCACATCACCGGCGAAGGCGGCCACCTGGAGGTCGAACATCAGCTTGACGTGCTCCGCGTACGAGTCGGGCACTCCGATCGGGGCTTCGGGGATTTCGCGCGCCTCGCCGCTGGAGTTGTGCGCCTCAATGTTCTGGATGCGGCGCTCAATCTCGCGCACGTCGTTCAGGTAATGACTCAATCGTTGCTTGTCCCCCTGGCTCAACTTGCGGGTCAACGCGGTCACTTCGCTGGTGATGGAATCGAGGATGCTCGAATCCGTGCGCCGTTTGGCGGCGCGATCCTTGGCGGTGGTGCCCACCCCAAACAACTGGTCGAAGGCGGCACGCGGGTCCTGGATCATCGGCAGAGGCTGTGTTGGGCTCGCCCAGCTGACCGTGTCGGTGTAGACGCACGAATACCCGTAGGCACACCCTCCGGCCTGGTCCACTGCTTCAATCGACAGCTGCATCGACGGAATCGCGCTGTCTTGCCCAGCCGCATGCGCGTACATTTGATCCAGGGAAGTGCCGCAGAACACGTTCGACCCCTGCGTCTGCTTGGGATGCGACTGTGTCAGGAACACCGCACTGGCCCGGAAATGATCCCCGCCGATTTCCATCGCATTGTGCGCTTCGGCACCTTCGACGTCGGTATTACTGACGATCGTCAGATAGTCGCGGAACGGCTCGAGCGGCTTCAGGCTGCTCGGGCTCAAGTCGAAGGCCGAGCCGACTTCCGCCGGCGCCCAGAGGTTGTTCGCCAGGCCGAATTCGGTGGCGCCGGCGCAGCCGTGGACCTGTTCGATCGCGACAAATCGCGTCTTCGTCGACGCCGCCGCCGCGGACTTGGCGTAGGCCGTGCCAGCCGGCACCATCGCGTCGAGCAACGGCAGCGCCACGGTCACGCCCAGCCCCTTGAGCACGGTGCGGCGCGAAAGGTGATTCTTGGTGATGATCGGCATGTGCGCTATCTCCTCGAGCCGGCGCCTGCGGCGGCGGCGGGTTGAACGGCCACGGTTGTCTCATCGGCCCTGCTCATCTGGAAGGCCGAGCTTTCAACGACGCCAAGCACGAAGGCGGAGAACTTGTTCTGCACGCCGCCAGCCTGGCGCACAATCGTTCGCACGGTCGGTTGGTCGTAGTACTCGATGCGCCGGCCGAGCGCGTACTGGAACAGCCTGGCAGTGAAGTTGCGGAGCACCGTTTCGGAATGCGCGAGCAGTGCGCTGCGCAAGCCAGATGGGCCGCTCATCTTCATGCCATCATAGAGTTCTCCGTTCGCATCAACCGGCACGCCGTTGTCCTTGATGCGCCACTGGGCGACCGCATCGTAGTTTTCCAGCGTCAGGCCGAGCGGATCGATGACGCGATGGCATGAGGCGCACGCCGGATTGGCGCGGTGTTCCTCCATGCGCTCGCGGACCGACAGGCGCTTGGCGCCGACCGACGCCTTGGTGTCGTCGAGGGGAGGCACGTTTGGCGGCGGTGGCGGCGGCGGCGACCCCAGCAGCACTTCCATGATCCATTTCCCCCGCGAGACCGGCGAGGTGCGATCGGCCACTGACGTCAGCATCAGGATGCTGCCCTGCCCGAGGATGCCGCGCCGGTTGTCGAAGTCCGGCCCGAGCGAGACCCGGCGAAAGGCCTGTCCGGCCACATTGGGAAAGCCGTAGTGCTTGGCGACGCGCTCGTTGAGGAAGGTGTAATCGGCCGTCAGCAGGTCGAGAACGTTGCGGTCCTCGCGGACGATGCTATCGAAGAACAATTCGGTTTCGCGCTTGAGCGCCTTCGCCAGGATCGAGTCGTAGGACGGAAACAGCATCGGGTCGGGCGTGATCTTGTCCACGTCCTGGAGGCGAAGCCACTGGGACCCGAACCGCGTCGCCAAGGCCTCGGATCGGAGATCCGCCAGCATGCGCTTGACTTCACGCTCTCGGCCGGCTCGGGTGCGAAGTCCGCCGGCCGCGGCGGTCTTCAAGAGCGCTGCGTCGGGACCGGTTGCCCACAGAAAGTAGGAGAGCCGCGAAGCCAGCTCCAGGTCGCCGATCCGGTAGATCTGGCCGGCACGCAGCTGCGCCGGCTCGTCTTCGAGCCGAAACAGGAAGCGCGGGCTGGCGAGGATGCGCTGCAGGCCGAGCTTGACGCCGTCTTCAAACGTGCCGGCCTGCCGGCCTTGTCGATAGAACTTCATGAGCAAGTCGAGATCCGCACGGGTCGCCGGCTGGCGATACGCCTGGGTCGCGAGCCGCGTGATGATCTGTCGGGCGCAGCCGTCTTCTTCAGCCGCCGCCTTCGGCCGGCAAGACAGCACCTTCATTCGGCTGGGCGTCTCGGACACGCCAGTGACGCTGAACGGGCCCGTGATCGCGAAATCCCTGAGGTGCGGCATCGTGGTAATGCCGTGGTCGGATCCGATGAAGGTGTCGGCCAGCGTATGGTCGATCGGCGCCATCAGGTCATCGACCGCGCTCTCGAAGCGCTGAACGAACGCCACGGCCACCCGGTGCTGGCCCGCCTGGACATGCACCCGGGGTGAGACGATGTTCATGCCGAGGGGGTCGGTCTCACGCATCTGGTAGTTGATCGTCAACACCGCGACGCGAGCGCCGTCAACCGAGACTTCGAGCTGCTCCTCCTGGACCGTACTGCCAAAGAGCTGGCCAGTCGGCACCGAATGCAGCAACATGCGAAAGGTGTACTCGCCGTCGGCCGGGAAGATGTGCAGGACCGAGGTGCCGCCGCGGGTGCCGAGCGGCGCCCCCTCAACGTGGACCATCTGCGACTGCGTCCGCGACACCTTGTAAGTGGCTTCGGTCGGCGTCGCCCCGCGATCACCCAGGGCGAGATTGGCGATGCGGGAGGCCGCACTCAAGTATCCCTGCAGCAGCGTCGGCGAGAAGACCTGGACGTCGGCGATGTTGTCGAACCCGTCGCTGAAGGTGTCGGCGGGAAGAAACGCATTGACGTCGACGTCGAGGTCGAGCAGATCGTGGATCGCATGGGCGTATTCGGAGCGATTCAGGCGCTGGAAGGTGCGCCGGCCCGGGTTGGGACTGAGGGTCGCCGCACGGTCCAGCGGGCCCTCGAGCGCCGCGGCGAACGCATTCAGCGTCGCCGGGTCAGGACGATTGCGCACGGTCTGCGGCGGCATCATGCCGGCCCGCAGTTTGTGGATCATCTTCTCCGCGACCTCGGCGTTTTCCGCCAGCTTGGCGGCGTCGAAGTGCTCGAGCGAGAGCTCGCCGGCGCGTGACTTCCCGCGATCGTTGTGGCAAGCGACGCAACTCGTGCTGACCAGCGCGTTTTGTGCCGGGATCGCCATCTCGGCGGCGTGTGATGTCGCGATCGCCGGCGCCGCCGATTGCGCGAAGGTGGCGGCGCTCAGCAGGTAGACACCGAACCCGACCATGACCCCGCCGCTAACTGCCAACTTGCGCTTGGCCACGTGATTCCTCCGATTCTTCGAACGCCGGGGGCCGGGCCGGCCCCCAGCGTTCAGGTCCGTTACCAGTTGATTCTCAAACCGAAGCGACCCACTCTGGGAGCGAGCATCGTGGTTGGCTTCTGAAACGCCGAACCGGACGCGACGCTGATGGTTTCCGCCGCGTAGCGGTTGGTGACATTGAACAAATCAAAAAAGAGATGCAACTTCGCCAACTTGGAGAGGTTCAGGGTTTTTTCCGCCCTGAGGTCGAGCACCGAAATGTTGTCCTGGCTGTAGGCGTCATACGGCGTCACGTAGACCGCCGTGTTGCTCAGGCTGTCGCCGCGGGCCGCGCTAAACGTGCAGGCGCAGGTCGCCGGCGCCGAGACCGACAGGGTACGGGCATAATTGGCGCCCGCCTGGAAGCGGTAGAGGCCGCTCAGCAGGATGTCATACGGCAGGGTGTAGTTGGCATTGGCCTTGAGGCTGAACATCCGGTAATCCTGCTCGAACGGGCCGTTGGGCGTGTTGGGATAACCCTCCGGAAAATCGTGGATCCAGGTGTAGCCGAAGCCGCCGCCGAACGAGTAGTTGCTGCTTCGACGCTTGTTGAGCGACAACTCGAGCGTCTTGTACTTGCCGTTGTTCGGCGTATTCATGACCACTGAGGTGTTGGGGAAGGCGGCGATGTTCGCGTTGGGAATGCCGTAGAAGGTCAGGTTCTGATCATCGGGGGTGCCTAACGTGTTGTCGGCGCCGCGATCGACCACCGAGAACGGCACCGAGTACGCGCTGGCGGGACGGAACGGCTGGAACTGCGCGACCTGATCCTTCACCGTGTAGTAGACAAACCCCAATCGCGCGCCAAAGCCATCAGTCAGCTGCCGTTCCAGGAATGCCGTCGCCTGCGTCGACGTCGGCTGCTTCAGCCCGTGATCGATTTGGATGTTCTGGGCCAAGGCGCTCGCCGTCTGGTTGCCCTCCTCACCGGGCTGGTAGATGCCGTCGCCACTGATGCATCCCGGACACACCCTGTTGTCCGCCCAGGTGTAGGTGACGCTCTTCACGAGCTGGTTGGGATTGGCAAAGCCGCCAAGGCTGATTCCGGGATCAAACGCATACAAGCCGTAGTTCGCCTTGATGACGGTCTTGCCGTTTCCGGACAAGTCGTAGATCAATCCAAGGCGTGGCACCACCTTGCGCCAGGTGAAGTACGTGACGGGCGCGAAGGTCGCTGCGGGGACGCTCAACGGACCGAAGCTGTACGGCAACTGGGTCTGTTCTGGACTCCAGGCTCGATAGCGATCATAGCGCAGGCCCAAATTCATCGTCGCGCGGCCCACCGCCCATTGATCGCTCACATAGAGACTGCCGACGTCCAGGCGGTCACGGGTGTTGAGGTGGTCGTTGGCGTGCCCCCGGTCCGTGTGATCTGCCGTCGGCGCATAGAGAATCACGCTGACCGGCGCATTGTTGTTCTTGTTCTGGCGGACATTGCCGGACGCCTGCTGGGTGTAGCCATCGTTGCGCAGCTCCGGCTGGAGGCCGCCGCCGATCTTGAGGCTGTGCGATCCGCCGAGCGCATCCGTGAAGTAGCTGATCGCTCCGCCAATCTGGTCGCGCTCTGGCGTGTACTGGCGCTTGCGTTCGCCGTTCTTGTAGGTCGCGCTGCCGCTGTCGACGACATAGAAGTCTGTCGTGTCAGTGTTGGCAAGGTTGGTCGAGAGCAAGTTGGCGGCGCCGTAGACCGCTTCCGCGTACAGGTTGTTGTTGATCGTGCCGTTCCACTCACCCTTGTAAACCCAGACGTCGTTGTAGCGATTGGTGGTCTGGCCGAGATCGTTGTAGGTGAACGAGGCCGAGACTTGGAAATAGGGCTGCTCCTTCCAGTTACGCGAGGCGTAGCCGATCACCTTGTTGTTCTGGTTGAGCTGCACGGTGCCCTTGACGGCGTAGTTGTTCAGAAAACTGTCGGCCAGGGTACCGGCGATCGGCCCCACGAAATTCGGCTGGCCGATCGACACCTTCTGGTTGTGATACGCAAAGTGCCACCACACCTTGTCCTTCTTGAGCGGCCCGCCCAAGCTCAAGCTGAAGTTTCGATTCGATTCGGTCTCGTTGCTGTGTTCGCGGATGCCCCCGGCAATGACTTCAGGCGGGATGTTCGATGACTCCAGGGCACTGTTCATGAAGTCCTGGTAGAGTTCACCCGTGAGGCGATTGCCGCCCGACTTGGTCAGCATGCGGGTTTGCACGCCCGGACCAGCCACGTCGGCGCCATGACTGAGCGTTTCGACCGAGACCTCTTCCAGGGAACCGTAATCGGGATAGAGCTGAGACAGCGAGGTGTCGTAAGTGATGTTGATGCCTTCGAGGATCACCTGGCGCTGCTTGGAAAAACCGTACGCCCGATAGTCGCCCTGGTTCCCGGTCTGGCTGCCGCCAACATCCGTACGGGCCATGGTGACCGACGGCGTGATGGCGATGAGCGCCCATACGTCCCGCGCATTGGGCAGTTGCTGCAAGTCCGTGAGCTTGAAGTTCTGCTGCACGCGGGTGGAGGTCGTGTCGATGATCGGCGAGTCACCGGCCACCGTGACCGTCTCCTCCAGTGTCGCCATCCCAAGTTCGACGTTGACGGTGGCTGTAAAGCCAATCGAGATTTGAATGTTGCTCCGCTCGAAGCTCTTAAACCCGGCCAGCTCGTAGGCCAGGGCATAGGTGCCTGGGGGCAGAGCAGGAAAACGGTATGCGCCGGCAGCATCGGTGACGACCGACTGCAGGCCCATCAGTGAGGGACTCTTGGCGGTGACGGTCACCCCCGGCAGCACTGCACTGCTCGCGTCGGAGACCCTGCCGTTGATCGAGCCCGTGGTGGCACTGCCACCACCTTGGGCAAACACTACGCCCACGGACAACCAGCACACCACCAGGAACGCCGGAACGATTTGCAAATTCCCACGCCTCATTGTTCTCCTCCTGCACCGGACTGAATTAACTTCAGACCAACACCCGCTCGCGGCTCGGTACGCGGGCGGGCTTCACAGACGGGGGGGCTGACTGGAGAACGCCGGCCCTTGACGACACGTCAGGTTCTCAACACGACATACAACGATGGTGGTTCACGGCGCCCAGCTTCTCGAGGAGCGCAATCGTCTCCGGAAACGGCGTGGTCTTCTGCACTGGGGCGTTCGCCATGTCAACAGTGGATAGGCCTTCGCGATTGATTGCCAACGGGTTGGCACCCTTCGACAGCAAGTATCGAATCATCTCGTTGTCGCCGCGGGCGGCGGCGAGGTGGACGGCCGTGTTCCCGAGCGCGTCGGTCACGTTCACGTCCATCTGCAGTTCCTCGACCATGTATTTCACCGCCGGCAGCATGCCGTTGGGGGAATAGACATGCGAATTGCCCGAGTAGCCAACCGTGTAGCCAATCCCGGCTGAGGCCAGGAGTGCCGACACGTCCGGTCCGCCAGGAGGGACAACCGGCAGCGGAGAGACATAGGCTGACGCGGCGCGCTGGGTCTCATTGGCCGTGCCGGCACGGACTTCGCTCTTGGCCGTCCAGATGTTCGGATCGGCGCCGTGAGCCACCAGCAGCCGCATCGCCTCCACGTCACCGGCGTAGGCGGCCCTCCAGAATGCGGTCGCGCCAGTTTCATCGATGCCCGATCGGTCGAAGTTGTAGCCGGAGTACCACGGCTTCTTGTTGACACGGGCGTTTGGGTCGGCGCCCTCGTCGAGCAGGGTGTTCATCAATTCGAGGTAGGTGGCGTGCTGCTGCAAGTACGCCTGGGGCTGTGGGAATGCCGCTCGCGGCGCCCACTGACAGTTGAGGGCGGCATAGAGCGGCGTCACGCCGTTCTCGCTGGACAGGCGCGGATTGGCACCCCGTTCGAGCAGGAGCTTCGCCAAGTCGAAGTGGCCGTTGATCGTGGCCATCAGCAGGGGCGTCGTCCGGTCGCCGCCGCTCGGCTGATTGATATCGGCGCCCGCATCGAGCAACACCTTCGCGGCATCGCTGTGTCCCTGGCGCGTGGCGAAGAGCATCGGCGTGAGCCCGCCCTGGGCAGCCACCAGGATGTTGTACGGGTTGACGCCGCCACCCTTCTTGCCGCGGCCCTTCGATTCGGACGCGGCCTCGACGAGGTTCTTTCCGGTTGTCGCGCCGGCCGGCGCTTCGAGCGCCTGCGCGACCGTTGTCAGGTCCAGGGCTGTTGACGCCATCTTGACGTCGGCGCCACTCTCGACCAGGGCCTTGATCACTTCGGTCCGGCCATAGGCGGCAGCAAACATGAGCGCCGTCTGGCCCTTGACCTCGGTCGCGTTGACAGCGGCGTGCTTGCCCAACAGCAGGCTGACGGCCTCAGCCTGACCCGACGCGGCGGCCAGCATCAGCGGCGTAGTGCCGTTGCTTGTGGCGCGGCTAGGATTGGCGCCCCCTTTAAGAGCCGCGGCAACCATGGCGACGTTGCCTTCACGCGCGGCCAGCAACAACGGCGTATAACCGCCAAGCCGGGTGGTGGCATCCGGGTTTGCCCCAGCAGCGAGCAAGATTCCGGCCAAGTCCGCGTCGTTCTTGAGCGCGGCCCAATGCAGCGCCGTCATCCCATCGGCTTGAGCGGTATTCGCGTCGGCGCCGCTCTTCAGCAGCGAGATCACCGCCGCGCGGTCGCCGAGTTCGGCGGCCTCCGGCAACGAGGCGGTGGCGGCGTAGAGAAACGGCGACAAACACGCCGCACCCAGCACACTCCAGATCAGGTGTCCGAGGACTCGTCGCATGGCTTTACTCCTACCCTTTCGGCGCGGCGTGCGTCTCGGCGGGCACCGTCATCAGGTCGAATGCGCCGGTGCTGTCGCCGAATTGCTGCATCTCGTCGAGACCCAGCACGTGAGCCATCGACAACATCACATTGGCCATTGGTGTTCCATCCGGAGCCTTCAGATGCACGTTGCCCTTCAGGCGGCCCCCAGCGTGACCGGCGAGAAATAACGGGCAGCGTTTGTGATTGTGCACATTGGGATTGCCCATCGGCGATCCGAACAAGATCAAGCTGTTCTCGAGCAGGTTGCTGTCCCCGTCAGGCGTGTTCTTCAGCTTCTCGAGGAAGTAGGGCAACAGGCTCACGTGGTATTGATTGATCTTGGCGAAATCAGTGATCTTGTCTTCTTTTTCACCGTGATGAGAGGCGGGATGGAAGCCCGTGGCGACACCACTTTCCGGGTATGCGCGCGCCGAGCCATCGCGCCCAAGCTTAAAGGCAAACACCCGGGTCACATCCGCGGCAAACGCCACGGCCTGCAGATCGAACATCAGCTTCATGTGATCGCTGAACGAGTCGGGCACGCCAATCGGCGCCTCGGCGAGCTCGCGCGGTTCGCCGCTGGTGTTGTGCGTTTCCACTTTCTGGATCCGTCGTTCGATTTCGCGGATGTCGTCGAGATAATTGCCGAGACGCGCGCGATCGCTGGCGCCTAAATCTCGGCGCAACGCCGCCAGGTCTTTCGAAATCCAGTCGAGGATGCTCTTGTCGGTCTTCCGGTTAGCGGCGCGCTCCTTGGCAGTGGCACCAATGCCAAACAGCTGATCGAACGCCGCTCGCGGGTCGCGAATCATCGGCAAGGGCTGCGACGGGCTGGCCCAGCTGATCGTATCCATGTACACGCACGAGTAGCCGTAGAGGCACCCGCCCGAGACGTCGACGCTCTCGATGGTGAGCTGCATCGACGGGATCGGCGTGTCCTGCCCGTGCTTCTGGGCGAAGATCTGGTCGAGCGAAGTCCCGCACTGGACATCCGACCCTTCCGTCTGCTTCGGGTGCGCCTGAGTGAGGAACACCGCACTGGCCCGGAAGTGGTCTCCGCCAGTCTCGGCCAGCGAAAACGCGTCGGCGTTCCGGCAGTCCGTGTTGCTAACGATCGTCAGGTAATCGCGCAGCGGCTCGAGCGGGCTCATGCTGGTCGGCGACAAGTCAAACTGGCGTCCAACCTCCGCCGGCGACCACATGTTCTTCGACGCGCCATAGGTCGTGCTGCCGGCGGCACCGTGTACTTGCTCGATCGCGACAAATCGCGTCTTGGTTGAGGCAGCGGATGTCTTCGCAAACACCGTACTGGCCGGCACCATGGCATCCAGCAGCGGCAGCGCCACCGTGACCCCCATCCCCTTCAGGACCGTCCGGCGTGACAAGTGCTTCTTCGTGATCATGTTGGACATCTGCTATCTCCTCGGTTCCCTGTCGGCCGTGAGCCGGGCAGTATCGGCTGGCTGCGGCCGGGACGCGTCGACCACGGTGACCGCGTCAGATCGGCTCATTTGGAACGCCGGACTGTTCACCACGCCCAGCACGAATGATGAAAATCGGTTGCCGTCGGTTGCGGCGTTTTTCACGATGCCGCGGATCGTCGGCTGATCGAAATATTCCGCCCGCCGCCCAATCGCGTACTTCAAGAGGTTTTCGGTAAAAGTACGAAGAAGGGATTCCGAGTGCGATAGCAATGCGTGGCGCAGTCCTTCGGAGCCGTCCATCTGGGTGCCGTCGTAGAGTTCGCCCTTCGCATCGACGTATACGCCGTTGTCTTTGATCCGCCATTGGCCGACGACGTCGAAATTCTCGAGGGTCAGGCCAAGGGGATCGATCACGCGGTGACACGACGAGCACGCCGGACTCTGGCGATGCGCCTCCATGCGCTGCCGGGTGGACAGCGGAGCACCGGTCTCGGCCACGGCCCTGGTTTCATCGAGCGACGGGACATTGGGGGGCGGCGGTGGCGGCGGCGTGCCTAGGAAGACTTCCATGATCCATTTGCCCCGCAGAACGGGCGAGGTCCGATCCGGCACCGACGTCAGCAGGAGGATGCTTCCCTGTCCAAGCAGGCCGCGCCGATACTCGAGGCCCTGGCCATAGTTCACGCGGCGGA
>JBDTMB010000112.1:0-13727 GCA_039934485.1 Vicinamibacterales bacterium
GGTCGATGCCGACGCGGTCGTTGTTGGGTGCGCCGAGTGGCATGTAGAGAATGCCGCGCTCGGTATCGAGAGACATGTAGCCCCAGACATTGACGCCGGACCGATCCTTGGCGCTGCCTTCTTCCCAGGTCTCGTAGCCGAACTCGCCCGGCCGCGGCACGGTGTGGAACGTCCAGACCAGGGCGCCGGTCCTGGCGTCGAAGGCGCGGGTGTCGCCCGCGGGTCCCGTGCCGGCATTCGAGCCGCCAGGCCCCTCGCCGGTCCCCGCGCCGATGATGATGAGATTCTTGTAGATCGTCGGCGACGACAGCAGGGAATAGGACACGTTCATCCCGGTCTGCATCACCTCGGCGGTCTTCAGGTTGACGACGCCGTTCTCACCAAAGCCGGCGTTCGGCGTGCCGTCCGATGCCTTGAGGGAATACATCCCGCCCGCGAGCCCCCCGAAGATGATCGACGGCGGGACGTTGCCACTGCCCGGCCAATAAGCGAGGCCGCGCTTCGACGGGGTGTCGTTCTTCGGAAGCTGGAACGTCCACTTCACCGCGCCGGTCGTGGCATCGAGCGCGTGGATCGCGCCATACGGCGACGCGAGGTACATCGTGTTGCCGATCACGAGCGGGATGGCTTCGTCCTCCCGGAGGCGGCCGGTAAAGCCCGCGGGCTTGAGATGAAAGCTCCACACCTGCTGAAGGGTGGTGACGTTGGCGGCCGTGATCTGCTCGAGCGGACTATAGCGGTTGGCGCTCCCGTCGTAGTTGGTGCTGCGCCAGTCGGTGGCGGTGCCTGGTCCGACGGCGAAGCCGGCCGTCGCGAACGCTGACGCCAGGGCGGAGAGCACAACAAATGCGCGCATGGGGCGAAGTGTAACCGACACTTGCATCTTGTGAGCGTTTGATCTCGTGACCTTTTGATCTGATCTTTTGATCTCGTGAACTGGCGATCTGTGAACTGGTGATCTTTTACGCGGCGCGCCGCGCTGCGGGCTACCGGCGCACCGCCGCCCGGATCCTGGCCAGGTGGTGATAGCTGTGCCGCACGGCGTGGTCTTCGAGCATGAACTGGCAGGTCAGCGGCGCATCGGCGTAAAGCGACACCGGCATCGTCCGATCGAGCTCCTCGTCGCTGAGCGCGCGGATCGCAGCGGCCGCGGCGGCGCTGTTGGCCCGGAGCGCGGCGATGGCCGCCTCTTTCGTGACCGCGTCCTGCTCCTTCGCGTGCCCCGCATTCATCGCGTGCACAACGTCCCAGGTGACGCCCTCCACGGGCTTGCCGGCCGCCACCGTCTGCGCCAACTGGATTTCAATCGGGTAGACGCTCGCCACGTGATGTACGACGACGCCGACCTTGCGCCCGTCGTGGGGGATCCGCGCCTGCCACTCCGCCTCGGTGAGCGTGCCGGCGAAGGCCACCAGTGCATTGACGCCCTGCTCGAGCGCCTCGGCCAGCGCGTTGGCGCGAGCGGTTGAAAGTGTCGACCCAACATTCGTCATATAAATAGTCCTCTCCATCAATGATCGCGGGCCTGGTTCGTGGCTGGTGGCAGCCGACCCGCACCGTGGGAAATACCCACACTAAAGAGATCGAAAACGAGGGGGAAAAGGCGACATTGCTCCGGCGGGTCAACGGACGTTGGTGACCACTTCCCGCATGGTGAACTCACCGTAGGTGAATTCTCCCTCGGGCAGCCGCCAGCGCGCCTCGCCGTAGCCGGCGAGGTGGAGCGGACCAAAGTCGCGGTAGGCGCGCACCGGGGTTGAGAACCGCAGCTTCGTGAACGTGCCATCGGGCATCGAACGCGAGCGGTCGTCGGACTCGAAGTTCACGAGCCGGCCGTCGGCGTCGAAGAACAAGGTCGCCGAGATGGTGTGGCCGCGATGAGTGAAGCGGGCCCGCGCCGTGGACGCATCAACCGGTTCCCACGTGAGGTTGGGCCCCACCAGCGTGCCTGGCGCCAGCAGGCACATGTCGTTGAAGAGTGTCACCGTTTCCGCGCGATCCATCTCGTCGCCGCGCGCATCGATGATTGGCACCGCTCCCGCCACCTTAACCCGCATCGTCGCGTGCCCGTCGGTCAGGCGGTGGAACGCTTCCACCGGCACGCCGAACATGCGGGCGCGCATCAGGAACAAACGCGTCGGCTGATCGGCGAAACTCTGCTGCTCGACGTCGAAGGGCATCCACGCCGCGTCCGGCGCGCTCCTGATGCGCCCGGTAAAGCGGACCCGGTAGTTCTGCACGCGGGGCTGGCCCACCGCGCGGGTCACGCGTAAGTAACGCTGCACTGGCTCCGGCAGCGGACTAAGGTCAGCCTCATCGACGATGCGCTGATCGACCGAGCGCGACAGCCCCGCTTCGACGTCGTGCAGGTACTGCGCATGGAAGCTCCACGGGCCTTCGGTGAGAAATCCATACGCGACCACCAGCAGGAGCACCGCGTTCGCCGCGCTTCCTGCCCAGGCGTCTCGCCACGCCGTCACGATCAGCACCTGCGACAGGACGAGTGCTGCCGCACCGACGATCCAGTAGGTCCGCGCGCCGGCGGCCAGCATCACCGCGGTGGCGACGACGAGCCCGCCCGCCAGCAGCCACAGCACGCCCCATTCGCGGGAAATCGGCTGCGTGAGCTGTGGCAGCGCCGCATAGCCAAATGCCTTCGCGAATCCCATGAGGTGAATCAGGCCGTGCAAGGTGAGCACGCCGACGATCGCCCAGCGCATGGCACGAGTATAGGCCGGTCCCGCGATCGATGGCCTCGACGCGCCTTACTCGGCCCTGAGCGACATCAACGGATCGACGCGCGCCGCTCGCCTGGCCGGTAAGTATGCCGCCAGCATGGTCGCGGCGATCAGAAGCAGGCAGGCCACCGCATAGACGCGCGGATCGATGCTGCTGACGTCGAACAGCATCGTGCGAATGAGGCGCGTCGCGAGCAGGGCCAGGACCAGCCCGATCGCCACGCCGATCGCCGAGGCGCGAAGCGCTTCCGCCAGTACACCGCGGACCACCATGCCGTGGCTCGCGCCCATCGCGATGCGGACCCCGATCTCCTGGGTCCGCGACGTGACCGCATACGCCGTCACCCCGTAGACGCCGCCGATCACGAGCAGCAGCGCGGTGGCGGCAAAGGCCGCCAGCGCCTGCGCCGAGAAACGCTGCTTCGCAATCGATCGGCCGACCGTGTCGTCCATGGATTCCATCGCGAAGACCGGCAGATCGCGATCCGTCGACTCGACCGCGCGCCGCATCGGCTCTTGCACCGCATCGCCGCCGCCGGTGCGGGTCTTGACGAGCAGGCCGAGGCTCCGCCCGGATCGCTGATAGATCGACGCGTAGACGTGTGGCGTGGCAGGCTCGTCGAGACGATCGTGCTTGACCGTCTTCACGACGCCGACAATGGCGATCGCCGGCGGCGGCCCCTGTGGACCGGCCCGTCCGATGCGCAGGCTCCGGCCTACCGCGTCCACGCCCGGAAAGAAGCGCCGCTCGGCGTCTTCATCGATCACGATCACGGGCTGCGCCGTGCCGTCGTCGGTCTCGGCAAACCCGCGTCCGCGGACGAGCGGGATGTTCAGCAACGCGAAATAGTCCGGCGACACCGCGACCAGCTCCGCCGTCGATGATTCGGCATCGAGCAGCTGGCCGTCGACCTGCACTGGCGCCCTGAATGGCGCTTGCGCCTGCGACAGCGGCACGACCGTCGTCATGGCGGCCAGAGAAACGCCAGGGATTTCGCGCAAGTGATCGAGCAGCCGGCGGGAGAGGGTCGTCCGCGACGGCCCGGTCCGGTATGGGTCGAGATCGGGATTGTTCGGCACCGCAATCCACGTCCGCGCGGTGGTGACGCCGGTCGGATCGAAACCCGCATCAACCGTGAGCAGTCGATTCACGGTGGCCACCAGCAACCCGGCGCCCGCCACCAGCACGAGCGACAGCGCGATCTCGGCAATGACCAGCGTCGTCCTCAATCGGCGTTGTTGCCGGCTGCCGGTCAGGCCACGGCCGACGTCGGCAATCGCCGCGGCCGGGCGCGTGCGGCTCGCCTGCCAGGCGGGGGCGATCCCGAACGCGAAACTGGTCAGCAGCGTGATCGTCATGGCGAAGCCCACGGCGATCCAGTCAATCCCGATTTCGTTCACGCGCGGCAGATCCGCCGGCATCGAGGCGATGAGCAGCGACTGCGTCCAGAGCACGGCCACGAGACCGAGCGAGCCGCCGAGCACCGCCAGCACGAGGTTCTCGGTCAGCAGTTGCCGAACCAGGCGGCCGCGGCCGGCTCCGATGGCCAGGCGAATGGCGATTTCGCGTTGCCGGGTGGAGGCGCGCGCCAGCAGCAGGTTCGCCACGTTGGCGCAGCCGATCAGGAGCACCAGCGCGACCGCCGCGGAGAACGCCAGCAGCAAGGGATGCACGTTGCCGACGACGACATCGCGCAGCGGGTCGAGACGGATCGACCAGCGGCCCTCGGCCGGATAGTCGGCGGCGTAGTCGCGGCGGATCGACGTCACTAACGTGTCCACTCCGGCGCGCGCGGCCTCGACCGTCACGCCGGGGCGGACCCGGGCCATCGCCGACGGCAGGAAGCGATTGCGCCGGCTCACCGTCGGCGGAAACGGATTGGCGCGGAACCCGCACACGCTCCACACGTCGATGTCCGGCGCCGGCGCCGCGGCCGGGTGATGAAACGTGGGCGGCATCACCCCGACGATGGTGTAGAGGTCGGTGTCGATGCGCACCTGGCGGCCGATCGCGGACGGGTCGCCGCCGAAGAGACGCCGCCACGCCGCATCGCTCAGCACCACGGCCTCGGCAAAGCCATCGGTCTTGTCCTCCGGACCCAACACGCGCCCGAGCTGCGCGTGCGCGCCGAGAATCGCAAAATAATCGGGACCGCTCGCCACCATGACGACGCGCTCCGGCCGCTGGCCGCCGGTCAGGTTGGCGTCGAACACCCACACCGGTGTTACTTGTTCGAACACGTCACTGCGCGCGGCGAGATCCTCGATCTCGGGGACCGCGAACCCGACGTTGGACAGGTTGAGCCCGGGCAGATCGGCATTGAGCGTGACCAGCGCCTCCGGGTTGTGGAACGGCAACGGCCGCAGCAACACCGCCTGCACGATGCTGAACATCGTGGTGTTGACGCCGATGCCCAACGCAATCGTCAGCACCGCGACCGCAGTGTGCGTCGGTGACTTGAAGAGGCCGCGAACGCCGCCGCGCAGGTCCTGGAAGAATGTGGGCATACTCTTCTATACCCGCAAGCGCCGGCCCGGCGCGTGGTACGAGCGCTTTTGCGGGGACGATTGGTGGGATGAATGTGGTGGCCTGGTGATCTGGTGATCGGGCCAGGCGCCTGGTTCAGAGCTTCAACACCCGCATCTCGACCCGCCGGTTCCGGGCGCGGCCGGCTTCGCTGTCGTTCGATGCCACCGGACGATCCGGGCCGTAGCCGACGACGACGATGCGGCCGGTGTCGACGCCCTTCGACACGACGTAGTCCTTGCAGGCCTTGACGCGTTGGTAGGACAGCGAGCGGTTGAGATCGGCGGCGCCCTCGGACGAAGTGTGACCGCTCAATTCGATCTCCGCCTTCGCATTCGCCTTGAGGAACGCCACGATCTTGTCGAGCTCGGTAATGCTGGCGGGGCGGAGATCGGCCTTGGCCTGATCGAAGAGGATGCCACTGAGATTGATCGTCTCGCCGGCCTTGACGTCTTTCCCGGCGAACGCCGCGGTGCCCGCGCCCTTTTCCAGGGCGATCGTGATCTCCGGATTCTCCTCGCCGGTTTCGGCGATGTCGGCGACCGTGCTGCCGTCGTTGTAGCCGTTCGCTGAGGCCGCGACCGTCTCGAATCCCGACGGCAATCCCTTCAACTGGAAACGGCCCTCGGCATCCGTGGTCACCGGCGCGGCGTCGGTGCCAGACACCCGCGCGCCGGCGATCGGCTCGCCGGTTTCCTTGTTGACCACGGTGCCCGACTGATCGCCCTTGCAGACGGCCTCGATGTTGCGATTGACCAGGAGCCTGACGAAATCGAACGCGAAGCCGTCGGCGGCGCCGTTGACTTCGTCGACCTTCAGTTCGACCTTGCCACCGGCGCTGAGCGCCGGATAAAACTCCTCCGGCAGGCGCAGCGTGATGAGCTTGCCGACCGGTCCGCCCTGATCGATCGCGTTGAGAATCTTTTCCGCTTCGACGAAGCGGGTGCCGTTGATGGTCATCTGGAACTTCGAGCAGAAGCTGGGGGCCTGGAAGTCGTCGATGAACATCTGCACGTAGGCGTTCCTGATCGTCGCGCCCCTCAGGACATCGGTCGCCAGTACGAAGGGTGTTGGCCGCGACGGCCGAGGATCTTCCTGCGACGAATAGCCGTCGCCGGCGCATTGCCGATCCGTGATCTTCGGATCGAACTTGCTCGACACCAGCATGCGGTCGAAGCCCGGAAGGTCCGCCTTGTTGACGTCCCAGGGAAACGCATGCGCCTGTGTCATGCGGCCGCAGAACGGATCGAATCCCGCCGGCCAGCCGAAGCCGAGATTGTCGACGTCGCCGACGCGGATGATGAACTCTGCTTCCTTGGTGCCCTTGAGGCTGGCGCTCTGCGCCTTCCAGTCGAGGTCCGACGTCACACTCTGCGAATGCAACGTCGCCGCGATTGCGAGGATCGGCAGGGCCACGAGAAGGTGTCGTTGAGTCATACCCCGCCGACCTGCTACTCCTGTCGTGTCAGCGCGCCGCGGAGCTTGTCCGCCAGCGAGCCCATCGAGCCCGGCGAGGACACCTCGGCGCGGGACTTGTAGTCGCGCAGCTCCTCGGCCTCCGCCGCGTCCTGCACCGCCTTCTTGCTGACGCGGATGCGGCGGCCCGACGGGTCGGCCTCGAGGACGACGACCTCGACATCGGAGCCGATGGGAAAGGCTTTCGCCACGTCGGTTTCCCGCGCGAGGCCGGTTTCGCTCAACGGCATCAGGCCGGTGCGACCGGAGGCGAGGAACACGAAGACGCCAAACGTCTCGTGGCGCTCGACCTTGCCCATGATGCGCACGCCGGGGACGATCGCGGACTGAGCCGAGGCGGTGCCGGCGCGAGCCGAACCTTCCGGCACCAGCGCGAGGCCGATGCGTTTCTTCTCCGGATCGATACTCAGAATCTCGAACGGCGCCACCATTCCGACCGACACGGCCTTGGTCCAGCCATCGGCGCGGCCGGTCGGCGGGAACGTGGACGCGTGCGCCAGGCCTTCGATGCCCGGCTCCAGTTCAACGAAGGCGCCGAAATCCGCAAGCCGCGTGATCCGGCCGGTGCGGACCTGGCCCACTTCACAGGTGGACTGAATCATCGACCACGGATCGGCGCCGAGCTGCTTGAGGCCCAGGGCGATCTTCTCGCCCTCGACGCGTAACACCTTGACGGTGATTTCCTGGCCCGGCGAGAGCACTTGCGACGCATCAGCCACGCGCGACCATGCCATCTCCGAGATGTGGAGCAGGCCCTGCACGCCGCCCAGGTCGATGAAGGCGCCGAAGTCGCGAACCGAGACTACGCGGCCGGTCAACACCGCACCGGCGACGATGGCCTTTCGCGTCTCGACGGCGTTGGCTGCCTGCTCATCCTCGAGCAGCGCCCGCCGCGAGAGGACGAGATCCTTGCCGTCGTTCTTGAACTCGATAATGCGGAACGCGTAGACGCGGCCCACATGCGTCTCGGGATCGGCGGTGCGAATGCTGTCGATCTGCGACATCGGGCAGAAGCCGCGCGCGCCGCCGATGCGGACTTCGTAGCCGCCCTTGACCACCTTCTCGATCTTGCCCTCCACCGGCAGGCCGGCGCGGAACGCGTCGTCGAGCTGTCGATTGGTGGCCGCCCCGCGTTGCAGCTTGCGGGAGAGCGTGAGGCTGCCGTCGGTGGAAACCACCGTCGCCTGGATGCGGTCGCCCACGGCCACCTCGAGCGCGCCATCGGCGTCCCTCAATTCCTCGATCGCGATCTCGGCCTCGCCCTTGCCGCCGACGTTGACGAAGGCCACCTCCGGCCCGATCGACACGATCGTGCCCTCGACGTTCTGGCCGCGCTTGAAGCGCCTGGCTTTCACCGAGGCCTCGAACATCGTCGCGAAATCTTCTTCCGGCGCTGACTTT
This sequence comes from Vicinamibacterales bacterium, assembly GCA_039934485.1. Classification (GTDB taxonomy): domain Bacteria; phylum Acidobacteriota; class Vicinamibacteria; order Vicinamibacterales; family UBA2999; genus 12-FULL-67-14b. Next base: position 8,143 of record JBDTMB010000112.1, read on the forward strand.
TCTTCTGGCTCGCTCATGACGCCTATCCGCGCATCGCGCGTTCGTGAATGGTTTGCAGCGCCTGCCAGCCGGCGGCCACCGCGCCCTCCTGCCAGTCCGGCGCGGACCGCGGCGTCGTCGCCGCCGAACCGAGCAGGATCCGGTTGTCGATTTTCGAGAGCTGGGCCCGCCGCGCCTCGCCGCGCACGGAGGCATACCCGCCCAGGTTGTATTTCACCTTCTTCCACCAGACCGCGTAGCCGCTCTCGAATTCGGTGCGAATCTGCGGGTGCACCTTGCTGGCCTGCGATAGCACATGCTCGATGCGCGCCTGGATCGGCTGGTCGATCAGGTTGCCGATCGGCCCGTTGGCATAGAGGCCGAGCAGCACGCCCTTGTTGGTGAAGTAGTCGTACGAGGGATACGAAAACTCGCCGATGGGCAGGTTCGAATAGAGGTGGCCGCCGAAGATGCGATCGTCCTCTTCCCAGAAGCGGCGCTTCATCGCGAGCCCGACCTTGGCGCTGTTGCTGTAGGTGACCTGCTTCACCGCCTGCATCATCTCGTCCGACAGGTTGATATCGATGCCGGACAACACCGACATCGGGATGCAGACGACGACGAAGTCGGCGGAGAGCTCGGTCGGCTTGCCGCTACGGGTGTCGCGATAAGCGACCTTGACGCCGGTGTCGCCCTGGTGCACCGACTGAATCTCGGCGTTGAAGGTGATGCGCCCCGCGCCCATCGCGCGCTGGAAGCCTTTGGCGATCTGGTCCATGCCGCCGATCGGCTGGAACATCGGCGCCGCCGTGGTGCCTTCGATCGCGGGGACCGAGCGCAGCCGGTTGCCAAAGCCTGCCTGCAGCAGCGCCGCGAGCTGATACGGATCGCCCTCGCCGCGGTTGGCGAAGGCCTTGTAGGTCCTGGTCGTGCCGTCGAGGTAGCCCTGGCTCACCAGGAAGTTCGTGAGGCGCTTTTGATCGTCGACGGTCATCGGCACATCGAGCTTCTTCTGATCGATCGCCTTGACGAGGAGTTCGTTGACCTGGCCGGTGATGTCGGCCTTGACCTCGCGAAGCCGCACGCGCCGGTTGGCCAACGCGCCGGCATCGGCGCCCTCGTAGTAGAGGAAGTTGGCATCGGACTCGTTGAGGAACACCTGCACCGGCACGCCGAGTTCCTTGCAGTAGTTCAGCACGCCGGTATGCGAATACGGGATGCGCCACGGCCCGACGTTGACGTACTGCCCTTCGTCGAAGGTGCACACCTGCCGCTCGCCGCCAATCTCGGTGTGCTCCGAGCCTTTTTTCACGGCCCACTGCAGCCCGCCGACGCGGTCGCGCGCTTCGAGCACTTGATAGTCGTAACCGAGCTTGCCGAGCTCATAGCCGACGACAAGGCCCGACAGACCCGCGCCGAGCACCAGCACGTTGGCCTTGGCCGGACGGCCCGTGAGTTCAGGGCGTTGACCCGCCGGCTCGGCCATGAGGTCCCAGGAACTCATGGCGGACATGACGAGCGAGGAGCCGCCGATGGCCCCGAGTTGCTCGAGGAACCCACGACGCGTCAGGGCCGGGCGCGCGGCTGGAGAACGATGTGTGGTCATGGTCAACCCTAAGCGTACCAGATGTTCGAAAATTCGCGCACCGTGGGGAGTCCTCCACAACCTCAACGTCAGGCCGACCGGGCGATCGCGATTTGCGCCCACAAAAACGGATCACCGCCCGTGGTATCGCAGTTGCATCAACACACCGTGTACCGGAGGACTAATATGAAGTTCAGAACCGCCGGCCTCCTGGCCGCGGCACTTTCTCTCTCCACCACCGCCTGGGTCACGGCGCAACGCGCCGAGCCCATACAGCCCATCGCCGAGGCGAGCGTCGGGAACCCGGCGATGATCGAACTGGGCAAGAAGCTGTATTTCGATCCCCGCCTGTCGCGATCCGGCTTCATCTCGTGCAATTCGTGTCACAACCTGAGCATGGGCGGGTCCGACAACCTCACCTCGTCGATTGGCGACAACTGGCAGAAGGGCCCCATCAACGCGCCGACGGTGCTCAACTCCAGCCTGAACGTGGCGCAGTTCTGGGACGGCCGCGCGCGCGATCTCAGGGAGCAGGCCGGCGGCCCGATCGCCAATCCGGGTGAAATGGCGTTCACGCACGAACTTGCCGTCGAAGTGGTCGAATCGATTCCGCAGTATGTGGACGACTTCACCGCGGTCTTCGGCGCCGGCAAGGTGAACATCGACAAGGTGACGCGGGCGATCGCCGCGTTTGAAGAAACGCTGGTCACGCCGCATTCGCGGTTTGACAAGTGGTTAGGCGGCGACGAGTCGGCGCTTACCAGCAACGAGCTCGACGGCTATCAATTGTTCAAGACGAGCGGCTGCATCGCGTGTCACAACGGACCGGCCGCCGGCGGCACCTCGTTCCGGAAGATGGGCCTGGTCGAACCGTACCGCACCACCAACAAGGCGGAGGGCCGCGCCGGCGTCACCGGCAAGGACGCCGATCGCTTCAACTTCAAGGTGCCGACGATCCGCAACGTCGAACTGACGTATCCGTACTTCCACGACGGCGCCGCCGCGACGCTGACCGAAGCGGTGGAAGTGATGGGCCGCGTGCAACTCGGGCGCCGCTATACGAACGAGGAGAACGCCAGGATCGTGGCGTTCCTGAAGACGATGACCGGCGAGCAGCCGTCGTTCCCGTTGCCGCAACTGCCGCCGTCATCGGACAAGACACCGCGACCCAACCCGTTCCCCTAGGCGACCTTCGCCAGCGCCTCGGGCTCGAGCGCCAGGGCCAGCACCTCGTGGATCGTGCTGACCGCGTGGAACTGCATGTGCTCCCGCACGTCGGCCGGGACGTCGTCCAGGTCGGGCGCGTTGCGTTCCGGCAGGATGACTTCCGTCAGGCCGGCGGCGTGCGCGGCCAGGACCTTTTGCTTGAGGCCGCCAATCGGCAGCACCCGGCCCTGCAGCGTGACCTCGCCGGTCATGCCCACCGTGCTCTTGACGGAGCGCTGCGTGAGTAGCGACGCCAGCGCCGTCACCATCGTCACGCCGGCGCTCGGGCCGTCCTTCGGCACGGCGCCGGCCGGGACGTGGAGATGGAATTCCGTATTCACGAACGCGTCATCCCTGATGCCGAGCCGCGCGGCGTTGCTGCGGACGAAAGTCAGCGCGATCCGCGCCGACTCTTTCATCACGTCTCCCAGCTGGCCGGTGAGGACGAGACCGCCCGAGCCGGCCATCGACGCCGCCTCGACGAAGAGCACATCGCCGCCGACGCCCGTGACGGCGAGCCCCGTCGCGACCCCGGGCGTCGCCGTGCGCGCCGCCACTTCGTGGAAGACCTTTGGACGGCCGAGCGCCTGCCGCACCGCGGCCTCGTCGATCACCACCGGCTTCGCCGCCGTGGCCGACGCGACCCTCGCCGCCGTCTTCCGCAGCAGCGTCCCGAGCTCGCGTTCGAGCTGGCGGACGCCGGCTTCGCGCGTGTAATCGTTCACCACCACGCGGAGCACCGCGTCGGTGGTCGTCACGTCGTCGGTGACAAGGCCGTTGCGTTCAACCTGCCGCGGCCAGAGATAGCCGCGGCCGATCGCCACCTTCTCGTCGATGGTGTAGCCGTCGAACGGGATCACTTCCATGCGGTCCAGCAGCGGGCCGGGGATCTTGTCGCTGACGTTGGCCGTGGCGATGAAGAGCACGTGCGACAGGTCGAGCTCGATGTCCAGGTAGTGATCGCCAAAGGCGTGGTTCTGCGCCGGGTCGAGCACTTCGAGCAGTGCCGCCGACGGGTCGCCGCGCCAGTCGGCGCCGAGCTTGTCCACTTCGTCGAGCATGATCACCGGGTTCATCGTGCCGGCGTCGCGCAGGGCGCGCACGAGGCGGCCGGGCAGCGCGCCGATGTACGTGCGCCGATGGCCACGAATCTCGGCCTCGTCGCGGACGCCGCCGAGCGACATGCGGACGAACTGGCGGCCAGTAGCCCGCGCGATCGATTCGCCGATCGACGTCTTGCCGGTGCCCGGAGGGCCGACGAGCGTCAGGATCGCGCCCGAGCGCCGGTCGTCGGACAGGCCGCGCTCGGCGCGGAGCTTGCGCACCGCCAGGTAGTCGGTGATGCGCGTCTTGACGTCGTCCAGGCCCGCGTGGTCGGCGTCGAGCACCTGCCTGGCATAGAGCGGATCGAGGCGCTCCTCCGATCGCTTCGCCCAGGGAACCGCCAGCAGCCAATCCAGGTAGGTGCGAATCATCGACGCCTCGGCATTCGAGTCGCCCATGCGCTCGAAGCGCGAGAGCTCGCGCTCCGCCTGCTCCTGGGCTTTCTGGGGCATCCCCGCGGCGGCGATCTTCTTGCGATATTCGTCGGCGACCGACGCTTCGTTCTGGCCGAGCTCCTTGCGGATCGCGTCCATCTGCCGGTTGAGGAAGTATTCGCGCTGCTGCTTCTGCGCGCCCGAATCCACGTCTTCGCGGATCCGCTTGCGCAGCTGCAGTTCGGTGAGCCGTTCCTTCTGCAGCCGCACGGCCAGGGTCAGCCGCTCGACGACGTCGATCGTCTCGAGCAGGTCGATCTTCTGATCGACGCTGATGTCGGGGGAGTAGCCGGCGGTGTCGGCCAGCGCGCTGGCGCCGGTGATCGATCGCAGGAACGCGCTGATGCGCCCGTCATCGCCGCGCAACAGCAGCAGTTCCTCGACGACGGCGCGGTATTCACGCTCGAGATCGGCGGTGAGGCTGGGTGGCGGCGCGGCATCGGGAAGCTCGGTGACTTCCACCCGCAGGTGGCCGTCCTTGCCGGTGCTGGCGGCGCCAGGCAGCGCCCGGTGGAGGCCCATCAGTGACACGGCGAAGCCGCGGCTGCCGAGCTTGACGCGCTCACTGACCTCGGCGACGACGCCGACTTTCGCGTATTCCATGCCGCTGCGGCGCGGCACCAGCAGCACGCGGGTGTCGGTACCCGGATCGACGGAGAGGGTCACCGGCATGCCGGGGAACACCACGGTGTCGTCGAGGTTGATCAGTCGATAGGAAGCCATGGTTCCGAGACTACGCCTATTACTTGATGATGTCAACTATTGAGGAGATGAACTATACTGGCGGGCGATGTGCGCGAAGCCCAAGGGGCCGCAGTCGTGTGAGGCGTGGCAGTTGCTGGTGCGCTTCTCGTTCGCGCAACGGGCCAACTTGCCGGCGCTGGCGGCGGAACTGGAGCTGTCCCCGGCGCAGTGCTACCTGCTGAACCTGCTCGAGCCGGATCGGCCGATGCCGATGGGGCAACTGGCGGGCGCGCTGTCGTGCGATGCGTCGAACGTGACGGGGTTGGTCGATCGCCTGGAGTCGCGCGGGTTGCTGCGGCGGCGCGCGTCGGATGAAGACCGGCGGGTCAAGGTCCTGAGTCTCACGCCGCTCGGCGCCAGGCTCAGGGCGGCGTTGCTGGAGCGGATGACGTCGCCGCCGCCGACGCTGGGGCGGCTGTCGCCGGAAGAGCAGCGGGCGCTGGTGAACATGCTTCGGCGCCTGCTCGAGTAGCGTGCGCCCGAGGAGCGTCTCTGCGTCCTCTGCGGCCCTGGCCTTAGCCGAGGAACGTCTC
>JBDTMB010000113.1:0-13712 GCA_039934485.1 Vicinamibacterales bacterium
GTACCCAGAGCCACAGATATACACCGATAAATACCAGCCACAGATCTACACAGATATGCATTGACCTGGAACTCCATCCCGAGCGGGAGTGTCAGAAATTCTGTGTGTGAGGCGGTTGATCTCGTCCGATCCTTGAAGAGGATCGCAAGCCCCTGCATCCCGAGGTGCCAGTAGTCAGCCGCCTTGCCGCCCCACCGTGCCGTGATGTTCCGCGGCGCGAGCCAAATCAGTTTGGTTGCCGCCCTCGGATGGACAGCGGGCCTTGGCATCTGTGTTTATCTGTGGCGCGTGTTTATCTGTGGCGGGTGTTTATCTGTGGCGTGACGCATCCGACATTCGGCCAGGCGGTTGTTCGGCCTGGCGCCTTTCATCGTTAATCAAGGTGACAGCAGGTGTTTCCTCAAGGGAGTGCCGGTATGAGAATTAACGTGCGTCAATTCGGCGCCACCACGGTCCTCGGTATTGCGGGCCCGATCGTCGCCGGCAAGTGCGACGGACTACTCGAGGCGGCCGTACGGCGGCAGGTCCGAGCCGGCCGGCGCCACCTGGTCGCTGATCTCGGTTGCGCATCGACGATCGATGCCGCCGGGCTCGGGGCACTCGTCGCCGCCTACACCATCATGCGAGATGAGGGTGGCAGGTTCCGGCTCGCCGACGTGCCGAAGCGGATTCACCACTTGCTGGTGACCACGCGGCTGAACACGGTGTTCGACATCGTCGACTGGCGCGAACATTCGGCCGAACAACCGGTCGCAAAGGATGCGGTCTGGTCGTCGGGACAGATCGGCAGCGCGAGCGAGGCGAGTCAGCCCATCTAAGACGAACGCAGTCGCCGCAAACATCTGTGTTCATCTGTGGCCTGTCTTCTTCATCTGTGGCCTGTCTTCATCTGTGGCTCAACCTCATCTGAGGCGCTCCATCATCCGCTGCCCGAACTGGGCGCCTTTGCCTTCGTCTTCGTGCTTGAAGTAGACGAAGACATCGGTGCACCGCTCGCCGAGCTCCCGCACCCGGTCGCTCCACCGATCGATGTCGGCATCGCCGTAGCCTTCGTCGCGCAGGCGCAGGTAGGCGTAATCCGCCGTGGTCATCACCGGCGTTTCCCGTTTCTCGCTGTCGGCGATGCACAAGGCGACGCCGCGCGCCTTCAGCGCCGCGTACACCTCATCGTCCAGCCACGAGTCGTGGCGGAACTCGAAGGCCGCGGTGACTCTTGGCGGCAGCAACGACAGGAATTCGTTGAGCAAGACGACGTCCTTCTTGAAGTTGGGCGGCAGCTGAAAGAGGAGCGCGCCGCGCTGCGCGCCGAGTTCGGCGGCAGCGGTGACGAAGGCCCGCAGCGGATCGGCGACCTCGGCGGCCCGCAGCCGCTTGTCGTGCGTAATCCGCTTCGGCGCCTTCAACGTGAAGCGGAAGCCGGGCGGCACTTGCGCCGCCCAGCCAGCCACCAGTTTCGGCGTCGGCATCCGGTAAAACGTGTAGTTGATTTCAACCGTGAGGAACTTGCTCGCGTAGTACGGGAGCATCTTCGCCGTCGACAGGTCCGCGGGATAGAAGCTGCCCTTCCACTCGGGATAGTTGTATCCGCTGGTACCGACCAGGATCATGCCGATAGAATAGACCGTAATGCGGCCCGCCCTTGCGCTCCTCGCGTGTGCCCTGATCCTGACGGCCGCCTGCACCCGCGCGCCCGAGGCGCGCACCTACGCCCTGCAGGGACAGATCCTCGCGGTCAAGCCCGAGACTCGCGAGGTGCTCGTCAAGCACGAGGACATCCCCGGGTTCATGCCGGCCATGACCATGGCCTATACGGTGAAAGATGCCGCGCTGCTCAAGGACCGCCAGCCGGGGGACCTGATTTCCGCCACGCTCAAGGTGTCGAGCGAGCTGGCGTGGCTGTCGGCGATCACCAAGGTCGGCGCCGCGCCGCTGCCGGATGACGCCCCTGACAAGATCCCGGTGGCCGCCGGCGTGACGCCGCTCAAGCCCGGCGACGCGGTGCCCGCGACCTCCCTGCTCGATCAGGATCTCCGGCAACTGTCGCTGGCCAATTGGAAGGGGTCGGCGGTGGCCGTGACCTTCATCTACACTCGTTGCCCGTTGCCGCAGTATTGCCCGCTGCTCGACCGCCGCTTCGCGGAAGTGCAGCAGGCGATCAGCGGCGATCCCGCGTTGCGCGGGCACACGCGGCTGCTGTCGGTGAGTTTCGATCCCGCCAACGATCAGGCCGCCGTGCTCAGCGCGCACGCGAAGAAGCTGGGCGCCGACGCGGCCATCTGGCGCTTTGCCACCGCGCCCGAGGACGTCGTCGATCGCTTTGCCGCCACCTTCGGCGTCAACGTGATCAGGGAGAAGGACGGCACCATCACGCACAACCTCCGGACCGCGGTCATCGATCCGTCGGGACTGGTGGTGGCCCTTCACGATGACAACAACTGGACCGCGGCCCAACTCGTCGATGAGCTCAAGCGCGCACTTGGCCGCCAGCGCTAGGACCTTCACGCGCGCCGAGCGGGCCCTCGTCGCCCGCCTCTCGAGCCCGTCACGCGTGCAGGCGTGGCTGAACGCGCTCAACTACAACACCGAGAAGGGCGGCGGGACGCTGCGCAGCTTCCGCCCGGTGGCGCGGCTCCGCACGGCGCATTGCCTTGAGGCGGCGCTCTTCGCCGCCGTGGTCCTCGAGCAGCACGGGTATCCGCCGCTGCTCATGAGCCTGGAGTCGCAGGACAATCTCGATCATGTGATCTTTGTCTATCAGCGCGGCGGACGATGGGGCTCGGTGGCGCGGTCGCGCGATCCGGGACTGCATGGCCGCAAGCCGGTCTTCAAGAGCCTCCGCGCCCTGGCCCGCAGCTACATCGACCCCTACGTGGATTACACCGGCCGCGTGCGCGGGTTCGGCGTAGCCAACCTGGTCGAAGCGCTGCCGGGGTACGACTGGCGGCTCTCGGAGAAGAACGTGTGGAAGGTCGAGCAGATGCTGATCGACTGGCCGCACAAGAAGATCAAGAGCTCGACGGCGCGGTATCACCGCCTGCGGCGCTGGTATCGGGCGTACCGGAAGGCCAACGACGACCGCAAGCCCACCGACTATCGCGGCAAAGAGAAATGGAAGCCGCTGCCGGCGGCCTATCGTTAGTCGAGATCGAAATTCCGCAGCGGCTTCGACACCGGTTCCTTGTTCGCTTGTTTCAGTGCCTCTTCGAACCGCCTGGCCAGCGCGTCGCCCTTGTTCTTCTCGTTGTGGAACGACTGCTCGAAGAGCGCATCGCGCTTGGCGGCCTGGTCGGCAAGGATCTTCTGGGCGTTGTCCAGTTCGGGCCGGTCGGGGTTGGCCGGGGCTTCGTGGCTGACGATACGGCCCAGGTTGAGATCCACCGTGAGGATCGCGCCACAGCAGGGACAGGTCAATTCTCGCTCGCTCGTCAGCTTGGGCATGAAGTTCCTCGAGGACAGACTACATTAGGATCACCCTAGATGTCGCCAGACGAGAGCCGCCGCACCCGCACCATTCGCTTAGCCACCTACAACATCCATCGCGCGCGTGGGCTCGACGGGCGGACGCGCCTGGAGCGCATCGCCGCCGTCATTGCCTCGATTGACGCTGACGTTGTCGCCCTCCAGGAAGTGATGGGCGCCAGCCCGCTACGGGCCGGGCAGGCCGCGGAACTTGGGGCCGCGCTCGGCATGGGATGGGTGATGGCGCCGACCCGCCACGTGCGCACGGCGCTCTTCGGCAACGTCGTGCTCAGCCGCTTCCCGGTCCGCCATCACGTGCAATACGACCTGACCTGGAAGACCTGCGAGCACCGCGGAGTACAGCGCGTCGACGTCGGCATCGACGACGACACGCTCCATATCTACAACGCGCATTTCGGCACCTCGCTCCTCGAGCGGCGGCACCAGGCAGCGCGGCTGGCCACGCTCGTCCACGACAAGCGCATCACCGGCCCCAAGGTCATCCTCGGCGACTTCAATGAATGGGCCCGCCACCTCGGCGCCACCGACATCCTGGCGCAACGGCTGCAGAGCGTCGACCTGCGCAAGCACCTGAGCCGCCGCCGCACCTATCCCGGCTTCTTCCCGGTCCTGCATCTCGATCACATTTACTACGAAGGCAAGGTGGACGTCCTGCGCGTCTCGATGCCGCGCGACCGCATGGCGAAGATGGCGTCCGACCACCTGCCGCTCGTGGCCGATCTTCGGATCGGATTTGACTAGACGTACGCCAACCACGGAGACCTCCGAGGTTAGCGTCCTAGGGACGACTTGACAGTTGATATCTATGTGATATCAAATTGCAATCGTCTTCTGAAGGAGGCTCGATTTCAATGATCCGCGAACGCGACAACCACGGTCTGTCCGGACTCCCCACGCTGCTCGTGCTTCTCATCGCTGAAGGCGCCCTGATCTGGTTCCTGGTGACGTCCATCCAGGCTGAGGCACCCATCCCGATCGTCGGCGCCGCGCTTGGCATCGCCTTCACGTCGTTGCTAATGAGCGGGCTGTTCATGGTCAACCCGAACGAGGCGAAGGTGCTGCAGTTGTTCGGCGGCTACGCCGGCACGGCCAAGGAGCAGGGCCTGCGCTGGGCCAACCCCTTCTACACGAAGAAGAAGGTCTCGCTGCGGGTGCGCAACTTCGAAAGCTCGCACATCAAGGTGAACGACATCGACGGCAACCCGATTGAGATTGCGGCCGTCGTGGTGTGGAAAGTCGTGGAGACCGCCGAAGCCGTCTTCGAGGTCGACGACTTCGAGCACTACGTGAAGGTGCAGAGCGAATCCGCGCTCAGGAACCTGGCCACGAGCTACGCCTACGACGCGCACGACGACACGAAACCGTCGCTGCGCGGCCACACCGGCGTGGTTGCCGATCACCTCAAGCGCGAAATCCAGGAACGGCTGACCAAGGCGGGCGTCGACGTGCTCGAAGCGCGCATTAGCCACCTCGCGTACGCGCAGGAAATCGCCGCGGCGATGCTGCAGCGCCAGCAGGCCGGCGCGATCATCGCGGCGCGCACGCTCATCGTCGCCGGCGCCGTCGGGATGGTTGAAATGGCGCTCGAGATGCTGTCCCGGAAAGGGATTGTCGCGCTCGACGAAGAACGCAAGGCGGCGATGGTGAGCAATCTCCTGGTGGTGTTGTGCGGCGAACGCAGCACACAGCCGGTGATCAATGCGGGCACGATCTACCAGTAGCCTGACGCCGGAAGCCCCCGACGCCTGGAGCCTGCAGCCCAACTGTCATGGCGGAACGTAAGCCCTTTCTCCTTCGTGTCGACCCTGCCTTGCTGGAAGCCGTCCAGCGCTGGGCGAACGACGATCTGCGCAGCCTCAACGCGCAGATCGAGTTCCTCCTGCGCCGGGCGCTCCAGCAAGCCGGTCGGACCAACGACAGCGCCGTTCGCAAGCCGAAATAGTCCGCCGGTCCCTGTCCCTCGAACCGGCCCCCGGATCCAGCGTCTATAGGCTGTGATAGGGGACGGTTGATTTTCGCCTTTTGTTCGCATAGAATCCGACCCCTCGCATGGATGAACTCACCCGATGACCACTGACGACCTGGCTGCGCTGCGCATCGAACGCGAACCCATTCGAACCGACGGCGGCTCGTGGGTGAAGTGGGTGATGCTGCTCGTGCTGCTCGGCGGCGCCGGTGGCGGCGCGTGGGCGTGGTTCACGCGGGAGCGGCCGATCGAAATCGAAGTGGCCACCGTCACCGAACGCGCGGCCGGCACGCAGGCGTCGGTGCTGAACGCGTCCGGCTATGTCACGGCGCGGCGGCGCGCGACGGTGTCGTCCAAGGTCACGGGCAAGGTGATCGAAGTCAACGTCGAGGAAGGCATGGCCGTGCGCGAGGGCCAGGTCCTGGCGCGCCTGGACGACTCGAGCATTCGCGCCTCGATGAACTACGCGCGCGCGCAACTGGAAGCCGCGAAGCGCGCGATTCCCGAAACCGAAGTCCGTCTCGATCAGGCCCGGACGACGCTCAAGCGGCAGGAGCAGTTGCGGCGGGACGGGCTGAACACCCCGAACGACATCGACAACGCGCAAGCCGAGGTCAACTCGCTCATCGCGCGCCTGGCCGCGGCGCAAGAGCAGGTCAAGGTGGGCGAAAGCCAAATCGCGCTCACGCAAACCGCGCTCGACGACATGGTGATTCGCGCCCCCTTCAGCGGCGTGGCCATTTCCAAGGACGCGCAGCCCGGCGAAATGGTGTCGCCGGTGTCGGCGGGCGGCGGCTTCACGCGGACCGGTATCTGCACGATCGTCGACATGGATTCGCTCGAGATCGAAGTGGATGTGAACGAGAGCTACATCAATCGGGTCACGCCCGGCCAGGGCGTCACGGCCGTCCTCGATGCGTATCCCGAGTGGCAGATCCCGGCCAGGGTGATCACGATGGTGCCCACGGCGGATCGCCAGAAGGCCACGGTGCTCGTGCGCATCGGCTTCAACGCGCTCGACCCGCGCCTCCTCCCCGACATGGGGGTGAAGGTGACCTTCCTGCGGGACGCGGACGCGGCCGCCGCGCCGGCGGCGCAGGCGGTGACGCTGGCGCCGGCGAGCGCGATCCGGACCGACAACGGCAAGACCTACGCATTCGTGGTGAAGAACCAGACCGTCGAGCGGCGGGCGGTGACAACCGGCGGCTCGGACGGCGATCGGCTGGAGGTCACGGCCGGCCTCAAGAGCGGCGATCGGGTGGTGGTCGCTCCCCCGCCCGCGCTGGCCGAAGGCGTCGCCATCACGATCAAGTAACCAGGAGCAGACCGTCCATGAATCCACTCGTGCGCATCAACGGCATCCACAAGAATTACACGCGCGGCAACGAGCGCATCGACGTGCTCCAGGGCGTGACGCTCGATATTCCGCAAGGGGACTTCCTCGCGCTGATGGGACCGTCCGGCTCCGGCAAGACGACGTTGCTGAACATGCTGGGCGGGCTCGACCGGCCGTCGAGCGGCTCGATTGAGATCGGCGGCACCAACATTGCGACGCTGCCGGGCGGGCAGTTGTCGCGGTGGCGCGCCGCCAACATCGGCTTCGTGTTTCAGCTCTACAATCTGCTGCCGGTGCTCACCGCCGAGCGCAACGTCGATCTGCCGCTGCTGCTGACCAAGCTGTCGAAAGCGGAGCGGCGCAAGCGCGTGGCCATTGCCTTGAAGGTCGTGGGTCTTGCCGATCGCGCCAAGCACTACCCGCGCCAACTCTCGGGCGGCCAGGAACAGCGCGTTGGCATCGCCCGGGCCATCGTCACCGACCCGACGCTGCTGCTCTGCGACGAACCGACCGGCGACCTCGATCGCAAGGCCGGCGATGAAATCCTCGACCTGCTGCAGGCGCTCAACCGCGACCACGGCAAGACCATCGTGATGGTGACGCACGATCCGCACGCCGCCGATCGCGCCAAGCGCACCCTGCATCTCGACAAGGGCCTGTTGACCGGAGGTGAGTCATGAAATTCCTTCCCCTGCTCTGGAGCAGCCTCTGGCGCAAGAAGACGCGCACCATCTTCACGCTGCTGTCGGTGTTCGTCGCGTTCCTGTTGTTCGGCTTGCTGATGACGATCCGCACGGCGTTCTCGTTCGGCGTCGAGATTGCCGGCATCGATCGACTGATCCTGATCCACAAGGTCAGCCTGATCATGCCGCTGCCCATCTCCTACCTCGAACGGCTGCGCGCGACGGAGGGCGTCTCGATGGCGACGCACCAGACTTGGTTTGGCGGCGTCTACCAGGACCCGTCGAACTTCTTCGCGCAGATGGCGGTGGAGCCCCAACCGTTCATGCGGATCTATCCGGAATTCAAGCTGCCGCCGGAGCAGATGGCCGCCTGGCTGGCCGATCGCCAGGGCGCCGTCGTCGGCGTCGACCTCGCGAAGCGGTTCGGCTGGAAACTCGGTGACAAGATCCCGATCCAAGGCACGATCTGGCGGCCGAAGCAGGGCGAGATCTGGGAGTTCAACATTGTCGGGCTCTACGACGGCGAGGCCGGGGTGGACAAGACGCAGCTGTTCTTCCGCTACGACTACCTCGACGAAAACCGCGGCCGCGGCGAAGGGCTGGTAGGCTGGTACGTGGTGAAGATCGCCGAGGCGTCGCAGGCCCAGGAGATGAGCGCCAAGTTCGACGCGATGTTCGCCAACTCGTCGGCCGAAACGAAGACCACCACGGAGAAGGGGTTTGTCGAGGGCTTCGCCAAGCAGATGGGCGACATCGGCGCGATCATGATCGCGATTCTCATCGCGGTGCTGTTCACGATGTTGCTGGTCGCCGCGAACACCATGGCGCAGTCGGTGCGCGAGCGCACCGCGGAGGTGGGCGTGCTCAAGACGCTCGGCTTCTCCAACGCGTCGATCCTGGCGCTGGTGCTCAGCGAATCGGTGCTGATCGCCGTCATCGGCGGCGGACTGGGTTTGCTGGCGGCGTGGGTCATCGTTCAAGGCGGCGACCCGACGGGCGGCATGCTGCCCGTCTTCATGCTGCCCACTCGTGACGTGTCGGCCGGCGCGGCATTGGTCCTCCTGCTCGGCGTGGTCGCCGGCGTGTTGCCGGCCGTCAACGCCATGCAACTGAAGATTACCGATGCGCTGAGACGCGCCTAGGCACCCCATGAAGGGGTGCCCGACGTACAGGAGTCAACGTGTTTAACTGGATCTCTCAAACGATTGCGGTCACGGGTCTGAACCTGCGGACGATTCCGCGGCGCCTCAGCTCATCCGGCGTGGCGATCATCGGGATTGCGGGCGTCGTGATCGTCCTGGTGTCGGTGCTGTCGATCGCCGCCGGTTTCACGGCCGCGATGCGCCAAACGGGTTCCGAGTCGCGCGCCCTGATCATGCGCAGCGGCGCCGACAGCGAGATGACCAGCGGCCTCGGCGGACCCGAAGTCGACATCATCAAGCAGGCGCCGGGCATGAAGCACCAGGGCCAAACCCCGCTTGCCTCGGCCGAACTCTACGTGATCATCGATCTGCCGAAGATCTCCACGGGCACGGCGGCCAACGTGCCGATGCGCGGCGTCGACCAGACCGCCCCCCTGGTGCGCGACGATGCCAGGATCGTCGAAGGCCGGATGCTCACGTTCGGGACCAATGAAGTGGTGGTCGGCCGCGGTGCCAGCTTCCAGTTTGCCGGCCTCACCGTCGGCAACGAAATCAAGTCCGGACAAAACAGCTGGAAGGTGGTCGGGGTGTTCGAGGCCAACGGCGGCATTGCCGAAACCGAAGTGTGGTGCGACGCGCGCGTGTTGCAGAGCGCCTATCGGCGAGGCAACACCTTCCAGACGGTCCTCGTGAAACTCGAGTCCACCGACGCCTTCAACACCCTCCGCGACTGGCTTCTCGCCAACCCGCAGGTCAACGTCCAGGTCCGTCATGAAAGCGAGTACTACGCGCAGCAATCCCGCGCGCTCAGCGGCTTGATCCAGGGGGTGGGCTTCGGCATTGCCGCGCTGATGGGCATCGGCGCGGTCTTCGGCGCCATCCTGACGATGTACACGGCGGTGTCGACACGCTCGCGCGAAATCGCCACCTTGCGGGCGCTGGGTTTCAACGCGACCTCGGTCGTGGTGTCGGTGCTCGCGGAGTCGCTGGCGCTCGGCGCGATCGGCGGCGCGCTCGGCGGCGTGGCCGCCTACCTGGCGTTCAACGGTTATCGCACCTCGACGATGAACTTCTCGACCTTCAGCCAGGTGGCGTTCGCGTTCCAGGTAACACCACAATTGCTCGTAATGGGTCTTATCTATGCACTGTTGATGGGGTTGGTGGGAGGGCTCTTCCCCGCCATTCGCGCGGCGCGTCTTCCTATCCCCTCTGCATTGAGGGAGTTATAGGCCACCTCGACCGCTAGCGTCTTGGGCGCGCTTCTTGCTGCACGGCAAATGTGGGTAAAAACATCTACCTGGCCGTCATCGTCGCGCTCCTTGCCGGCAACGCCACACCCGCTTTCGCGCAAGGAGAGTTCGTCAAAGAGAATCTCTCGCGCCTCATCAAGAAGGTCGGCGTCCACGTCGGCATCGGATTGAGTGAACCTCTCGACTCGGACGTCACCAAGGCCACCAAGTACGGCGTCTCCGTCGGCCTGGCTCCAGGCCGCGGGAATGGCTGGAAGTACCCGGTGGGGATCACCTGGTTTTCCGAGGAACTGCGAGGCGCCTCCGGCGAACAGTTCGGCCTGCTGCAAACGCGGGCGGCGTTGGCCGGCGTCGGCTACGGCTGGCACTTCGGCAAGCTGAGCACGACCGTCGCCCTTCAGGCCGGCATCGCGCTCAACACGGTCAAGCTGGACGCCGCCGCGGCGCGCGTGTTCGACAGCGAGAGCGAACCGAAAATCAGGCTGAAGAACTCGGCGATCGTCAGGCCGCAAGTGCGCTTCGAGTACTTCATCACGGAGAGAATCACCGTGCGCACGGCGCTCAGCTACATCCACACGCAACCGAATATCGCCGTGCAGACGTCGGCCGGGCCGGCCCCAGGTAACTGGAACGCGCACAACGTCAACGCCGCAATTGGCTTGGGGTACTACCCGTTCAGGAAGCAATAACGAACGAGCAGAGCTAGTTCTCTTCTTCGAACTCTTCGTCGATCGGCGGACCGAGACGCGTCGACGGCCGCAGCGCTTCGCGATAGTCGTAAAGCGGGAGGCTGGAGACGTGGCGCGGGTTGACGCAGCCCGACGCCTTGGTTTCGAGAATCACCGTGACCGGGCTGCCCGAAGAGCCTTCACGAAACGCGAGCCGGCAACCGCAGGCGAGACGAGCGTGTGTGAATCCCTTCAACATGATTCAAGGATACTACATGAGCGCGACGATCTCTTTTTCGAAAACATTTTTTGGCGCGATGCCCAAATGTTTACGGCAGACCTTGCCGTCCTTGCTGATGATGAACGACGCGGGAATGCCCCAGATGGGACCGTACGCATCCTGCACATCCTCGCGTCCCAGGCCGAGCAAAATCGGGTAGTTCATCTTGTACTCGTTGGCGAATGTGCGCGCTTTGTCCGCTTCATCGTCCACCGAGAAGCCGACGATCGTCAGCTGGTCCTTGTACTTTTCCTGGAGCTCCACGAAGCCGGGGATTTCCGCCTTGCACGGCCCGCACCAGGTCGCCCAGAAGTTGAGCAGGACGACCTTGCCCTTGTAAGACGACAACGCCACGTCCTTGCCGTCCAGGTCCTTCATCGTAAAGTCCATGTTGGCGGGCTTGGCGTTGGCCATGCACACCGCGCCGTCGGCCTGTCCCTCGCCGTCGCCAACCGCCGACGTGGCCTCGTGCGACGCCACCGGCGAGACCATGACCGCGGCCTGTGCGGTCGTGTCGTTGGGCTCGAACACATACGTGGTCGCGATCGCGAGCAGTGCGCCTGCCGTCACGACGACGGCGATGATCCGCATCTTCGTATTGGTCGCGGCCGGCTGGCCGGGCGGCTGGTCCGGAGTGACCTGATCAGGAGTGGGCTGTTCCATGTCGTTTATTTTCCCTCATTCCGCAGCCTGGATGCCACGTCTTGTAACCAACCGCGCCGGCCCGAACGCCCGACGAGCATGTAGGTATTATGGACGTCGTTCCACACAATTTGGTCGTGATCGAACACGTTCAGCTCAGCCGCCGGCCGGTCCAGGCCGGGCATGATGAACAACGACACCTGGGTCCCATCGACCAGATACAGCAAATGCGCGGCGCGGCCATCGCCATACAAACACCGCCGGACGGCGACGAGCCGGATGCCCTCTTCCGGGTTGCGATCCGGCACGGAGATCGTGAACCCGTACTCGCGCGTGAGCGTGGCCTCGGCCTCCGGCTTGGTGATGTGCGCGTCGCCGGCATCGCCGTCGATCGCGAAGCACTTCAGGTGATCGAGCGCGAGTTGCGCGGCGAGCAGCACCGTCGAACGCGCCGTCAGCACGGGAAGCGCGATGCTGCCGATGACCATTACGATGAGCGCCGCGGCGGCAAACGCCGAGAACCGGCCGCGCCACCCGAGCGCGTCGCGGTCCCGGCTGCCGCGAAGCTGGGCCTCGGCGCGGGTGCGAAGGCCAGGCGGCGCGGGCACCGACAAGTGCGCGGCGCGCGCGCGCAACACGGCGCGAGCGGTGACCTGCACGGCGGCGGCCTGCCGGCACGCGGCGCAGCCTGCCAGGTGCGCCGCGATCGCCGCGGCGTGCTCGCCGGCGTCGCCGCCGGCGATCGCCGGCAGCAGTGCCTCAACTTGTTGACAGGTCAGATCAGTCATCGGGCTTCGGACTTCAGGCTACGGGGACTTCGGGCTACGGGTTAATGCTTCGTACAACTGCTTTCGGCCTCTCGACAATCGCGACATGACGGTGCCGATCGGAATGCCCAGGGCATCCGCGATCTCCTGGTAGGTCAGCTCCTCGACGTCGCGTAGCCACACGGCCTCCCGGAACGACTCCGGCAACGCGTCGAGCGCAGCCTGTAGTTCTGGGTCGATCGTCTCGCGCAACAACAGTGTCTCTGGGCTCTCGACCTGTGGCGCGAACACTCGGTCCGCCCCTTCGGCCGCCCGCTCGACGATGTCGGAGTCGAACTCGACCCGCGCACGCGCCCCGTCCCGCCGCTGGTTTCTCCACGTGTTGTGGAGAATCGTGTACAACCATGCCTTGAGATTCGTGCCTGCCGTAAACGACCGGCGCGCCCGAATCGCCTTCAGGTACGTGTCCTGGACCAGGTCCTGCGCCTGGTCCGGGCGCCTGGTCAGCCGCAACGCGGCGCCATAAATCGCGTCGAGCAACTCCAGGGCGGCGGCCGAAAACTCATCGGCGGCGCCCGCTTCCGTTTCGGCCCGACCTCGCCCAAACACCATGTGGAGTGATGGGCCACTTCAAAGGGGAACCCCCGGGTGGGCCCGGATATTCCCCGGGGTAGTACAACGGCAAGCCCGTCGCGTCCCCAGTATAGGACGAACCGCGACCCGCCTCCGCCTGCGCTACGGCGTGACGAGGCGGATCGGTTCTTGCTCTGCGCCTCGCCTAGAGGACTGTGCGATTGCAGCCCTCCTCGCAGGATCGGTAAGATGCACGAAGGAGACTGGCTTATGCGCACCCCGCAGCGGAAATCCTCGACGCCCCTGGCTTTGGCCGTGCTTACATTATTGGCGGTCTTGGTCGGCGCGTCCTTTGCGGAGGCCCAGACGAGCTACATTCCGTACTTCGGGAAGAACGCGATCCGCTACGACAACTTCGACTGGCACACCTACCAGACGGAGCACTTCGAGATCTACTACTACCCGGAAATCGAGCCGCACCTCGAGCGCATCGCCGGCTATGCCGAAAGCGCGTACCAGCACGTCAGCTCAGAACTGAAGCACGACCTCTCGTTCAAGATCCCGCTCATCCTCTTCTCGGCCAGCAGCGAGTTCTACCAGCAGAACGTCACCCCCGGCGCGGCGCAGGAAGGCGTCGGCGCCTTTGCGGAACCCAGCCGCAGCCGCATGGTGATGCCGATCGACGAGCCGTCCGACCTGCTCTACCGCCTGATCACCCACGAGCTCACGCACATCTTCCAGTTCGACATCATCCCCACGGGCCTCATCCGCCGCAACATGCCGCTGTGGACCATGGAGGGGATGTCCGATTACATGACGGGCTACTGGCGCCCGCTCGACATCATGACGGTGCGCGACGCCGCCGTGTCCGACATCGTGCCGAAGATGAGCGAGATGCAGGACTACGGCGGCTTCAGCAACCCGC
>JBDTMB010000114.1:0-13681 GCA_039934485.1 Vicinamibacterales bacterium
GGCGGCGCGATCATGGGCTACCTCGGCGGGCTGCACTACTGGTGGCCGAAGATCAGCGGCCGGCTCTATCCGGAGGGGTGGGCAAAGTTCGCGGCGCTGATGGTGTTCGTCGGCTTCAACCTGACGTTCTTCCCCCAGTTCGTGCTCGGTTACCTCGGCATGCCGCGCCGCTACCACGCCTACCCGGACGAGTTCCAGGTGCTGAACGTGATGTCGTCGGCGGGCGCCAGCGTCCTTGGCCTCGGCTACCTGCTGCCGGTGATTTACCTGCTGTGGTCGCTCAAGAAGGGCGCCATCGCCGGGCCGAATCCGTGGGGCGCCTCCGGCCTCGAGTGGCAGATGGCCTCGCCGCCGCTGACCGAGAACTTCGTGGAAGTGCCCATCGTCAACACCGAACCATACGAATACGAGCACCTTGCTGCCGGGGAGAAGCACCTTGTCTAACGCCGTGGCACAAGCGGAACAAGGGCCCGGCCACGCCCACGCCGCCCACCATCGGGAACTGCGGCACCATTTCGACAACATGCCGCAGCAGAAAGAGGCTGCGGTCCTCGGGATGTGGGTGTTCCTGCTCACCGAGATCCTGTTCTTCGGCGGCCTGTTTGTCGCCTACATCCTCTATCGCAACTGGTACTTCGACGCCTTTGCCGAAGCCAGCCGCAGCATCGCCATCTTCTGGGGCGCGCTGAACACCGCGGTGCTGATCCTGAGCTCGCTGACAATGGCGCTCGGCGTGAGGGCGGCGCAGACCAACAGGCGGAACGCCCTGGTCGGCTGGCTGATCCTGACGATGATCCTCGGCATGGTCTTCCTCGGCGTCAAGGTCGTCGAGTACAAGGAAAAGTTCGAGCACCACCACGTGCCGGGCGCCAGCTTCGTGTGGGCGCACGAGGGCGCGGAAGGCGCCGGGGAGGCGCAGGCCGAAGCCAACGCCACGGCCAGCGAGCATCGCCAGCTGTCGCTCACGCCGGATGAACTGCAGCGGACGACGCAGATCTTCTTCAGCCTGTACTTCACGATGACCGGCCTGCACGCGCTGCACATGATCGTCGGCCTCGGGCTCATGACGGTGATCACGATCATGGCGTGGCGAGGCAAGTTCGACGCCGAGTACTACACGCCTGTCGAGATGAGCGGGCTCTACTGGCACTTCGTCGATATCGTCTGGATTTTCCTGTTCCCGCTCCTCTACCTTGTTGAGCGGCACACGTAGGGCACCCCTTCAGGGGTGTCGGAGCTCATATGTCTGATCACGGTCAAGAAGGCGCGCACGGCCACATCTCTCCGCTGAGCCTCTACATCGGCATCTTCCTGGCGCTGATGGTGCTCACCGGGATCACCGTGTATGCGTCGTTTGTGAATCTCGGCTCGTTCAACGCGCCGGTGGCGCTGGCGATCGCGATCTTGAAGGCCACGCTCGTCATCCTCTACTTCATGCACGTGAAGTACAGCAGCAAGCTGACCAAGCTCGTCGTGATGACGGGCCTGTTCTTCCTGGCGATCCTGCTGACCGAGACGATGATGGACTACGCGACGCGCGGCTTCCCGGGCAAGCCGCCGCACTTGATGCAATAGCTTCTGAAGGGTCCCTGAATAACGACGGCGCTGGCGGGCATCCCCCACCAGCGCCGTTTGTCTTTCGCCGCGACTCGAAACGCCTAGCCGTTCTTCTTCTTCGCCGCCGGCTTCGCCGCGGCCGCTGACAACTCGACCCGCTCCGCGGTCTTGGTGGCGCCCATCGTCGTGTATTCGATCTTCGCCATCTGACCGGTGGCGGTGCCGAGCGCGGCGGTGTCGATCTTCTCCTTGCCGCGCAGCAGGCTCGCGGTGTCGGCAATCACGAACTGCATGTCCTTGCCGTCGTGCTTCACGGTGAGAGTCTTGGTGGCGGCGTCGAACTTCTCCACCGTGCCGGTGGCGTGGGCCGCCTTGGCCATGGCGTGGGTGGCGGCCGGCTTGGCCGCGGGCTTGGTTCCGGCCTGGGTGGCCGGAGCGGCCATCGCCGTGGCTCCAATCAACACGACCGATGCGGCGATTAATGACGTTCTCATGATGCATTTCTCCTTTTGGCGGGCCCGTTGGGCGCGCCGAATTAACGGCTTCCGATCTGATTAGACGGCAGCCGGGTTTGGGCGCTCATTACAAACGCGACAGGAATGGCCCGGCCTGCCCGGATGACAGAGATGTAATGCGGCGGGGCACCCAGGGAGGCCGCACGATCCGTCTCAAGGAAGAGAGATGACTGGCGTGCGATCGAGGGGGCCGATGGTGCTTGGGCTGGCAGCGAGCCTCTGCATCCTCGTGCTTTCCCAAGCGCTCGAATGGCTGATCAACCGGGAATTTCGGCCCGATGTCGAGGAATGGACATGGGTGAGCGACGTCGTGGTGTCCGCCGGGCTTTTCGTAATGACGGTGCTCTGGATTCACCTCCGTCAAACCCGAGCGGCGCTGTCCGCAATGGAACGAGAGCGGGTGGTGATTGACACCCAGCTGTCGATCGCGGCCCAGGTGCAGCGCGCGCTCCTGCCGGCGATTCCGCCGCCAAGCGGATGCATCGAGTGGTTCGGCGTGACCGAACCAGCGGGCAAGGTTGGCGGCGACTATTTCGACTTTCTGCCGCTTTCCGGCGGCCGGATGTGCGTCGTCCTCGCCGACGTGTCGGGAAAGGGCATAGCCGCGGCGATCTTCCTCTCGAACGTGAGGGCGGTGCTTCATACGCTGATCCGCGAGACCACCGAGCCGAGCCTCCTGGCCGAGCGGCTGTCCGAAGCGTTGGCGCAGGATGCCAACGGCGGCATGTACGTGTCGGCCGTCATCGCCGTGGTGGACCCGGCAGCGCACCAAATGACCTATACCAACACCGGCCATCCGGCGGGCCTCCTGCTGAGAAAAGGGGAGCCCGCTCGAACGCTGACGAGGGGCGGCCCCCCGGCAGGCCTGATGCGCGGCACCACCTACGAGGAGGAGACCGTCAGCCTGGCTCCTGGCGACTTGGTCGTCATCGTTTCGGACGGCATCACGGAGAGCCTTGATGCATCAGGCCTGGCCCTGGCGGCAATCCTGCCGGCGGTATTTGAGGGTCTGAGCGAAGTGAGTCCAGCCATTGCGTGTCATCGTCTGCTTCGCGCGGCCGAACACGGTGCCGGCCCTGCCGGCGTGCCGGATTGGGCCGACGACAAGACCGTGGTGGCGTTTGGCGGACGGTTGGCCTCCGGAGGTTTAGGGTGACGCGACGCCTGGGCGCCGCGATCACCCTCGCTATGACGCTGGCTCTCAGTTCCTGCGCGACGCTCGCTCCGCCGAAAGCCGACGGCCCGCGGCCCGTCACACAACGTCGCGAGGCGATGATCCTGGACGGCGTGCGCGTGGAACTGCATGTCGCACGCCCTGGGTCGGAGGGGGCGCCCCTGGTCATCTTCGCCAGTGGCGACGGCGGCTGGTTCGGCGCCGCAATCGGGATGTTCGACACCATCGCCGCGGCCGGCTACCCGGTGGCGGGCCTCAGTTCGCGCGCCTTGCTCCGGGCGATCCGCCAGCCGGGCCATCCGCTCTCGGCGTCACGATTGCGCGAGTCGTACCAGGAGATCATCACCGCGTCGAAGCGCGCCGCCGACCTGCCAGACAGCACCGGCGTCATCCTTGCCGGGTGGTCTCGCGGCGCCTCGATTTCGGTGATCGCCGGCGCCGAACCGCCGGCGATGCCGCTCGCCGGCATCGTGGCAATCGGCCTGTCGGCCGACGAGAACCTGAACATCGATCTGGACTCGGATGAAGACACGGAGCCCGGGACCGGCGGGCCCGGCGGCATCGACACTTACGTGCTGAGCCGCGCCATTCCCAGCCGCGTGGCGGTGATACAGTCGTCAGGAGACGGTTATCTCCCGGCTGACCGCGCGCGCATCTTGTTTGGCGGCGAGTCCCCCAGCCGGCGGTTCTTCGAAGTGCCCGCCTCGAACCACCGGTTTTCCGGGGGAGCGGTGACGTTCCGTCTCTCCCTGACCGAAGCCCTGAACTGGATCGCCATTCACGAAGGACCACCGCAATGACACGCGTGAGCGCCGCGTTTCTCGTGCTGCTGTTGATGCCGCCGGCCATCGCCTCCGCCCAGACCTCCGCGACGATCGCGCTGCGCGGCAAGACCCAAACGCTGGCGCTGTACGGAAACCGCAATGGGGATCCCGTGATCGTCTCGAGCGGGGACGGCGGCTGGGTGCACCTCGGCCCACAGGTTGCCGAGCTGCTCGCCGCCCGCGGATTCTTTGTGGTCGGCTTTGATTCGAAGGCGTACCTCGAAGCCTTCACGTCGGGCACCAAGCGGCTCAGCATCAATGACGTGCCTTCGGACTATCGGGAGCTGGTGAAGTTTGCCGGCGCGAACTCCGCCAGGAAACCGATCCTGATCGGCGTGTCCGAAGGCGCGGCGCTGTCCGTTCTGGCGGCCACCGAACCGGACACCAAGGCGATGGTGTCCGGCGTGATCGGCTTGGGGCTGGGGGACCGGAACGAACTTGGCTGGCGGTGGAGAGACGCGGTGATCTACCTGACCCACGGCGTGCCGAACGAGCCGACGTTCAGCACCATCGGCCTGGCGTCCCGGGTATCGCCCACGCCACTGGCCGTGATCAATTCAACCCACGATGAGTTCGTGGTTCCCGGCGAGGTGGACCGCATCGTGGCCGCCGCCGGGCTCCCCAAACGCCTCTGGATGATCGACGCGGCCGACCATCGCTTCAGCGACAAGCAGGCGGAACTGGCCGGGCGGCTGGCCGAGGCCATCGAGTGGGTGCGGCAGAACGCCGCGCCGAAATAAGCACCGATCATGCGCGACCGACTTCGTCAGATCGTCCCGGCCGCCATCGGCCTCGCGCTTTTCGTTGGCGCCCTCGAGGTGCTGCGGCATGAGTTGTCGGCGACGTCCTGGCATGCGATCAACGCCAGCGTGGCCGGCACGCCGACGAGCCAAATCCTCACCGCGATCGGGCTGAC
Source organism: Vicinamibacterales bacterium (assembly GCA_039934485.1). Taxonomy (GTDB): domain Bacteria; phylum Acidobacteriota; class Vicinamibacteria; order Vicinamibacterales; family UBA2999; genus 12-FULL-67-14b. Next base: position 4,987 of record JBDTMB010000114.1, read on the forward strand.
GGCGCTCAACTACCTCGTGCTCACCGCCTACGACTTCCTGGCGTTTGCCTCCATCGGGCGGCGGATTGCGGCGTGGCGGATTGGGATGACGTCGTTTCTCGCCTATGCGATCGCGAACAACGTCGGCTTTGCGATGCTGTCGGGCGCGTCGGTCCGGTATCGCTTCTACACGCGATGGGGAGTCGGCGCGGAGGACCTCTCGCGCATCATTTTCTCGTATTCGATTACCTTCTGGCTTGGCTTGCTCGCGCTCGGGGGATTGAGCCTGGCGCTCGGGCCGCTGCCGGGAGCCGACGCGATCCCCGGCGCGGTGATGGCGGCGCCGATCGGCTGGCTGCTGTTCGCGATCAGCATCGGCTTTGTCGCCTACGCAGCGATCGGGACCGGGCCGTTGCGGGTGTGGCGATTCGAGCTGCCGCTGCCGCCGCCGGCGGTGGCGGTGGCGCAATGGCTCACGTCCTGCGTGGACTGGGTCCTGGCCGGGATGGTTCTTTACGTCCTGCTGCCGAGTGGGGTGCCGTTCTTTGCCGCGCTTGGCGCCTTTCTCGCCGCGCAACTGCTCGGCCTGATCAGCCACGTGCCCGGAGGCGCGGGCGTCTTCGAAGGGCTGATCGTGCTGCTGCTTCGGCCGTACCTGAGCTCCGTGGACCTGGTCGCGCCGCTGCTCCTGTACCGCGCCATCTATTACCTGCTGCCGCTGGCGGTTGCGCTGGTGGGCCTGCTGATCGACGAAGTACGGCAACGCCGGGCCTATGCGCGGCGCACTGCCGAACTGATCAGCAGGATTGCCGAGCAACTCACGCCGCGGATCCTCTCGGCGTTGACGTTCTCCGCCGGGGTGCTGCTGCTGTTCTCCGGCGCGACGCCCGCCGCCGAGGGAAGGCTGGTGTGGCTGCACCAGTTCGTCCCGCTCGGCGTGGTCGAGACGTCGCACTTCGCGGGAAGCCTCGTCGGCGTGGTCCTGCTGATTTTGTCGCAGGGCGTCTCACGACGGCTCGATGCGGCGTACCACCTGGCCGCGGCCGCGATCGCCGTCGGCATCGGCACGTCGCTCCTCAAGGGCGCCGATATCGAGGAAGCCATCCTGCTGACGATGCTGTTGCTGCTCCTCCGGTTGGCGCGGCCGGCATTCGACCGGCGGGCGGCGATTCTCGAAACGCGGTTCTCGCCGCCGTGGATTGCCGCGGTGATCGCCGTGCTGGCCGCCTCGATGTGGCTCGGCTTCTTCACCTTCAAGCACGTCGAGTACTCCAACGAGCTGTGGTGGCAATTCGAGCTGTCGGCCGAAGCGCCGCGCTTTCTTCGCGCCTCCATTGGCGCCTCCATTGCGGTGGTCTTGATGGCCACGGCCAAGCTGGTCGCGCGCGCTCCACACGAAGTCGATCCGCCCTCGGACGACGACCTTCGGGAGGCCGCCGCGGCAATCGAGACGCAGTCGTCAACCGCGCCGAATCTTGTCTATCTCCGCGACAAGGGATTGATCTTCGACGAGGAGCGGAAGGGTTTCGTGATGTACGGGGTCCAGGGACGGACCTGGGTGGCGATGGGCGATCCGGTTGGCCAGCCGGAGCGCATCCCGATCCTGATCCGCGCGTTCCTCGAGCGCTGCGCCGACTTTGGCGGCACGCCGGTGTTCTATGAGATCCGCAAGGATCACCTCCATCACTACGCCGACTTCGGCCTGACCTTCGTGAAGCTCGGCGAGGAGGCGCGCGTCGATCTCTGCCGGTTCACACTGGAAGGCGGTGCGGCGTCCCGGCATCGCCAGGCGCTGCGGCGGGTGGAAAAGGAGAAGGCGACGTTCCGCATCGTGCCGGCCGACCAGGCCGCTGAACTGATGCCGCGGCTGCGCGAGGTCTCCGACAAGTGGCTGGGCGACAAGGTTGCGGAAAAGGGCTTCTCGCTCGGTTTCTTTTCGGAATCGTATCTGTCGCGGTTTCCCATTGCCGTGATCGAGCGCGACGGCCGCATCCTGGCGTTCGCCAACGTCTGGAAGGGGCCCCGGCACGAGGAGCTGTCGATCGATCTGATGCGGTATGACGAGGCGGCGCCGAAGGGCGTGATGGAAAGCCTGTTCGTGCACCTGATGGTGTGGGGCAAGGCCGAGGGCTATCAATGGTTCTCGCTTGGCATGGCGCCGATGTCGGGGTTCGAGAAGTCCGCGGTGGCGCCGCTCTGGACGAAGGTCGGATCGTTTCTCTACGAGCATGGCGAGGGCGTCTACAATTTCCAGGGCCTTCGCCTGTTCAAGGACAAGTTCGATCCGGTGTGGGAGCCGCACTACCTGGCCTATCCGGGCGGCCTCGCCCTGCCGCGGGTGTTGGCTGACATCACCGCGCTCATCGCCGGCGGCTATCGCAACGTGTTCACCGGCGGGCGACTTCGTTGACGAATCGACTTAAAGGGGGCGGCACGTGGGACAGGCATTGACGTGGATTGCCACCGGCCTGCTGGTGGGCTGGTTGGTGCGGACGGCGATGAAAAGCCGGAGAGATTTCGGTCTGCTTGGGGATCTGATCACCGGCACGCTGGGCGCGGTGGTGGGCGGATGGCTGGTCCGCGCGTTCAACATCATGACGCCGAACAACCTGCCGGGTCATATCGTGGTCTCGATCTTCGGCGCCGGCGCGCTGCTGGCGGCGTTGCGGGTGCTGCGCCGCGCCCTCGGCGCCAGCCTGTCGCAGTCGTCGCAGACCACGCTCGTGGGCGAACTCGACGAGCAGATCCGCCGGCTGACCACGGTGGAGCGGCGCTTCCTGGCCGGGGTGATCGGCGGCAAGCCACCGGATCCCAACCTCGCCTTCGATCAACAGCTGACGTTCGGTCAGCGAGTGGCCGATCGGGTGGCCACCTTCGGCGGCAGCTGGGCGTTCATCGGCATCTTCCTCACCGGGATGCTGGCCTGGATGACGATCAACGGCGACCAGCAGCATCCGTTCGACCCGTATCCTTACATCCTGCTGAACCTGATCCTGTCATGTGTCGCGGCGCTGCAGGCGCCGGTCATCATGATGAGCCAGAACCGGCAGAACGCCCGCGACCGCATCGACGCGCGGAGCGACTACGAAGTGAACCTTCGCGCGGAGATGCAGATCGTGGCGCTCCATGCCAAGCTCGACGCGGCGCGCGAGCAGCAATGGGCGCGCATCGCCGACCTGATGGCCGTCCAGGTCGAGAAAGTCGGACTCATCGAGCAGCGCCTGGAGCAGATCATAGACGGGCAAACACGTTGAAGCGGGAGTGCGCGTCGAGGTAGCCGTCGACGCGCTGATCTTCGATCTGGATGGCCTTGACGTCGATCTCCGCCAGCGCGCGCATCATCCAGCCTCGATCGTAGGTGCGCTCGGGAAGGTCGAGAATCGCGATGGCGTGCGTGGCCTTGGCCGCCATCCGGGCGAGGACGCCCCTGGCGTAATCGAGGTCGGGAAACGCGTCGAAGGCGCCGCACGCCAGGACCACGTCCCAGGCCTCGGCGGGATCGAGCGCGGCCGCCTCGCCGACGAGGAACCTTCCGGATGGAATGGCCTGGCTCACGAGGCGAATCAAGTCCGCGGACGGATCGAGTCCGCCAACGCTGTAGCCGTTGTCGGCCAGGGGTAACAGGAACGCGCCGTCGCCGCATCCCACCTCGAATACCCGCGTGCCCGGACCGATGTCGAGCGTCTCCACCGTACGCTCGACAAAGTCCAGCCACGCGTCGTCGCTGACCTGGCGGAGGCCGAGGCGAGGGCTGAAGCCCTCGCCCTCCACGTGTTTCACTTCTTGTCGAAGGCGGCGAGCTCGAGCGTCGCGGTGTCGATCTGAAGCTTGCCGGCCTTGGTGCCGTCGGGCACGCGGAACGGGAATGAACAGGTGTATTCAGGGACGGTGCCGGCGTCGATGATGGCCACCGAGGTGTTGAAGGTCTTTCCCGCGCCATCGACCAGCACGGGTTTCTTGATGAACGTCTCCTTGTAGGCCGGCGTCACCTTGAAGGCGACATTGACGACGATGAACTCTTCGCCGGGCTTGGTGTTGCCGCGCACGCTGTTGGCGCCGGGCGGGCAATCCTTGAGCGAGACGTTCATCGCGCGCTCGATACTCGTCACCTTGATTTGCAGGCCCTTGTATTCGCTCGGGGCCTGCGCGCGGGCGACCGGCATGAAAGTGAAAAGTGAGAAGACAGAAGTGAGAAACACCAATCGTCGGATCACAGAACTCCCTCGCTCTCGCATTGGCTTCTCACTTCTACCTTCCCACTTTTGACTTCTAGAGCGGCTGGTCCGGATTCGCCAACGTCCGCCACATGTGCGCGCTCGGGCTGTTGTCGTTGCCGAGGCCTTCCTTTGGCGACTTGAAGTGGCGGCCGATGATGTCGGTGAACGGGTCGATCGAGACCTTGGCGTTCGGATCGAACGCGTAGAGGTCGTTGACGGTCACCATGCGCGGCTCCATGTACCACTTGTGGTTGCGGAGCATCTTGTAGGTGGCTTCGATGTGCGGCGGCGGCGTGTAGTCCTGGCCGAAGATGCGGTAGTACTGGTCGGGATACTCGTAGCCGGCGTCGGAGTCGGCGTAGAACCGCAGCGTCTGGTGGTAGCGGATCGCAAACGCCGACTTCTCCGGGATGTAGGGTTCGAAGAGTTGCGCGCCCCACCAGCCGTGATCGGGCTTGATGAGCGAGAGCACGCAGTCGTGGAGCATGCAGGCGAGGACGATCTCTTCGGACATGCCGGTCTTCAGCGCGCGGGTGGCGCTTTGCAGCACGTGATTGGCCGGTGCGAAGCGGAGCCGGAAGAAGTCATGCAGCGAAGGGTTCTTCGGCATCTTCTCGAGCTTCTTCATGTTGCCCCGGTTCGAGGTGAACAGGCTCCCGGCGCCGCGCCGGAAGTCGCGCGTTTCAATCTGCGCTTCGATATCGGCGACGGTGGGGAACTTCTCGGGCGCCTGGCCGCTATTGGCGGCGACCTGCTCGTCCAGGTGCTCTTCCATCCAGTGCTCGAGGGCGTCGGCCTTGGCTTCCGAGTCCATCAAGTTGACGGCGGCGACGCCACCCAGACTGGCGATGAAGGCCCTGCGATCAATCTCCATACGTTCCTCCCACCTCGGCTCGCGGGATCGCGAGTGCGTACGGGGAGACGATAGGCCTTTTGGCCCTTGGGTTCAACCCCCTATTTCACGCCCTTGGCCTCGAGGTCCGAGAGCCATTTCTGTGCAAAAACCCGGGCCGTCTCGGTCGCGGCCCTGCCGGCGCGGAAGCAGAGCTTCCAGTCCGCCGGCTTGCTTTCGAGGGTGGGGTCGGCGAATCGCATCTTTTTGTCCCGTTCGACGAGTTTGGCCGAGTAGTCGATGTCCCTCGACAGGTCGAGAAAGCGCCGCAAACGCGAGGCAACAAGGACGCGCGGATCGGCGGGGATGACCCTTTCGAAATCGGCCATCGCCGCCTCGCGTGACCGCACTATCGCGGCGCGCTGGGTCTGCAGCGATTGCTCGAGCTCTGGGCGGCCCTCTTTCTCCATGGCGTCGAACCTGGCGCGCATTTCGTCGAAGCCCGTCTCGAGCGTTTTTTGCTGCGCCGGGGTGATCTCGCTGAACTGGGCGCGGATGCCCTCGACCTGTTCTTCCCAGTCCTTACGCTGCTTGGCAAAGATCTGATCGGCGGTCTGCTCCGCGGGCAGCGGGTCGGGCCCGTTGGCTTCGCGGTGATCGGCGTAGCGCTTTTCGAAGTCGGTGCTCTCGATGAAGGCGCGGCCGAGGGTGGCCACGGCCGTGACCATCCCGGCCCGGACCTGTGGCGACGCGGCCTTGAAGACCTCCGCCTTTCCGGCCAGCGAGATCGAGCCGGTGATGAACGAGTCGAACACCGCCTCCTTGGCGCGGTTCTGGGTGATGCCGAGTTGAGTGAGCGCGTCCTGGGCGGCCGCGATGGCGCCGGTTGCGGCGATGGTGAGAGCCACAGCAATTGCGCGCGCACGTGGATTCATGTGGCGGCCATTCTAACTCACCACGTACGTCAACCACGGAGGTCCGTGTTCTCCGTGCCCTCCGTGGTTATCGTTCGTCACTCGGCACGCGTGGCAGCGAGCGGGTCGACGCGGACCGCGCGCAGCGCGGGCACCAGGCTCCCCGCGATCGTCATCATGATCGAGATCGCGATCGCCACCGCGAAGACCGTGGTGTCCGCGGGGGCGACGCCGGCCAGCAGCGCCTGCATCGATCGACCGACGGCATAGGCGGCCGCGGCGCCAAGGCCCACGCCGGCCGCGGCCAGGAACACGCTGCGCATCACGACGATGCGGAGGATGTCCGCGGCGCTTGCGCCGAGCGCCATGCGCACGCCGATCTCGCGCACGCGCGCCGACACCGAGAACGCCAGGAGCCCATGAATGCCGATGGCCGCGAGCACCAGCGCCACCGCCGCGAACGCCGCGAGCACGCGGACCTGGGTCACCCGCGGCGCGGTCTCCGCGGCGACGACATCCGACAACAGCTGCACGCTGGCGATCGGCAGCTGGGCATCGATCTTCCCGACGATCGATCGCACCGACGGGATGAGCGTGGACACCGGAACCGAGGCGCGAATGACAAGGTCCTGGGGCGCGTAGAAGGCGAGCGCGCCGTCGCGGACCTGGGTCGACGGCACGTAGACCTGCGGCTCGCTCTCGCGTTCCAGTCCGCGCACGCGAATGTCGCCCACCACGCCGACAATGGTGCGGCCGCTCAGGCCAATCGCGAACGTGCGCCCGAGCGGGTCTTCACCAGGATAGTGTTCGGTGGCAAACGATTGGCTCACCACCGCCACGAACGGCGAGTCGTAGGTGTCGGTCTCGCGCACGTCGCGCCCGCTGAGAATGGGGGCGCTCACCGTCTCGAAGAATCCCGGCGTGACAAAGCGCAAGCTGGCCCTGGTCGTGGCTCGCGGATCGGCGGGATCGATGCGTTCATCCCGTTGCGGGCTGGGGATGTCCAGGAGCACCGGCCAGATGCCGCCGCGCATCACCATCGGCAGGAAGCTGATGTAGGCCGCGCGCGTCACGCCCGGCAGGGCCTGCACCTCGCTCACCACCCGCTGGTAGAACTCGTTTCGACGCACGGTCTCGTCGTACTTGGGACGCGGCAGCGTGGTCCGCAGCGTCAGCACGTTGTCGGCCTTGAACCCGGGGTCCACGTGCTGCACGCGCAGCAGTGCCTGGATCAGCAGGCCCGACGCCACCAACAACACCACCGACGCCGAGATCTCCGCAATCACCAGCCCCGATCGCAAACGCTCGGTGGACCGGCCGCTGCCACCGCGCGCGCCTTCCTTGAGCGCCGCGCTGTCGGTCGTGCGGCCGACGCGAATCGCCGGCACCAGGCCGAAGGCGACCCCGGTCGCGAACGTCAACGCCGCGGCGACACCCAACATGCGGAGATCCATCGGCGGCACCTCCGCGATCGGCAGCGCCGTGGGCACCAGCCGCGCCACCAGCGGACCAGCGACGAGGGCGATCAGCACACCCAGCACGCCGCCGCACACCGCGAGCAAAAGACTCTCGGTCAGCATCTGGCGGACGAGCCGATCGACGCCGGCGCCGATGGCCGCGCGCACGGCGAATTCACCGCGGCGCGAGAGCGCGCGCGAGAGCAGCAGGTTGGCGAGATTCGTGCACGCGATCAGGAGGACGCAAAGCGCCGCGCCCACGAGGGCGACGATGAGCAGCCGCGGTTGTTGCGAGAGTTCGTCGCGCAACCGCACCACGGTGGCGCCGGTTTCGGCGTTCTCCCTCGGGTATTCACGTTCGAGCCGATCGGCGATCACCGCCATTTCCGATCGCGCCTGCTCGAACGAGACGCCGTCCTTGAGCCGCGCGACGACCCGGAGGTAGTTGTTGTTGCGATCGACGTCGCCGTTCTGCTCCGAGAGATAAATCGGCCGCCAGAACATCGACTCGCGGCCCGGGAAGAAGAAGTCGGGCGGCATCACCCCGACGATCACGTGGCTCTCGTCGTTCAACATCACCGTCCGCCCGAGCACGTTCGGGTCGGCGCCGAAGCGCACGCGCCACAGCGCGTCGCTGATCACCACGGCGCGTTGCGCCTGGTCCCGCGCGTCGGCCTCGGTCAGCACGCGTCCGATCGCCGCCGGCCGGCCAAGCACGCGGAAGAACCCGCCGGTGGTGATCGTCCCGTCCAGCCGTTCCGGATCGCCCACGCCCACCAGGTTCGCCGACAGCCCGGTGTACGCCGACATGCCGTCGAACGACGTGCTCATCCGCTGCCAGTCGAGATAGTTCGGCGGCGAGAGTTCCATGCGCGAGTAGCCGCGCGAGGACTGGTTTTCCCAGAGCTTGACGAGCCGATCGCTGCGCGGAAACGGCAGCGGCCGCAGCAGCACGTGATCGGCAATCGAGAACGCTGCGGTGGTGGCGCCGATCCCCAGCGCGGCGACGACGATGGTGGTGAAGGTGAAGCCGGGAGTGCGGCCAAGCGACCTGATTGCGTAACGCAAGTCCTGACGAGTGATGTCGAGGTGAACACGGGTGGCGTTCACCGCGGTGTCGGCAATCGCCGCCAGCCAGGCCGCGGCGCCGCGCGCCTTGAGATCGCGGGCGAACACCGCGCACATCTCGTCGCCGTATTCGGCGCGAAACGAGGCGGGATAGAGGCGCAACAGCGCGCGATAGAGTTTCATGATCAGGCGTTCTTTGGCGCGAAGCCGCTGGCCCGCGCCAGCTTG
>JBDTMB010000115.1:0-13658 GCA_039934485.1 Vicinamibacterales bacterium
TTCGGGAATGTCGATCTCGATTTCGTCATCGAACTCGGGCCACACATACAGCGAGGCGAAGGAGGTGTGGCGGCGCGCCGCCTGGTCGTACGGCGAGATGCGCACCAGCCGATGCACGCCGGCTTCGGCCGACATCAAGCCAAAGGCATATTCGCCGGTGAGCGTAAAGGTGACACTCTTGAGCCCGGCTTCCTCGCCGGGCTGGTAGTCGAGGATGTCGCGCTTGAAACCGCGGCGCTCCGCCCACTTGAGGTACATGCGCAGCAGCATCTCCGCCCAGTCTTGCGACTCGGTGCCGCCGGCGCCGGGATGGATGGTCACAATTGCGTTGGCGAAGTCATGCTCGCCGCTGAGCATCTTCTTGATTTCGGCGGCGTCCACCTGCGCCTCGAGCGCGTCGAGGCCGCGCTGGAGATCGGCGGCCACCTCTTCGCCCTGTTGCGCCCATTCGAGCAGCACGCCAAGGTCGTCGATCTTCTTGGCGAAACTGTCGCGCAGCTCGATGTCTTCGGCGAGCCGACGCTGGCGCTGGAGGGTCTTTTGCGCGTCGGCCTGGTTGTTCCAGAAATCAGGCGACGCCACTTTCAGCTCGAGCTGCGCGAGCTCGCCGGGATCGTGAGCATTGTCAAAGATAGCTCCGCATCTCGGAAGCCCGCTTGAGCAGGTCGGCGGAACGGCGGATCAAATCGTCGATGACAACAGCCACAACTACCTCCAGGCAAACCTAAAGGTTTGCCTCCACCTGTAGGGGCAAAACCTGTAGGGGCGAACAAACCATCTGCAAACCATCTGCAAACCAGGTGCAAACCAGGTGGGGGCAAACCTTCAGGTTTGCCCTCGGACGAACCGGGCCGCGAGCAGCGCGGCGCCGGTGAGCGCCAGGCTCGCAAACGCGGCCCAGTCTCCAATTCTGGCATAGAGCGTCTTCTGCTGCACGAACCGCGCCTCGCCGACGACGGCGGCGGTCTCGAAGAGCGCGGTGCGAACCAGCACGCGGCCGTATGGATCGACAATGCCGGTGACGCCGGTATTCGCGGCGCGCACGAGGTATCGGCCCTCCTCGATGGCGCGCATCGAGGCCATCTCGAAATGCTGGTAGGCCGCGGACGACTCGCCGTACCACGCGTCGTTGGTAATCGTCGTCAGCAGCTCGCTGCCCTGTTGCACGGCGTCGCGCATCAGGCCCGGGAACGTCACCTCGTAACAGATCGCCGTGCTCACCATGTGGCCGTTGACCGGCAGCATCGCCACGAACATCCCTGGCGAGAAGGACGAGACCGCCTCGACGAGGGGCGCCACGAAGAACAACGCCCGCTGGTACGGCACGAACTCGCCAAACGGGACCAGGTGGATCTTGCGATAGACCGCCGCCGTCGCGCCGCCGCTGTCGAGCATGAACGCCGAGTTATAGAAACGCGTCTCGGCGCCCTCGCGTTCGGTTTCGTCGGAGCCGAGCAAGAGCGGCTTGCCGATCCGGTTGACCAGGCCCCGGATGGCGTTGGCGCCGGGATCGTCGTCGAAGTTGAAGGGAGTGGACGACTCGGGCCAGATGATGAATTCCGCGCCGCCGTCGACGGCCTGCTGCGTGAGCGCCAGGTAGCGATCGACGATCATCCCGGCCCGCGCCGGGTTCCACTTGTCGACCTGGGCGATGTTGCCCTGGATCAGCCCGACCTTGATCGGCGTGCCGCTCGTCACGAAATCGTTGGCGGCGATGCGCTGGCCTCCCCACAGCGACACCACCGTCACCATCGCCAGCGTCGAGGCACCGGCGGCCACGCGGGTGCGTCCAGCCGAGATCGCCGCGCTGGCGAAGCCGACGTTCACCAGGCCGACAAAAAGCGAGAGTCCGTAGACGCCGAAGACGCTGGCCAGCTGCGCGATCGGCAGGAGCGTCACCATGGTGTTGCCGAGCGGAATCCATGGAAAGCCGCCCATCAGATAGTTGCCCCGCAGATACTCCATCGACACCCAGGCGGCCGGCGCCAGCACCAGCCCCGCAAGCCCGTAGCGTCGCGCGAAGACGGCCGTGACCGCGCACGCCACCGCAAGGTAGCTGGCCATGTAGATCACGAGCAGCCCGGCCACCAGCACGGCGACGGGCCACGACAATCCGCCGAACGCCTGGACGGTCATGCCGGTCCAGTACACGGTGCCCGCGTAGTGGATGAAACCGGCGGTGAGCCCGAGCTTGAAACCGGTCCAGGTGGTGACGCCGCGGACTTCGCCCGGCCGACCCGTCCATCCGCTGAGCGCGACCAGGAGCGGCGCCAGCGCGATGAAAGCGATGATCGGATGCCCGTATCGTGGAAACGAGAGCGCGAGAAACAGGCCGGAGGCGGCCGCCGCAGCGTACGACACTGGCGGCACTTTACTGCAGCTCCGTCAGCGGCGGACCGGGGTGGGCCTCGAAACACTCGACCTCCGCGATCTCGGGCCGCTGGCGCTGGTACGCACGCACCCACTGCTTCGAGAACGCGGCGACCTCGGCGCGGGCCACCAGGGCCCAGACGCTGCCGCCGAAACCGGCGCCGAAGCTGCTCGCCGCCAGGGCTCCGGCTTGCCGCGCGGCGCCGACGAGCGCATTGGTTTCGGGGATCTGGTTGCCGAGTAATTCGTCGGCATCGCGTTGTGACGCGGCGGACAGCGCGCCGACGGTGTGGCTGTCGGCCGTTGCAAACGCGTGCGCGGCCAACGCAACGCGATGGTCCTCGCGCATGAAGTGCATCAGCCGCCGGTAGAGGTCTTCGGTGGTGAAGGCGCCGTCACGGGACGGGCCGAGGCACGACCGCATGCGTTCCGCGCCATGCTCGCCGGACAGCGCGGCGCCGAGCGATCGCGCCGGCTGCGCGGCGCGGGCATTCCACAGATCCAGCAGCGCCCTCGTCCCGTTGGCGGCGCGATTGTAGCGCTCGAGCACCGAGCCGGCCTTGTCGGCCTGGATGCCGCTCGACGCCACCACGAACGTCCAGCCCGCCGGCATCGGCACGTCGGCGAGATGCCGAACCGGCACGAACTGGTAGTGGCTGAGGTGTCCGGTGCGGCACGCCATGATCGCCGTGTGGTCTTCGCTACCGCCGTGCGTACCGACGCCGGCCGCACCCGGCAGGCCGGGAAAATCGAGCCCGTTCTCGACACAACCGAGATACCACGCGAGGTCCCTGACACTGCCGATGTGCTGCTGCCATTCCGGCCGCGCCGCCAGTTCCGCCCGGCGGGCCAGCGCCGACGCGACGCCCACGACCAGGGCGCTCGAACTGCTCACCCCGGCGGCGCGTGGAAGATCGCTGCAGATGCCAATGTCGGCGCCCAGCCGCGCCCCGGGGAAGTTCTCCGCCAGCCGTCGCGCCACCACCCGGATGTAGTTGGCAAACCCCCGTCGCGTCGTCGTCGCATCGTCGGCGTCGATCTCGACGGCTGTGCCATAGCGAACATCGACGACGCGCACGATCTGGTCCGGCCGCGGACTCGCCACGACGGCGATGCCGCGTGGCACCGCGGCCAGCAACGATCGCCCGCCCGCGTAGTCGGTGTGCTTGCCGAACACTTCGATGCGGCCCGGCACGAACCAGCGCCACTCCGGATCGGCGCCGACGGCGGCGCGGAATCCGTTCGACACCTGCTGCACGAGCGACGCGCGAGAGGCGGCTTCGCCGGCCGTCATCCCGAGCTGTGCGAAGTGGTCGCTCATGCGATCCGGCGTCATGGGCGGGCCTCCACCGTGGCCAAGCGGCGGCCGACTTCCGCGACGTCGGAGCGACGCGAGAGATCGAGCACCGCGCCTCGCGCCAGGACCACCTGGAACTCCATGCCGCGGACCATGGCCAGGGCCACGGCCTCCGGCAACTCGTATTCACCTCGTGCGGAGATCGACACGTCGCGGCACGCCGCGAAGATGCGGGCATCAAAGCGCCAGACATTCATGCTGACCAGCGCGCGCGGTCCGCCGGCCTCGATGCGGGCCGGGCCCGGCTTCTCCACGATCGCCTGCAGCCGTCCGCGCGAGTCGGTGTCGAGCATGGCAAAGCTCGCCACGCGGTCGGCTGGAAACCCGCTTTCCGTCACGAGCGCGTCGCGCTCGAAGGCCGGCAACCCGGGGCCCGGGAGATTCACCAACGCACGCAGCACGTCCACCGGATACAGGTTGTCCGAATTGAGGACGAGGAAGGGCGCCTCGCCCACGAAGGCTTCGGCGGCCAGCAGCGCGTTGGCGGTGCCGAGGGGCTGTTCCTGGATCGCGTACGAGAGGCGGACGCGGGCGGGCCGGGCGGTGTCGTAATGACGGCGGAGGGCGTCGTGGTCGGGCGCGATGACCAGGCACACCTCGTCGCAGCCCGCGTCGGCCAGCGAACTTAACAGGAAATCGAGGAAGGGCCTGGGCGCGATGCCGCCGACGGGCATCAGGCCCTTGTGGCCGGAAGACGCCGCCAGGCGTTGCGCATCGGTCAACTGGCTCCCGCCATCCGGCTCGCGCATTCGGCGTCCGGAACCGCGCGCAAGGACGACCGCTTTCACCGGCTTATCCCTTGAGCGCGGCGTCGAGAGCCGACTCCAGCGAACCAAACTTGGCGTGGTAATCGACCTGCGATCGAACGATCACCTCGAAGGCCTCGTCGCGGCCGTAAGTGTGGGTGATCTCACACGGATTGTCGTTGCCGCCCGGCGCCAGCTTGTAGGTTTCAAAATAGTGGATCAGCCGCGCAATCAGCTGCTTGGGACAATCGCTGATGTCGCGGAAACCGCCGTAGGCGGGATCGCCCACCAGCACCGCCACGATCTTGTCGTCCGCCTCGTCGCCGTCGATCATGCGCAAGCCGCCGATCGGTATCGCCTGCAGCAGGATGTCGCCGTGAGAAATCGGCCGCTCGGCCAGGACGCAGATGTCGAGCGGATCGCCGTCGCCCTTGAGCGACGGCCGGCCCGTGCGTTCGGAGCCGAACTGCGCCACGCGCTCGCCGCAATAGGTTTGCGGCAGCAGGCCGTACAGGGTCGGGCACACATTCGAATAGCGTTGAGGACGGTCGAGGGTCAAGAGCCCGGTGGCCTTGTCGAGCTCGTACTTCACGGTGTCGGCGGTGGTGATCTCGATGTAGCAGGTGACCTGCTCGGGCGCGCGTTCACCCAAGGGCACACCGTGCCAGGGATGAGCGCGAAACAGCAGGCTCATTAACTGCCAGAGCGGCGGCGAGTCTATCGGACCACCCAGGGCTTGAACTGCTCTTCCTTCTGCAGGCGGGCCGCCATCGCGTCGGCCTCGCGGCGATCCTTGAACTTGCCCACCCTCACGCGAAACACGGAGGGGGCTCCCTTTGCCGGGACCAGGACGTAGGCGGGATAACCCTTGCCCGCCAGGCGTTTCACGATCGCGTCGGCCTCGGCACGCTCGCGCAGCGCGGCGACCTGAATCGCGAAGCCGGTGCCTGACGGTTCGCCGCCGCTCGCGCTGGCCACGGCGGCCGCGGCCGGCGCGGCGGGTGCGGGCGCGGATACCTTGGCCGTGGGAACCGCGCGCGCCGGTGGCGGCGTCGGTTCGGGCTTCGCGGCTTCGACCTTCGTCGCGCCCGGCTTGGTCGCCGCCGACACCTTGGGCTCCTCGTCCGCCGGCGGAGGAGGCTCGGCCCTCTGCAGTTGCTCGGCCGCAGGCGTGGAGCCGCTCAGCCGCTCGGCATAGCCCAGCTTCTCGCCCGCCGTGATCGGCGTGCTCGAGGCACCCGCGCCGGCGGCGGCCGACGGCGCCGCCGCGGGTTCAGCTCCCGATGTCACCGCAGCCGCCGCGGCCGCGTCGGTGCCTTCGGCCGGCAAACCACGCTCGGCGCGCACCCCCCGGCCGACGAGCACGCCACACAGGAAGATCACCACCGCCAGCACGGTGACGGCCATGAATAAGAAGACGAGATGCTTCCCGTCTAGCTGAATCTCGCGAAAAGCTTCGTCCTGGGTGGTGGCCATATTCATCGATCGGAACTGGGCGATTTTACCACGGGCCTCCGCCGAGCCTGGCCTTCAGTCGCAGCCCATCGGCAGATTTGGGATCGAGCGCCAGCGCGCGATCGGCCTCGGCGCGGGCCAGCGTGTGGTCCTCCGCCTGCAGGTACGCCTCGCCGAGCGCGACGTGCGCCGCCACCGTCTCCTCGCTCCACAAGGCGATCTTCAACGCCTCGATGGCGTCCTCGGTCCGGCCGCCGCGCAGGAAGAGCCGCCCGAGGAGCAAATGCGCCTCGGCCAGGTAGGGCGACAGGAACAAGGCGCGGCGCAGCTCGTCGATCGCCTCGCGATCGGCCTCCCGTTCGTACGCCCGCCGGCCGCTATCGAGGTGAAACTGCGCCAGGGTGTCCTGCTCGCGCTGCCCGTTCGCGGTGATCAGCAGATCCACGCGGGCCGCCGACTGCGACAACTCGTCGTCGAGCCGCTCGAGCCCCCGCGGCACGGGATCGCCGCCGGCGGGCTTGGCGTCCCACGAGGCGTACTTCGATGACAGCCGCAACGCCAACTCGCGTTCGCGCGACGCCTCCGCCGTGGCGCCGGTTTGTTGCAACGCCGCCGACAGGATGAAGTGCGCGTCACCATCGCCGGGATCGCGTCGAACGGCCTCGCGTAGCCAGTAGATCGCCGCTTTCGCGTCATGCTCTTGCCAGTAGGCGTATCCCAGGTTGAAGAACAGGTCGCCATCCGTTGGATCGAGTTCGGTGGCCTGGCTGAAATAGTAAGTGGCACGACCCGGTTGCGGCGTTGCGAAGCGACGCAACTCGACGACGCCGATGGCATTCGCGACAGCGGCGGACCGCTGCTCGGTTTGGAGGGCGCGCAGGGCCTGCAACGCGTCGTCGTACCGTTTCAGTTGCGTCATCGACAGCGCGCCGAGGAAGCGGGCTTCGCGCGACAAGCGGCTGGCCGGCGTGACGCGCGAGATGATGTCGAGCGCGCGGAGATGATTGCCAGCCTCGGTGTGGACCTGCCAGATTGCCAGGCGCGCGCGGTCGAATTGCGGCGCCGCCTTGAGCACCTGCTCCAGGAACGCCAGTTCCGCCGACGGCGTTTCGGCGATGAGCCCCTTGACGTACAACTCGAACACCTGCGGCGAGGGGGGCACGCGGTCGCTGACGGCGATCGGCGGCGTGGCGGCGCCCTTCAGTTGCTGCGCCAGGCCGCGAAAGATCTCGAAGACGTCGGCCAGCGGTCCGCGGGCTTCGACTTCCGGCAGGAGCCGGCCGGTGTCCAGGCGAATGACGCGCGCGTGCGCGACGAGTTCCGCACCCACCAATTCGAGACGTCCACTGACGACGGCGACCGCGCTCACGGCCTGGCCCACCTTCACCGACGAGGCGCGGCTGAGCACCGCCGCTGCCGGCAGTTGCAGGCGATCAAAGGCCCGGATCCGCTCGTCGCGATCGATGGCCACGTCGCCGGCGGCTTCCAGGTAGTCGGACAGCAACAACGCCGCGCCTTCGCGCATCCACGCCAGCCGCGGTTCCTGCCGGGTGTTTTCAAACGGGAGAACGAGAACCGTGGTGACGTCGGCGGTTGTCGCGTCGGCCGCCAGGCTGGCATTCCCCAGCGGCCAGCAGACGATCGCGGCACACAGCCAGCGCGTCATGCGGCGTCGACCGCCTCAACCCGCCGGGGACTGCGGACCGAGACCGTCAGGCTCCATCCCGTCTCGTGCTCGGCCGCGACGCCCACCTCCGCATCGATCGCGCAATGCACGAGGATGCGCCGCACGGCCGCGGCATAGAACCCGCGCATCGGGATGGCGGCGGGATCCCGCAGCTGTTCGAACGCCGCCGAGCGAATCTCGACCAGGCCGGTGCCGCGCGCAAACCGCGCCTTTACGCGCGATTGACGAATGGTCCCCTTGACGAGCCGCCGCACGAGGGTGAGCGCCGCGCGGACGCGCAAGGTCGTGGGCAGCCGGCGAATCAACCAGCGGCCGGCCCCCGACACGTCGGCAAATGTCCAGTCCGCGGCGCAGGTGCCCGCGCGCACGGCAATCTGCTCGTTGATCGGCGGTTCTTCCCGGTGGAGGAAACTGAGGACCGCGCCAAGCGGCGCCAGGCCGATGCGGCCATCACGCATGCCGGCCGGGCTGAGCCAATTTTCGTAGAACTCCAAGCGCATGGGGGCAATGTCGCTAATGCCCTGATGCAGGCTTGAGATGAGTAGGCGACCTATTCCAGCATCGGTCATGACGTGGGCATGGGGATTCTGATAACGTACTGCACGCCCTTCAAGCGAGTCAACGAACCAGCATCATGATTCTTCCGATTCACGAACAGGTCAGGGACCGTGTGCGCGTCGTCCTGGCCGAGCTTTACGGTCTCACCGGCGACTCAGCCGTGCCGGTGGGCGTCGAATATCCGCCTAACCGAACGATGGGCGACCTCGGTACGCCCGTGGCCTTCGACCTGGCGCGCCGGTTGCGCAAGGCGCCGCGGGTGATCGCCCAGGAGATCGCCGCCGCCCTTGGCCCGATGCCCGGGATCACGCGCGTCGAGGCCGCCGCCAACGGTTACCTTAACGTCTTCCTGGACCGTCCGGCGTTCCTGCTGGCCCGTCTCGGCGTGGCCGGGACGTTGCCGCCCGCCCCGCTGCGGCCGGAAAAGACCATCGTCGAGCACACCGCCATCAATCCCAACAAGGCGGCGCATATCGGCCACGTGCGGAACTCGGCGCTGGGCGACACGCTGGTCCGCGTGCTGCGGTTCCGCGGGAACCCGGTCGAGGTGCAGAACTACATCGACGATACCGGCGTGCAGGTCGCCGACGTGGTGGTGGGATTCCGCGAGCTCGAGAAGCTCGACCTGGCCGCCGCGAAGCAGATCGCCTCGACGACGCGGTTTGATTACTACTGCTGGGACCTTTACGCGCGCGTGACCGAATGGTACGGCGACGACAAGGAGCGGCTCAAGATTCGCGCGGCGACGCTGCATGACATCGAGCACGGGTCCGAGCCCACCGCCGGCCTGGCCGCGTTCATCGCCGACCACATCGTGCGCTGCCATCTGAAGACGATGGCGCGCCTGAACATCGACTACCAGTTGCTCACCTGGGAAGGCGACATCCTGCGCCTCAAGTTCTGGGCGCGAGCCTTCGACGTGTTGAAACAGACCGGCGCCGTCTTCCTGCAGACCGAGGGTCGCCTGGCCGGCTGCTGGGTGATGAAGATCGACGACGCCCCCGCGGCCGAGGGCGCGGAAGACGACGCCGGCCCCGATGCCGAGGAACGCGAGAAGGTGATCGTCCGCTCCAACGGCACGGTGACCTACGTCGGCAAGGACATGGCCTACCAGTTCTGGAAGTCCGGCTTGCTGGGCCACGATTTCTATTACCGCCGTTTTGCCACGCGCCTGGACGGCGAGATCTTGTGGGCGACGACCAGCGACGCGGCCCTCGCGGTGGCCGACCACCCGAAGTTTGGCGCCGCCGCCGCGACCTACAACGTGATCGATGTCCGCCAGTCGTATCTGCAGAAGCTGCTCAAGCAGGCGCTGACCGCGATCGGACATCCCGCCGAAGCCGAGCGGCTCACCCACTTCTCGTACGAGATGGTGGCGCTCTCCCACGCCACGGCGCGCGAGCTTGGCTTCGCGCCGCCGGCGGATTCAGACGACGCCAAGCGTCCGTTCGTCGAGGTCTCCGGACGCAAGGGGCTCGGCGTGAAGGCCGACGACCTGATCGACCGCGTGATCGAGAAAGCCCTGGCCGAAGTCGATCGGCGGCAGAGCGACCTCCCTGGCGCCGAGCGGCGCCAGATCGCCGAGGCGATCGGCGTCGCCGCCGTCCGCTACTTCCTGATCAAATACTCGCGCACCAAGGTAATCGCGTTCGACATCGATGAAGCCCTGAGTTTCGAGGGCGAAAGCGGGCCCTACCTGCAGTACGCGGTGGTGCGCGCGAACAACATCTTCCAGAAACTCCAGGAGCGGCTTGGCTGGTCCGAAGCCGATCTGCTGGCGCCCCTCCCGCAGGCGCCGCCAGACGCCATCAACGGCGCCGACGGCGACCACGAGCTGTGGGCGCTCGTGCTCGAAGCCGCTCGCCTCGACGACATCGTCGAACAGGTGGTGCGCTCGCTCGAATTTGCCGTGCTGGCGAAGTATGGCTTTGGCCTCGCCCAGCTGTTCAACGCGTTCTACCATCGCGCCCCGATCCTCAACGAGGAGCGGGACGACGTGCGCCGGTGGCGGGCGGCGGCGGTGGCGTATCTCCGCCAGCAATTGACGCGCGTCCTCGATCTAATGGGTGTCGCCGTTCCCCCGCGCATGTAGACTGCATCCATGGCCTTGATTGCGATCGCGCAGAACCGGCGGATCTCCGACTACGTCGAAGCGATTCGCCGCGCCGGAGGCGAGCCCATCGAAGTGGGCGCCGACGGCGAGCTGCCGGAGCACATCCTGGCGCGGGTTTCCGGCGTGGTGCTGACCGGCGGCGGCGACGTCGATCCCGCGCTGTACGGCGAGGCGCGGCACGCGACCTTCGACCCCGCGGAATCGGGTCGCGATGAATTCGAACTGGCCCTGTCGCGCGCGGCGGTGGCCGCCCGGATCCCGTTCCTGGCGATTTGCCGCGGCATGCAGTTACTGAATGTCGCGATGGGCGGTTCGCTGATCCAGGACGTCCCCACCGAGGTCCCGGGCGCGCTCGTGCATTCGGTGCCCGAGCCGCGCTATGCCATCGCGCACGAAGTGTGGGTCTCCAAGGGCTCGCGCTTATCGGCATTGCTCCAGGATCACCTGGAAGACGGCGATACCTGCCATGTCAACAGCCGCCATCACCAGGCGGTGGCGCGGGTGGCGGAAGGGTTCGAGGTCACCGCCACGTCCCCCGACGGCGTCATCGAAGCCATGGAAAAGCCCGGCGAGGTGTTCTGCGTGGCCGTCCAGTGGCACCCGGAGAACTTCTGGCGCACCGGTGAATTCCGATCGCTGTTCGAGGGGTTCGTCGCCGCGGCCAACGCCGCCGCTAGCGAGAAAACGAGGTAACCGTCTCGACGTGCGCGGTGTCGGGGAAGAGATCGAACGCGCGCGTGTGGCTGATCGTGTAGCCGGCGTCGATCATCAGACGGGCATCGCGGGCCAGCGTCGCGATGTCGCAGGAGACGTAAACCATCCGCGGCGCGCGCAGCGCCACGACGCCGGTCAGCGCCTCCCTCGATAATCCGGTTCGCGGCGGGTCCAGCACGATGGTGGCCGGCCCGGCATGCGAACGCGCCAGGTAGCCTTCCACCGACTCCGTGCGAACTTCCACCGCATCGCCGCATGGCTGCGCGTTCTTTCGCAGGTCGGCCGCCGACACCGCGTCGCCTTCGACGGCGACGACCGCGCCGCGCTCGGCCACCGCGGCCGCGACGCTGAAGAGGCCGACGCCGGCGTAGAGATCGAGAACCGGGCCCTCGGTGATCTGTGTGAGGACGTGGCGGACCAGGGGCTCGACGAGGAACCGGTTGCCCTGGAAGAATGCGCGGGCATGACGGGTCAGCGTCGCGCCGGCGATGGTGTCCGAGACGTACGGCGATCCCCATAGGTCGCGCGTGCGCGACTGGTGTTCGTGCGCGTAGGAGGCGCCGGTGAGACCCGCGACGTTGGTCAGCGTCGCGAGGCGCGATGGATCCGCGTCGCGCGCCAGTTCGAAATGACACGCGCGCAGCGAACCGTCGATGTTCTCGGCCAGCTCGATCTCGGTGACGGTCTCGCGTTCCAGCGTGCCAAGGGCCTGCTCGAGCGTGTGCATCGCGGCGAGCGCGGCGGGCTGCAGTTGGCGGGTCGGCGCCGCGGCGCAGAGTTCGTGGGTGCCTTCGCGGAAGAAGCCGATGCGCCCGTCGCGCACGTGAAGGCGCGCCCGCATCCGGTAGCCGTCCTGCGGCGACGGCACCACCTCCACCGGCGCCTCGAGGGTCAGGCGGCCCTGGCGCCGAAACGCATCTTCGATGATGGCCGCCTTGATCGCCAGTTGGCGTTCGTAGCGAATGTGATTCATCACGCATCCGCCGCATGCGCCATCGGCCGCATCGGTGATGCGATCGGCGGAAGCCTCCAGCACCCGCCGCGTCGTCGCCCAGGCCACGCCCTTCTGGACCTTCTCGATCTCGGCTTCGACGGTCTCTCCGGGAATCGCGCCGGCGACAAACACGATGGCGCCGTCGTGGCGCGCGATCATGCGCCCGCCCACAGCAGGTCGCTCAATTTGCAAACTCAGTCTCTCACCAGATTTCATTTATTGCGTCGTTTTCCGGGGTTTGGGGTCAGACCCTACTGTACGTCGGGCAGGCCGAAGTGGTAGCGGACGAGACGCGACAGGGCGGCGCGCTTGGTTTGGTCGTAGACCTCGGGCGCCATCCGCGCTCGGAAGGGTTCGAGTTCAGCCGCGGCCTCGGCTTCGAGGGTCGAGCGCTGTGGCAAGGTGAGCGCCTCCATCGCGGCCGCAAGCAGTCGCCGATCGATATCACCCAGCTGTTCCAGCAGCCTCTCGCGCGCTTCCCCCCGCGCGCGCGACGCCCCGGGAATCAGCGTGTCGAGGTCCCGCACCGAGGCCTCGAGCGCCGGGCCCAGCCGCAGCCCCACCTTGTCGCTGCCGCGCAGCACCGTCAGTCGCGCGAGCACCGCTTCCAGTTGCGAGGCGAGCGATCGCTTCGGCCGGCCCGTGCCCGGCACCGGCTCTTCGACATCGGGACCGCCGTCGGCCTCGGGCGCCGCGGTCGAAATGCCCACCGCGCGACGCCAGTCGTCGAAGGCGTCCAGCACGTCGGCTTCGCAAAAGTCGATGCGCACCGGCCGCCGCCGCGGACCCTTGCGGTAATAGCGTTCGAAGTATCGATCGATGCCGGCTTCAGCCACCTTGCGGGGAATGCCCTGCCGCGCCCAGCCGATGACCTGCTCGAACGCCGGACCGGTGATGCGAATCAGGTGGCCGTCGTTCTTGCGGCAGAGATACGCTTCGAGCTCGCGGCAATAGGATTCGACATCGATCACTGCCGGCGTTCCCACACCAGGCGCAGGCCGCGCAGCGTCAACTCGGGGTCGACATGCTCGATCAAGCGCGATTCAGGCGCCACCACCGAGGCCAGGCCGCCGGTGGCGACGACGATGGCCTTGCCGCCAAGCTCCGCCGTCATCCGGCGCACCAGCCCCTCGACCATGTCCACGTATCCCCAGAAGAGTCCGGATTGCATCGACGCGACCGTGTTGGTGCCGACGACCCGCTGGGGTTTCCTGACATCGATCTTCGGCAGGCGTGCCGCCCGCTGGAACAACGCCTCCGCGGAGATCTGCGGGCCGGGACAGATTACGCCGCCCAGGTACTCACCCTTCGCCGAAATCGCGTCGAAGGTCGTGGCGGTGCCGAAGTCGACAACGATGATCGGCGTGCCCGAGCCGTAACGGTCGAGCGCGGCGATCGCGTTGACGACGCGGTCTGCCCCCACTTCGGCGGGGTTGTCATACAGGATCGGCATCCCGCCGTTGATCGCCGGCTCGAACATCAGCGGCTCGCGGCCAAAGTACTCCTTGGCCATCTCGTTCAGCGTCCCGGTAAGCGGCGGCACCACCGACGCGATCACGATCCCGTTGATCGCCTCGCGGCTCACGCCGTGGTGATCGCAGAGGCTGGTAATGAGGATGCCGAGCTCGTCGGACGTGCGCTCGCGGATCGTCGTCAGCCGCCAG
>JBDTMB010000116.1:0-13657 GCA_039934485.1 Vicinamibacterales bacterium
GAAGCGTCCGAGACGGTGCACCGCGTGCACATCGCCGAACCGCTCGCGCACGACCGCGAGCAGGGTGTGCGCCAGGAACCCGCCGGCGGGCATGGTCGGCAGGCCAGACGGCTTGGCCACCCCCACGACGTGGGCGTCTTCATGCACGACGGCGAAGGTCAGCGGCACCTCGGGTTCGTCCCACGGCGGGCGGTGCCACACGAGCGTCTGCCCGGCGACGAGGATCTCGACGCCGGTCGCGACGGCGCCGTCGAGTTCGACCTCGCCGGCCGCGGCGCGGTCCTGCCAGGTTGAGGCAGTGGAGTGAGCGAAGCTCGCCGCCAGATGCGCGTGCACCGTGCGGCCCGCCGCGGGCGGTCCGACCTGCTCGCGATAGCTGAAGCCGCGGTTGAGGGTCATAGGAGCGGTCTTGCTGACGGCGCGTGGCCAGTGTGGCACGAGGCGATTCCCGCTGGAGCACGCGACTGAGTGATAATCCCCGGCGCGACGGTGCACCACGGGGGCTCCGCCTGCTGAACACCAAGGAGCTCGAAGGTCATGACGACACCGCGAACGATCATCGCTCTGGCGGCATTGTTGCTGCCGGCCATCGCTGGGGCCCAGGGCGCCACTGCCAAGGCGGCGCCCGGCTCGCCCACGGCTGACAAGCTGCCGATCTACGTGATCGATCCGACGTGGCCGCCGACGCTGCCGAACGACTGGATCCTGGGCGACATCCGCGGCCTCTTCGCCGACGAGAACGATCACCTCTGGGTGATCCACATGCCGTCGAGCCTGACCGATCAGGAAATCGGCGCCGCAGTGAAGCCGCCGATTGCCGACTGCTGCTTCCCGGCGCCGCCGGTGCTCGAACTCGATCCCGAGGGCAAGGTGCTACAGGCCTGGGGCGGCCCAGGCGAGGGCTACACCTGGTTCAACCAGGAACACGGCATCTACATCGACCACAACAACTTCGTGTGGATGGGCACGAGCAACGGATTCCACGTGATGAAGTTCACGCGCGACGGCAAGCACGTGATGACCATCGGCGAGCCGGGCGTGAACAAGGGCAGCAACGATCCGGATCATCTCGGCGGCCCGGCCAACTTCTACGTCGAGCCGAAGACGAACGAGCTGTTCATCGCCGACGGCTACATCAACCGGCGCGTGGTCGTCTACGACGCGGCCACCGGCAAGTACAAGCGGCACTGGGGGGCCTACGGCAAGCGGCCCGACGACACCGAGAAGTACACCTATCCCGTGAAGCTGGATGCGCCGCCGCAGCAGTACTCGACCCTGCACGGCCTGGTCGGCACGAAGGACGGCTTGATCTACGTGTCGGATCGCCGCGGCAACCGCATCCAGGTGTTCCGTCAGAACGGCGAGTATCTGATGGAGAAGTTCGTGCGTCCGGAAACCGGCGGATCAGGCAGCGGCTTCAGCCTCCAGGTGTCGCGTGATCCGGAGCAGAGCCTGCTCTACTTGATGGACGGCACCAACATGCGCGTCTGGATCCTGAGACGCAAGGACCTGGCGATCCTCGATCGCTTCGGCAAGCCCGGACGTCAGGCCGGCGAGTTCATCCGCGCGCACATGATCGCGATCGACTCGAAGAACCGCATGTACACCGGTGAGGCGGGCAACGGCCGGCGCATCCAGCGCTGGATTCTCAAGGGCACGCGGCCGGCGTCGAGCGTCACGCCGCCGGCGGCCGCCAAAGAGAAAGAGTAGTCACTCGGACCCGTCGGCGCGGCTCACGTCGAGCCAGCGATCGGCGCCGTCGTGCACGACGCGCAGCTGCCACGGGTTGCAGCACACCTCGCAGTCCTGGACGAGTAGGCCGTGGACCTCGGGCTCGAGGTAGATTTCGACCTCTTCTCCGCAGTAAGGACAGGTGACGGTGAACTCGGTATCGGGCATGCGCGACGCTCGCCCGGCAGTCTAACGGATATGATGTGCGCCATGAGAACAGCCCTTCTTCTTCTCGGAGCTCTGGCGGCACTGCCGTCGCAGGCCTGGGCCACCTGGTCCGTGATCGCCGTCGACAAGAGTACGGGACGGGTGGTCATCGCGTCGGCGACCTGCGTCGACCGTGACGATCAGTTCCTGATGGGTGTGCAGGCCGTAGTCGTGCCCGGCAAAGGCGTGGCCGCGTGTCAGGCCGGCGTCGACGGCACGCACAAGAACCAGACGCTCGTCTTCGAGGAACTGCAGAAGGGCACCGAGCCGGCGCGCATCATCGAGCTGCTGAGCGCCGACCCGGCCTTCCAGTCGCGGCAGTTCGGCATCCTCGATCTGCAAGGCCGCACCGCCGGGCATTCCGGCCTGACCAACGGCTACGTGTCGCAGGACATGCAAGGCCAGGTGCCCGGCACCGAGATCTTCTATTCGATTCAAGGCAACATCCTGCGGCCGGGGCAAGTGGTGCCCAACGCCGTGCAGGCGTTCATCAAGACGCAGGGCGCGATCACCGATCGGGTGATGGCGGCGATGGAAGCCGCGGACGGCTCGGGCGGCGACAGCCGCTGCGTGTGCCCGCCGTGGCCCACCGATGGCACCGCACCGGCGGTTCCATGCGACGGCAAGACCGCGCACGTGGCCTATATCCTGATGGCCGAACCGAAGGACACCAACGGCGACTCGCACAACAACGGGAAGTACACGATGTACATCAATGTTTCGCAGCCGGGGCCGGACAAGGGTCCGAACCAGATCAAACCCGGCCAGGGCGAGAACCTCAATCCGGTGAAGAGCCTCCGCAAGCGCTACGACGCGTGGCGCAAGGCGCAACCCGCGTCGTTCAAGTAGGAGCGAGTCACATGCGAAGCATTCAATTCGGACTCGTCGCGCTGGTCCTCTCGGCCGCATCGATGGCCGCCGCGCAGCCCCCACCGGCCCAACCCGCCCAACCCGGTGGCGGCCAGAATCGCCGGGCGCCGATCCAGGTGATGACGCTGACCACCACCGGGTGGCCCGATGGCGGCACGATCCCGATCAAGCACAGCCAGGCCGGCAAGGATGTGTCGCCGGCGCTGGCGTGGAGCAATGCGCCGGCCGAGGCGGTGAGCTTCGTCATCGTCGCGCACGACCTCGACACCCTCGCCAACAACGGCGACGACATGCTGCATTGGCTGTTGTGGAACATTCCCAAGACCGTGACCGCGATCCCGGAGGGCGCGCCGGCGCTCGGTCAGCTGCCGGACGGCACGCGGCAGCTGAGCGGCACGGGACCGTACTACCGCGGGCCCGCAGCGCCGGCGTCAGGGCCGCCGCACCACTACGTGTTCGAGATCTACGCGCTCGACGCGATGCTCGACGTCGTTGCCACGGGACAGAACCCCGGCCTCACGCGTGCGGCCGTGATGACGGCCATGACCGGCCACATTCGCGGCAAGGGTGTGATGGTGGGGCTGTATAAGAAATAGGCCGCCGGGAGGTGCAGACGTCGTTACCAATTAGATCGCGCGACGAGGACGAAGTTGGCCTGGTTGAAGGACTAAGGCATTTGTAACGCAGCCAGTTTGACTGCGCGACCGGTTGGGCGTAGCGTCAGGGGTAGAAACGCCTAAGGCACCGCAAGGTGCCACGGGGGACCCACCGGCACGATGTCCGTGCCACGGGGCGCATCCAGAGTCACCTGGTAGAGGACTTCCAACCTCGAGCCCGACAGCTAACCCCGTCCGCGTCATTGGAGGCTAGCCGTGTCTGCGCTTCTTCCCATCTATCGCCGGGTTCAAGCCATTGGTGTGTGGTTCGGTGCCGCGGTCATCGTCGGCGGCGCGGTGTTCGTCTGGTTCGCCGGTTCCCACAATCCCTACACGCCGGCCGGGTACATGGGCTATCTCACCAAAGGCGCCGTGATGGGCCACTCGCGGTTCTATGGCGTGCAGCGCGGGCCGACCTCTCCGGGCCGCACGTGGATGCTCGATGTCAGCAACGTGAGCATCACGCCCTATACCTATACGGAGGAATTCATCGGCAACGAAGCCGTGCTCAGCCGGGACAACTTGAAGATCGGGTTCCGGGTGCACACGGTGTGGCACGTGGACGACAGCCGCGTGCCGCTCTTCATGGAGCGCTTCAGCACCACGGTCGGAAACGACGCCGTGCAGAAGGATCCCGATGCCGTGGTGAAGGTCGCGTACGCACACTTCGTGCGGGAGCCGCTCCGGACGTTTGCGCTTGATGAAGTGCAGCGCCGCAACGGTCTCGAGGTGAAGGGCGCGCTCATCGCCATCGGCGACGCCGTGCTGGCGCGCATCCGCACCTATGCCGACGGCAGTCCCTTCAAGATCGACAGCGTCGTCGTCGGCAACGTGCAGTATCCCGAGGCGATCGCCGACGCCGTGTCACGGAAACTTGCCGCCACCCAGGAACTGGCGCGCAAGGACACGGAGATCGAGATCGAACGGAAGGAACGCACGAAACGCGAGGTGCAGGCGCAAGGCATCGCCAACGCGATGGAGATCATTCGCGGGCAGTTGAACGGGATGTACATCCAGCACGAAGCGATCGAAGCGCAGAAGGCGATGGTGGGATCGCCCAACCACACGGTGGTCTACATCCCGGTGGGCCCGATGGGCGTGCCGGTGACGGCGACGTTTGACGCCACCACCGGAGCCCCTCGCACGCCAGCGCCGCGCTAGGAGCGTGTCTGAGTCATCCGCGTCATCTGCGGCCTAGGCGCCGGGAACGGGGATCGTGGTCGGATCCCCTTTCTTCGTGAACACGATGGCCAGGATCTTCGCCGGGCCGGCCGACGTCGCGCCAGAGATGGCGTGGACGTCGCCGGCGGTTTCGAACGACTCGAAGAACATCTCGCCAGGCTTGCAGATCTTCTCCGGTTCGCCGTTGACCGCGAAACGATACTGCCCTTCGAGGACGTATCCGATCACAAATCCAGGATGACGATGCTTGCCGGACGATTCGCCCGCCGGATAGCTGACCTCGCTGGCGGTCATCTGCCAGCCGTCGAGATTGACCTTGGGTGTGTCCTTCTGGACGATCATCTTCGCCGCCGGCGCGGCACCGGCTTCGTGCGCGGCGATCAGCGACGCCGCAATTCCCGCCAGGCTGGCGGTCAGGAACTCTCGTCGATCGGTCATGGTGAGGCCCTCCAAGAGAAAAGCTCGAGGGGCCCCGTCGGACGTTAACCACGGAGTGCACGAAGGACACGGAGAACCTCTCTGGAAATCCAATGCCGCTGAGCGGCACTCGGCGCTTCCAACGATTACTCCGTGGCCTCCGTGGCCTCCGCGGTTAGTCTCCGACGAAGTGCCCTCGTGCGTTTAGAACTGCAGCCGGACGCCGATGCGCGCGGTGCGCGGCGCCAGAATCGCCGTCGGCCGCAGGAACGACGTCCCGGTGGCGACCGTGCGCGTCTCCGCGGCGTTGCTGTTGGTGATGTTGAAGAGGTCGAAGAGCCCGCGGACGCGGAACGTACCCTTCACCTTGAAGGTCTTCTCGGCGCGAACGTCGAGCACGGTGATGTTGTCGTGGCGGCGCGAGTTGAGCGGTTCGGCATTGATGGTGCCGCTGTAGATCGCGCCGGCCGCCGTCGCGAACGACGAGCCCACCGAGATCGTGCGCGCGAAATTCGCGCCGGCCTGGTGACGGACCAGCGGCGACAGGCGGATGCCCCAGGGCGCGTCGTAGCTGCCCGACAGCTTGAAGTCCCAGCGCGTCGTATCCTCGTCGAACGCGGCGTTCGGATCGTTCGGATAGTTGCCCGGGAAATCGTGCGCGAAGGTGTAGCTGCCGCCGACCTGCGCGGACCACTTGTTGCCCTGGCGCTTGACCATCGACGCTTCCACCGTCTTGTAGCGGGAGAAGCGCGGCGTGTTCATCACGACGTTGGTCAGCGGGAAGTTCGCCGCCTGGGCCGTCGGGACGCCAAGCAGCGACAGCGTGCGGTCGTCGCTCGTGCCTGCACGGCCGTCGACGCCGTTGTCGACGAACGAGAACGGCACGGTGTAGGCCGAGATCGGACGGCCGGGGACGTACTGCGCAATCAGGTCGTCCTCGGTCTTGTAGACGAAGCCGACGCGGGTGCCGACGCTCGTTCCAAGCTGGCGCTCCAGGTAGACCGACGCGTCGTTCGAGTACGGCTCGGTGGTGTTCGGATCGAACTGGATCGATCCCGACAGCGTGGTGTTGGTGACCGCGCCCTGTTCGCCCATCTGGAACTTCTTGTCGCCCTTGATGCAGCCGGCGCAATCCGCCTGGTCGTTCCAGTTGTAGGTGACGCTCTTGTTGTTCTGGTTCGGGTTGGCGTTGGCGCTCACATCCGGACCGGGGTTGTGCCAGAACAGCCCGTAGCTGGCCTTGACCACGGTCTTGCCGTCGCCGGCCAGGTCATAGGTGATGCCGGCGCGGGGCCCGAACGAGTTCCAGGTGTAGAAGGTGGTTTCGGGGAACGTCTGCTCGGGCACGCTCACCGGGCCGTTGCTGTAGGCGATCTGCTTCTGCTCCGGCATCCACCCGGTGTAGCGGTCCCAGCGGGCGCCGAGGTTCAGCGTCACCTTGCCGAACGCCCAGGTGTCGTTGAGGAAGAGGTCCTGCGTGTCGAGCTTGTTGACCACCAGCAGGTCGCCGTCGTCGCTGGCGCGGCGGCCGCTCACCGAGAGCGCCGTCGGCACGCCGAACACCACCGTGCTCGAGACGCCGTTCGAGTAGATGTGCTCGATGTTGCCGCCGACGTTCTGCATGCGGCCGCTCCACTGGGTTTCCTTATAGATCTCGCCGCCGAACTTGAACGTGTGGTTGCCGTGCTTGGTATCGAGGAAATAGGTGGCCGCGGCGGTGGTCTGCTTGCGGTCGCGGTCGGTCTGGCTCTGGGCATGCGCGCCATCGAGCTGCAGGCGGGCGGTATCGCGCCAGAAGTACTGCACGTCACTGTTGACGCGGCGAGGATCGTAATAGCCGAAGTCGCCGTAGCGCGCTTCGAGGTAGATCTTGTCGTTGAGCGTGCCGTTCCACTCGCCCTTCCACACCCAGCTCGGCGACTCCTGCCGCACGGTCTGGCCCGGATCGGTGTAGGTGTAGCCGTTGAGGGGCAGCCGGTTCGGCTGCACCTTCATGTTCCACTGGTAGTAGGCAATCAACTTGTTCTTCTGGTTGATCTGGTAGGTGACTTTCGCCGACGGATTTTGGTTCCACGTATCGAACGTCTTGTCGAACGTGAACAGCGGCTGCTGCACGGCGTTGAACTGCCGGCGCCACGAGTAGTGGAACCAGGCCTTGTCGCGCTTGATCGGCCCGCCGATGTTGACGTTGGTGTCGTAGTACTTCTCCACCTCGTTGCTGCCTTTGCGCAGGCCCTGGTTGTTGATCATCTCGTCGGTGAGGTTCGAGGTCTGGAACGAGTTGTTGTAGAAGTCCTGGTAGAGCTCGCCCGAGAACCGGTTGCCGCCCGACTTGCCGAGGAACTGGGACTGCACGCCCGGGGTCGCCGCTTCGGCGCCCTGGCCGGCCACGCCGAGGAACACTTCCTCGAACGAACCGTAGTCGAAGTAGAAACCCGCGCCGCCGGTGCCTTCGGTGGTGTTGATGCCTTCCACCGAGACGCGGACCTGGCCGTTCAAGCCGTACGAGGTGTAGCCGGTCTGGGTGCCGGCGCGATTGCCGCCGACGTCGATGCGGCTCATGATCACGCCGGGCGTGGCCGCCAGCAGCGCCCACATGTCGCGGCCGTTCGGGATGGCGTCGAGCTGCTCCAGCTTGAAGTTCTGCTGCACGCGCGTCGCGGAGGTGTCGATCACCGGTGAGGCGCCGCTCACGGTGACCGTCTCCTGCAACGTCGCCAACGCCAGTTCGGCGTTGATGGTCACGTTGACGCCCAACGAGACCTGGACGTTGTCGCGCTTGAAGGAATTAAAGCCGGCCAGCTCAAACGTCAACGCATACGCGCCGGGAGGCACCGCGGGAAAGCGGTAGCTGCCATTCTCGTTGCTCACCTGCGACTGCACGCCGATCATCGACGGACTCGTGGCCGTCACGGTGACGCCCGGGAGCACCGCGCCGCTCGAATCCGATACCTTGCCCTGAATCGTCCCCGTCGTGCTGGCCCCGCCGCCCTGCGCCGCCGCGGACGCCGCCAATCCGAGCACCAAGGCAGCCGTGGCCACCAAGCCTCTGAACATCTTGCAATTCATTTCTGGATTCCCCTTTTTGAAAAACACCAACTGGGGATTTTATCCGACTATTTCCTGTTGCGCTTGTCCCCGGTCACATTAGACTTAGGCCCTTCCGCAAAAGGGGGAACGACATGTCCCAGGTCGCCATTACCGTCAACGGCAAGGTGCGCAAGGCCGACGTGGAGCCGCGCCTGCTGCTGGCCCATTTCCTGCGCGAGCAACTGAACCTCACGGGCACTCACATCGGGTGCGATACCACGCAGTGCGGCGCCTGCACGGTGCTCATCGACGGCCGCAGCGTGAAGTCGTGCACGGTGTTCGCGGTCCAGGCCGACGGCGCCGCCGTCACGACCATCGAGGGCCTGGCCAAGGACGGCAAGCTCCATCCGCTGCAGGACGGCTTCTGGGAGGAACACGGCCTCCAGTGCGGCTACTGCACGCCGGGGATGATCATGGCGTCGGTGTATCTCCTCAGCCAGAATCCGCACCCCACCGAGCAGCAGATTCGCGAAGGCCTCGCCGGCAATCTCTGCCGCTGCACCGGCTACCAGCACATCGTCAACGCCATCCAGAACGCCGCGGGCAAGGGGTAAACCATGGCGCCCACCACACCGGTATTGCCGAAGCTCGTCGGCCAGCGCGTCAAGCGGCGCGAGGACCCTCGCCTGATCCAGGGCCACGCCACCTACGTCGATGACCTCAAGGTCACCGGCATGCAACACCTCGCCTTCAAGCGCAGCGACGTCGCGCACGGGCGCATCACGTCGATCGACGTCACCGCGGCGCAGGCGATGGACGGCGTCGAGGCGGTGTTCACCGGCGCGCAGATCGCCGGGTTCCTCGCGCCGATGCCGATCGGCACGCCCTTCCCCTCGCCTGCGCACCACGCGGTGGCGGTGGATGTCGTCCGCTACGCGGGCGAGCCGGTGGCGGTGGTGGTCGCCAGCGATCGCTACAAGGCGCGCGACGCGGCGGACGCGATCGTGGTGTCGTACGAGACGCGGCCGGCGGTGGTCGACACCGAACTGGCGATGACCGGAAAGCCGGCGCAGATTCACAAGGATTTCCCCAACAACCTCGCGATTCCTCTCGTCCCTGGCGGCACCGGCGTCGGCGCCGACGGCTCGGTGGACGACACCGCGGTGAACAAGGCGTTCGCCGAAGCCGAGGTGCTGATCTCGCAGCGCATGCTCAACCAGCGGCTGGCGCCCACGGCGATGGAGGCGCGCGGCGTGCTCGCCCACTTCGAACCCGGCAAGGGCACGATGACCATCTGGTCGTCGACGCAGAATCCGCACATCCTGCGGACGATGATCGCGGCGATGAATGGCCTGGGCCAGGACCAGGTCCGCGCGATCGCGCCCGAAGTGGGCGGCGGCTTCGGCGCCAAGATCAATATCTACGGCGAGGAATACGTGGCGGCGGCGATCTCGAAGCAGCTCGGGCTGCCGATCAAGTGGGTGGAGGATCGCTCCGAAGCGTTCGTCGCCACGATCCACGGCCGCGACATCCTGGCCT
This sequence comes from Vicinamibacterales bacterium, assembly GCA_039934485.1. Lineage (GTDB taxonomy): Bacteria > Acidobacteriota > Vicinamibacteria > Vicinamibacterales > UBA2999 > 12-FULL-67-14b. The sequence goes on from JBDTMB010000116.1 coordinate 9,633, forward strand.
ACGTCGACCTGGCGGCCAAACGCGATGGCACGGTCACCGGCCTCAAGATGCGGCTCATCGCCGACATCGGCGCCTACAACATGCTGCTGACGGCCGCCATCCCGACGCTGACGATGCTGATGGCCAACGCCACGTACAAGATCCCGGCCATCCGCGTCACGCTGACGGAAGTCTTCACCAACAAGACGCCCACCGACGCCTATCGCGGCGCCGGACGTCCCGAAGCCACCTACTTCGTCGAGCGCGCGATGGACATGCTGGCGCGCGAGTTGAAGATGGATCCCGCCGATCTGCGGCGCAAGAACTTCATCCAGCCGCACGAGTTCCCGTACGCCACCCCGATGGGCGCGGTCTACGACTCCGGCGATTACGAGAAGGCGCTCGACCTCGCGCTGAAGAACGCGAAGTGGCCGCAGCTCAAGGCCGAGCGCGACGCCGCGAAGGCGCAGGGCCGGCTGGTGGGCCTCGGGCTCGCGATGTATGTCGAGGTCTGCGGACTCGGCCCGTCGTCGTCACTGCCCACTGGCGGCTGGGAACACTCGGGGGTCACCATCGAACGCGACGGCCGCATCAGCGCCACCACCGGCGCGTCGCCGCATGGCCAGGGCAACGAGACGACGTTCGCGCAAATGCTCGCCGATCAGTTCGGGGTCCCGATCGAGCACGTCACCATCCTGCATGGCGACACCGGCGTGGTGAAGCAGGGCATCGGCACGTTCGGCAGCCGCTCGCAAGCGGTGGGCGGCACGGCGCTCCACCTGGCCGGCGGCAAGGTCAAGGCGAAGATGGCGAAATTCGCCGCCGCGCTGATGGAAGCCAACGAAGCCGACCTGGTCTTCGAGAACGGCCGCATCTTCGTCAAGGGCGCGCCGGCAGCCGGGAAGTCGTTCGCGGAGGTCGCCGCCTACGCCTACGTCCCGGTACCGCTGCCTCCCGGGCTGGAACCGGGGCTGAGCGACGAAGCCTTCTTCGAACCCGCCAACAACACCTATCCCTTTGGCTGCCACATCTCGATGCTCGAGATCGATCGCGAGACGGGCGAGCCGACACTCCTCAAACTGGTCGCGGTCGACGATGCGGGGAATTTGATCAATCCGTTGATCGTCGAAGGCCAGATCCACGGCGGACTGGCGCAGGGCATCGGCCAGGCGATGATCGAAGAGGTGGTTTACAACTCGGATGGCCAACTGGTCACCGGTTCGCTGATGGACTACGCGATTCCGCGCGCCACCGACTTTCCGCGCTTCGAACTCGACGCCACGGTGACACCCACCCCGGTGAACCCGCTCGGCGCCAAGGGCGTTGGCGAGGCCGGCACGCTCGGCTCCACCCCGTGCATCGTCGCCGCGGCGGTGGATGCGTTGAGCGAGTTCGGCGTGAAACACATCGACATGATGCTGCGGCCGGAAAAGCTGTGGCGCCTCATCAACCAGGGCCGCAGATGACGCAGATTTATCCAGGGCCGCAGATGACGCAGATTTATCCAGGGCCGCAGATGACGCAGATCTCCCCAGGGCCGCAGATGACGCAGATCTCCCCAGGGCCGCAGATGACGCTGATCTACAAAGGCGGAGGCAAGTCGTGATTCCTACTCATTTCGACTATCACCGCGCCGCGTCGATCGACGAGGCGATCAGGAAATTGCAGGCGGGCGGCAAACTGCTTGCTGGCGGACACAGCCTGGTGCCGCTGATGAAGCTGCGGCTGAGCGAGCCGGGCGTCCTGATCGACATCGCGCGGATTGCCGAGCTGTCGGGCATTCGCGAGCGGGACGGCAAGATCGAGATCGGCGCCACGACGGTCCACAGCGACGTCGCCTCGTCGGCGCTGCTCCGCGAGAAGTGCCCGATGATCGGCGATGCCGCCGGCGAGATTGGCGATCCGCAGGTCCGCAATCGCGGCACCCTCGGCGGGAGCCTTGCCCACTCGGATCCGTCGGCGGATTACCCGGCCGTCATGCTGGCCATCGACGCCGACATCAACCTTCGCGGCCCGAAAGGCGCGCGCAGCGTGAAGGCCAGCGCGTTCTTCCAGGACCTGTTCACGGTGGATCTCGCCGCAGATGAGCTCATCGTCAGCGTGACGTTCGCGGCGGCGAAGGCCTCGGCCTACGCCAAGCTTCACCAACGGGCGTCGCATTACGCGATCGTCGGCGTCGGCGCGGTGCTCGACGTGAAGAACGGCGTGATCCAGTCCGCAAGGCTCGGCCTCACCGGCGCTTGCGCGCATGCGACGCGCATGACCAACGTCGAACAGGCCCTCGCGGGACAGCCGCTGTCGGTGAAGACGATTGAAGCGGCGTCGAAGCTGGCCGGTGCGGGCCTGAAGGATGTCAACGCGGACATCCATGCCGGCGAGGAATATCGGCGCGCGATGATCCCGGTGTTCACGCGCCGCGCACTGGAAGCGGCGATGAAGCGGGCCTAGCGGTGGGGGCAAACCTTCAGGTTTGCCCGCGCGCTTGTACGTCCCGCTCCATCTGCAGTTCCCGGCCGTGGCCCGCGTGGGCCTCCTGATGGCCGGTCAGGCGGAAACCGTGCCGTTCGTAGAAGCGGCGAGCGCGTGGATTGCTATCGAACACCATCAACCGCACGACTCGTGCGACTTCGGCCCGGGCCCAATCACAGACCGCGGCGACCAGCGCGTCTGCCCCGCGTGAGCCGCGAACCGCCGGGCGGACCCACATCGCCATCAAATCAACGGCGGCCGGACCTTCCGCCTGGCGTCCGCAGGCCACGATGCCGTGGTGCCCGTCGGCGCCTTCGAGAAGGAACGTCGCACCGGGCGACAGCCATCGTTGCCAGTCCGCTTCGGTGCGCGCGAGCTCTCTCTCGTACGTGGACCCGAACGCCTCGGGCGCGTCGGACAGCGCCTCGAGTCGAAGGGCCCGGAGGATCGGCTCGTCTCCAGGAGCGGCGCGCCGCACCGCGTGCGCGTGGACGTAGACCCACGCGGTGCTGCCCGACGCCAGCGTGGCGGAGACGCGCTGATAGAAAAACGGCGATTCGTAGGTGTCGGTCGCGGCGAGTTCCGCCTCGGTGATTTCGAACACGGTGCCGGCGGCGCGGCTCTCGTGCTGGCCGTTGAACGTGACGTTGGCGTGGTGACTCTTGCCGAGCCTGGCGGCCACGCCCTGATCGGCGATCCGCACCAACGCCGGCTCCCAGCCGACAAGCTCGTCTCCGTAGCCAACGAGAGGCCTGCCGTACGTGGACCGCTGCACGTCTTCCCGCTGCAGGGTGCCGTATGAAAACAGCAAGGGCATGAGGCTAGGGCCTCGCCAGGCGCCGCCGAAGCACTTCGTACACCGCGATCGCCACGCTCGACGACAAGTTGAGTGACCGTACTCGCGGTGAGAGGATCGGCATGGTCACGAATCGATCCCGGTATTGTTCGTGCAGATCGGCGGGCAGTCCGCCGGTCTCGCGTCCGAAGATCAGCACGACGTCCCTGTCCTCGCCGAGCGGCGCGTCCCACAGGGTGCGGGTCGCCTTGGTTGAAAAGAAGTACGGATCGCCGAGCGCCGGCAGCTGCGCCTCGAACGCGCTCCAGTCCGGCCACACCCGCAGATCGACATGTTCCCAATAGTCGAGACCCGCGCGCTTGACCTGGCGCTCGTCGAGTGAGAAGCCCAGCGGCTCGACGAGGTGCAGCGCCGCGCCCACCGCCAGGCACGTGCGTCCGGCGTTGCCGGTGTTCCAGTGGATTTCAGGGTGAACGAGGACGACGTGGGTCGACAGGCTCAATCTCTCCATGCGCGGAACCGGCAAGCCCAATACTAATGCGTTCCGGTGAGCCGCGAAATTATCCCGAAGACTACTTGGTTTGCGCAAAAGTGTGTGTCCCGTCGTCGAGCGACTCGGCGCGTCCTGGCCCGGCACGAAACGTGCTACATGGTTTGCGAGGCACGGGTCGCCTCTTCATCCATCAGGCGGGACTCTTCGCGAGTGATGACGACCATGACCAGCCACACCTTCCTCGCGCGGCACCCGCAGGTCTTTATGAGTCACCTTAAGGAGCCTTTG